>NZ_JBFBDW010000005.1:129094-179912 GCF_040683455.1 Kitasatospora sp. NPDC093679
GTCGAGCATCTCCGCCGGATACCCGGTCTTCTGCGCCACCACCTCCAACAGCGCAGCCGACACCTCGGAGGCACTCACCGACGGCGCCGGAGCCGCCGGCACCACAGGTGCGGGCGCGGGGGCCGGAACCGGGGCCGGGGCCGGCGGCAGGGCCGGTGCGACCGGGGCTTCGGCGGCGGGCAACGGCTCGGCGGCCACCGGCACGAACTCGGCGACCGGGGCGGCGGCCGGCAGGGCGGGGACGGCCACCGGCGGCGCCGCCGCGGCAGCCTGCGGCTGGGCGGGCGCGGCCGGTGCACCGCCGAGCTCCAGGGCGGCGAGGTCGCGGAGGATCTCGTTGGCCCGCAGGTGGGTGCGGCCGATGGCGAGGCCGTGCTCCTTGACGGCGGTGACACCGGCGAGCACCTCGTCGACCCGGCCCTGCCCGGCGGCGTTCTCCAGCAGTCCGGCGAGCCGCTGGGCGCTCTGCAGCTGGCCGTTGAGGTAGTCGTCGTGGAGTGCGAGGTGGTCGGCGATCAGCTCGGGCAGTCGGTCGGGTGCCGCGGCGGCGGCGTGGTCGTGGTCCACGGGTGCGTTCTCCTGGACGGCGTTCCTCGCGGGGAGGGGGACGGGTGCGGGCTCCGGCGGTACGGCGGCGGGCGGCGGCACGGGGACCGGCACGGCGACGGGTGCGGGTGCGGGTGCGGGCGGGGCAACCGCCGCCGGAGCGGTGGCCACGGGCTCCGCGCCCGGCGCGGGTACCGCCGGTACGGCCGCCGGGGTGACCCGGTAGCCGTTCTCCAGGGCTTCGCGGTAGGCGGCCTTGCGGGCGTCCGAGACGTGGTTGATGCCGTTCAGCGGCACCGTCATGCCCTTGCTCGGGAGCGCCTCCGGTGCGGCCGCGGCGTAGCGGTCGGCGACGGACAACGGGATTCCGAGGACGGCGAGTCGGGCGACGGCCCGCTTGAGGGCGAGGTCGGCGTCGGCACCCGGTCCGCCGTCGAGCCGGACGGCGTGGTGCGGGCGGTCGCCGAGGATGCGGGCGACCAGCTGGGTGAGGACGCCCTTGGGGCCGAACTCGACGAAGGTGCGGAATCCGGCCGCGTACATCTCCTCGACCCGGTCGGCGAAGTGCACCGGGTTGATCAGCTGTTCGGCGAGCAGGGCGGCGTTGGCCGCGGGGTCGTCGCCGTAGCGGCCGCCGGGGGTGTTGGCGTACACGGGCCGCAGCGGCGGGCGGACCTCCACCCGGTCGACGGCGGCGCGGAAGGCCTCGACGGCGTGGCCGACGAAGGGGGTGTGGAAGGCGGCGGAGACCGGCAGCCGGGAGATCCGCAGCCCGGCTCCGGCCGCCGAGGCGACCAGCCGTTCCACCGCGGCGGTCGGGCCGCCGACGACGATCTGGTCGGCGGCGTTGCGGTTGCACACCACCAGTTCGGGGTGGTCGGCGAGCAGTTCGGCGACCTTCGCCTCGGGGGCGCTGACGGCGGCCATCGCGCCGGCGTCGAAGCCGGGGTCGGCGGGCGGGGCCATGGCGGCGCCGCGGGCCCGGGCGAGGGCGAAGTAGGCGTCGTCGGTGAGGGCGCCGGCCGCCCAGAGGGCGGTCAGCTCGCCGAAGCTGTGGCCGAGGTGGCCGTCCGCGGCGAAGCCGAGTTCGCCGAGGTAGCGGTACTGGCCGGCGGCGAGCGCGCCGATCGCGGGCTGCGCGTACGCGGTGCGGCGCAGCGACTCCTCCTGGGCGGTGCGGGCCGCGGTGGAGAAGGCGGGCGGCGGGAAGGCCACCCGGGAGAGCAGTTCGGCACCGTCGAACTCGCGGTTGGCGCGGTCGAAGGCGGCGCGCAGCGGCGGCAGGGCGAGGACGGCGCGGTGGCCGGGGTTGACGTACTGGCTGCCCTGGCCGGCGTAGAGGGCGCCGACCTTGCCGGTGTCGGCGGCGCGGCGGCGGTACCAGAGTCCGCGGGGGTGGGCCCAGTCGGCGGCGTCGGGCTCGGCGCGCAGTTCGGCGGCGGCGAGGGCGCGCAGCTCGGCGAGTTCGGCGTCGTCGCGGGCGGCGAGGGCGAGCCGGGCGTGGTCGGCGGGGGCGGGGCCCTCGGCGGCGGGGGCGCCGTCGGCGAGCTGCGTGGCGAGGGCGGCCGGGTCGGCGGCGTGCCAGAGGTGGACCCGGGCGACGGGGAACATCACCTTGAGGTCGTCGCCGTCGCCGTGCTCCTGGAGCACGAAGTGGAAGTTGGTGCCGCCGAAGCCGAAGGAGGAGATGGCGGCGCGGCGGTCGGTGCGCCGGGGGTCCTTGATCCAGGGCCGGCTCTCGGTGTTGACGTAGAACGGGCCGGCGGTGAAGTCGATCGCGGGGTTGGGCTCGTCGACGTTGATGGTGGGCGGGAGCACCTTGTGGTGCAGGGCGAGCGCCAGCTTGATCATGCCGGCGGCGCCGGCGGCGGCCTTGGTGTGGCCGATCTGGGACTTCACGCTGCCGACCGCGGCGTACTGCCGTTCCCCGGTGGTGTCGGCGACGACGGCGGCGAGGGCGGAGAGTTCGGTGGCGTCGCCGACGGCGGTGCCGGTGCCGTGCGCCTCGAAGAGTTCGACGCTGTCGGGGGTGCAGCGGGCGTCCTCGTACGCGCGGCGCAGGGCGACCATCTGGCCCTCCTTGCGCGGGGCGTAGATGGACTTGAAGCGGCCGTCGCTGGAGGAGCCGATGCCGCGGATGACGGCGTAGACCTCGTTGCCGTCGCGTTCGGCGTCGGCGAGGCGGCGCAGCGCGAACATGCCGATGCCCTCGCCGATCAGGGTGCCGTCGGCGTCCTTGTCGAAGGGGCGGATCCGGCCGGCCTTGGAGAAGGCAGGGGTCTTGCTGAAGCAGAGGTACATGAAGATCGTGTTCTCGGCGTCGCAGCCGCCGGCGATCATCGTGTCGGCGCGGTGCTCCAGCAGTTCGCTGACGGCGGCCTTGGTGGCGGCGAGCGAGCTGGCGCAGGCGGCGTCGATGGTCATGTTGGTGCCGCCGAGGTCGAGCCGGTTGGCGATCCGGCCGGCGACGACGTTGCCGAGCATGCCGGGGAAGGAGTTCTCCTCCCAGGGGGCGAAGGCGAGCTTGAACTTCTCGGCGATCTCCTCGGCGTCGCGCTCGCTGAGGCCGCAGCTGCGGACGACCTCCTTGAGCACGGGGGTCTGCAGCCGGGCGGAGAGCGGCTGGGTGAGCTGGTTGGCGCCGGTGACGCCGAGCACCACGCCGGTGCGGTCGGGCCGGTACCAGGGGCGGTCGGCGCCGGCGTCGCGCAGCACGTCGCGGGCGACGACGAGGCTGAGCAGCTGGAGGACGTCGGTGACCTCCAGGGTGGTCGGCGGCAGCCCGAACTCCATCGGGTTGAACGGGACGGTGGGCATGAAGCCGCCCCGTCTGGCGTAGGTCTTGTCGGGCGCGGACGGGTCCGGGTCGTAGTGCTCGGAGACGTCCCAGTGGGTGCTCGGCACGTCCTCGATGCAGTCGGCGGCGGACATCACGTTGCCCCAGAACTCCCGCAGGTCGCGGGACTTGGGGAAGAGCGCGGAGAGGCCGACGATGGCGATCGGCTCGTCCGCGAGCCGGCGGCCGAGTTCCGCGTCGGGCAGGGGGCTGGTGGGCTTCGAGGTGTTCACGGCAGGGCTCTCTCGAACTCGGAGGGCCGGGCGCCGGCCTGGGCTTGCGGGCGGCCGGGCCCGTACGGACGGGCCTGCGTCAGACCTTCGTTGCGGGTGCGCGCCGCGCGGGGGCGGCGGGGCGGACCAGGCGCGCGATCACGGCGGCGGCGTCCGGCCGGCTGAGCATGGTGTAGTGGTCGCCGGGGCTGCGGTGGACCTCCAGCCCGTGCGGGGCGAGCGGCCCCCAGCCGAGGGTGCGGTCGCCGGGCAGCAGGCTGCGTTCGGCGGTGACGAGCACCAGCGGGACGGTGGAGGGCCGGGCGGTGTAGGGGGCGGTGAGCCGGTTGTTGCGCAGCAGCCCGTCCACGTACGTGTCGTAGAGCTTGCGCAGGCCGGCCGGTGCGGTGTCGGCGGGCAGGGCGCCGCCGGCCGCGGCGGCGGCGAGGACGTGGCGCAGGCCGTCCTCGGTGCCGCCGCCGGCGAGCAGGTGCGGGTCGACGTCGACCGGTCGGCCGCGCTTGGCGCCCAGGTACATGGCGAACCAGCCGAGCAGCAGCGGTGGTTCGAGGGCGTCGTCGGGCTGCTGGTACTCGGGGGTGGGCGCGATGCTGTCGAGCAGGACGAGCCGGTCGGGCCGGCGCCCGGCCGGCATCCGTTCGACCAGGGCCTGGGCGACCACGCCGCCGAAGGACCAGCCGGCCAGGGTCCGCGGCCCGCCGTCGTCGAGGGCGTCGAGTTCGTCGCCGATGCGGTCGGCGAGTTCCTCGACGGTGGTGTCGGCGCGGCCGCCGGTGAGTGCGGCCTCCCAGTAGGCGGGGTGCCCCGACAGGTCGAGGACGGTCAGTCCGGTGCCGGCCGGCAGGGCTTCGGCGAGGGTGCGGTGGACGCCGGCGGCGAGTGCGCCGGGGTGGACGAGGAAGACCGTGCCGAGGCCGTCGCCGGCCTCGGCCAGCCGGTGGACGACGGCGGGGCCGGCGTCACGCCGAGGCCGCATGGTTCTCCCCGGCGCGTGCGGCGGACTCCTCCGCGATGTACTCGGCCAGGTCCTTGATGCTCGGGTGGTACCAGAGGGTGGTGGTCCCGAGTTCGAAGCCGAGCCAGTTCTCCATCTCCCCGGCGAGGATGAGCGCCTCGGTCGAGTCGAGGTCGAGCTCGTCGAAGTACGTCTCCGGCGGAACGTCCTCCGAAGGCACTGAGAGCCGGTGGGCGATCTTCTCGATCAGCCACTGCTGGGCCTCAACGGCGGTCACGACAGGCACGGTCGGTCCTTCCCCAGGGTACGGTGATTTCGTCCGGTCGGAACATTTCCGAGAGCCACCCGCAGGTAAATCGGCGGCAAAGCCGAGACTGCGGGAAGGCAGCCCGAATCACGCGCTCGCAGCGCGCGGCAGACACGGAATCCGGGCTCTTCACACGATGGTTCGACCGGCCGCGACCGGCGCCGGACAGGCCACAGCCTGCGACAACTCCGGTACGGCGGACGATCGTTCAGTGGGTGAGCGGTGACGGTGGGCGCACAGCGGGCAGTTCCGCCGCGTCCCGGGTCAGGACCGTACGCGAGTGACATTCGCGCTTGCAACCAACTCCGCGTAAATCAACGCGGATGCAACGCCACAGAAATGTACTGACCGGACGGAATATCCCGCCGAAACTCGTTCCGGAAAAAGAAAATTGATGCGCCGTCCGACTCGTGCTTCGAATACGCACGCGCCTTGCCGCGTCCGGCCGGCGGGCGGGCGGCGGCCCGGGCGGCCGGCGCCGCCGGCATGGTCCAGAGTTCAACGACACCTTGCAGGCCTCTCCGGCGCCTGGTTATGGTCACGTCAGCGCGCCGCGGCGACCCCGCGGCCGTGCGCCGACCACCGCACGGAGGGGGATCGAGGACGCCATGCCCGCGGACCGGCACCGGAAGCGGCCGCCGGGCGACGGTCCTCGGCCCGGACTCCCCCGGCGGCGAACGACGAGGGGCGGGCCCGCCGCCCGGCGGGCCCGCCCCTCCGACACCTTCTCAGCCCAGCTGCACCACGGCGCGGGACATGCCGAGCACCTTCTGGCCACCGCTGGTCGCCAGCAGGTCGACGCGCACCCGGCGGCCGTCCAGCAGCGCCGCGACCTTGCCGGACACCTCGATCACCGCGCCGACGCCGTCGTTCGGCACGGGCACCGGCTTGGTGAACCGCACGCCGTACTCGACCACCGCGGCCGGGTCGCCGACCCAGTCGGTGACGACGCGGACCGCCTCGGCCATGGTGAACATGCCGTGCGCGATGACGTCCGGCAGGCCGACCTCCAGCGCGAACTTCTCGTTCCAGTGGATCGGGTTGAAGTCGCCGGAGGCGCCCGCGTACTGCACCAGCGTGGCGCGCGTCACCGGGAAGGACTGCGCCGGCAGCTCGGTGCCGACCTCGACCTCGTCGAAGCTGATCGTCATCGGGTTCACTCCCCCGCCTCGTCGGCCGCACGCGCGACCAGGGTCATGACCGACGTCACCACGTGCTCGCCGGACTCGTCGTCGACCTCGCCGCGCACCGACAGGACGTCGTTGCCGGCCAGCGACTTGATCGAGTCGATCGTCACGGTGACGGTCAGCCGGTCACCCGCCCGCACCGGGCGGGTGTACACGAACTTCTGGTCGCCGTGCACCACCCGGCTGTAGTCCAGGCCGAGTTCCGGATCGGTGACGACCTGCGCGGCGGCGGCGTAGGTGATGACGAACGGGAAGGTCGGCGGCGCGATCACGTCCGGGTGACCGAACGCCTTGGCGGCCTCCGGGTCGGTGTACGCGGGATTCGCGTCGCCGACGGCGACGGCGAACTCGCGGATCTTCTCCCGGCCGACCTCGTACGGCGCGGTGGGCGGGTAGGTCCGCCCGATGAAGGAGGGGTCGAGCGGCATGGGCAACTCCTCTGATCAACCGTCATGCAGACATGCAGAAATGACTCCAGGCCGCGCCCCGCGAGGGGGAGCGGCCTGGAGTCGAGGCAAAGTCAGCGGGTCTCGCGGTGCGCCGTGTGGGCGTTGCAACGCGGGCAGTGCTTCTTCATCTCAAGACGGTCCGGGTCGTTGCGCCGGTTCTTCTTGGTGATGTAGTTCCGCTCCTTGCACTCCACGCAGGCCAGCGTGATCTTCGGGCGGACGTCGGTGGCAGCCACGGGAGTGCCTTCCTGGGACAACGAATAAGAACACAGACAAGTGTAGCCGATCGGGAGGGTGACCCCCCGATCGACTACGCGGGGTAGCGGTGACCGGACTTGAACCGGTGACACAGCGATTATGAGCCGCTTGCTCTACCAACTGAGCTACACCGCTTTGATGAGCGACCGCCCGCCGGAGCGGAAGGCCTTTCACCAGAGCCCCCATGCGGAATCGAACCGCAGACCTTCTCCTTACCATGGAGACGCTCTACCGACTGAGCTATAGGGGCGAACGAGGAAGAGATTACACGGTTCCGGGCCAGAGGTGAAATCCGTATCCGCCACGGAAGATCCCAGGTGGGGCGGGCCGCACGGACACCCGCAGGCCGTACGGCCGTTCGAGGATCCGCGCATCCCGGCGGCCCGACCGATACGACTTTCGCCCGCCTCCACGGCGACCGTGCGCCTGCGTCCTAGGCTCGACCGGCAGGCCGCGGCCGACAGGATCCGAAGGAGCGCCGATGACCGGGGCAGACGCACCCGCCGACGGGCCGCCCGGCCGGGAGCCCGTCCTGCTGCTCACCGGCGCCCGGCTCGCCGACGGCCGGGTGGTGGACGTCCGGATCGCCGGCGAGCGCATCCTGGCGGTGGGCACCCCGGGCGGCCTCGGTCCGCTGCCGCCGGCCTCCGGCCCGGCGGACGGCAGCGGCGGGACGCGGATCGACCTCACCGGCTACCTGCTGCTGCCCGCCCCGGCCGAGCCGCACGCCCACTACGACACCGCCTTCTCCGCGGCGCTGCCCGGCCCGCCGCCGGACGGCCCGCCGGAGCTCGTCCGCCGGGTCACCGAAGCCGCGCTCACCGCACTCGCCTACGGCGCCACCGCCCAGCGCACCCACGTCCGGATCGGCGACGTGCACGGGCTCGGCCGGCTGGAGGCGGTGCTGACCGCGGCGCGGGCGCTGCGCGGTCTCACCGACCTCCAGGCGGTCGCCATGCCCCGGCTGCTCACCGGCCGGGCCGGCGCGGACGGCCGGGCGCAGCTGCGCGAGGCGCTCCGGCTGGGCGCCGCGGCGGTGGGCGGCTGCCCGGAGGCCGACCCCGACCCGGTCGGGTACGTGCAGGTGCTGCTGGAGGCCGCCCGCGAGGCGGACCTCCCCGTCGACCTGCACTGTTCGGGCGCCGACCGGGGCCGGCTCGCCCGGATGACGGGTGTGCTGGCGCCGCTCCGGCCGAGGGTGACGCTGGGTCCGTGCGACGCGCTGGCCCCGGGCGCGTCCACCGTGCTGGCGAGCGCGGGCGTCCGGGTGGTCTGCCTGCCGCAGTTCGGCGGCTGCGCCGGCGGCGAGCGCCCTCCCGGCGGTCTGCGGCCCTCCGTGGTGCGCGAGTTGACGCAGGCCCGGGTGCCGCTGGCGGCGGGCAGCGGGGCGCTGCGCGATCTCGCGGCGCCGGTCGGTCGGGCCGATCCGCTGGAGGCCGCCTTCCTGCTGGCGTCCTCGGGGGCGCTCGGCCCGGAGGAGGCGTACGACGCGGTCGCCGGCCGGGCGCGGGCCGTGCTGGGGCTGCCGCCCGTCCGGGTGGACGCGGGTTTCCCGGCCGAGCTGCTGGCGGTGCGCGGCGACGGCCTGGCCGGGGTGCTGGCGGGCGGGCACAGCCGGCTGGTGGTGCACCGCGGCCGGGTGGTGTCCCGCACCAGCGCCGTCCGGGAGTTCGCCGACACCGTGGCCCTGGCCCTGCCCCGGCAGCCCCTCCCGGAGGACTGACCCGCCGGAGCCGGACGCCGGGCACGCGGTGCGGGCGGACCGTCCCCCGTGGCCGGCCCGCCCGCACTGCTCCCCCGTGGCCCGGTGCGCTCACCCCCGGGCGCGGCTCCCCCGTGCCGCGCTCCGCGGGTGAGCTCCCGTCAGCGGCCCCAGGCCGAGAACCGGACGCTCGCGTTGTTGCCCGAGCCGCCGCTCCGCGAGACGTAGAACTTCAGGTCCGTGCCCGAGGAGTCGTACGAGTTGGAGCCCGCGTACGGGTCGTTCCAGTGCACCCGCACCAGGCGGCCGTTCAGCACCGGGTCGGCGCAGTTCTCCGAGAAGAACCGGGCGTAGCCCTCGGTGCCGGTGGCGAAGCCGTTCGACTCGGACGCCCAGCTGCCGGTGCCCTGGTCGTAGATCCGGACGGGCGGCTGCGCCGTCCAGATGCCGTGGCTGAGGCCCCACTCCTCGCGGGTGAGGGTGCAGCCCGTCCAGTTGCTGAACGACACGTTGACGCTGCGGGCGGCGGAGGCCAGTGCCGGCGCCTCGGCCGCCTTCGCGCCCTTCGCCGTCCTCGCCGTGTCGGCGGCGGAGGCCGAGCCGGCCGCGCCGAGCGACAGCGCCCCGGCGGCGGCCAGGGCGAGTGCGGCTGTTCCGATCCTGCGTGCGGTTCCCATCGTGATTCCCCCGTACGGTCCGGCCCCGGGACTTCCCCTCGGCCCGGCAACCACTCTGCGCGCGACGGATAAACACCGGATCAGCAACGGCTGAGCGCGCCGTCGACGCCGGGACGTCGTCCCTCACCGACGCGACGGCACGCGGGCCAGGCTCGCGGCCGAGGACCGCGCCCGGGCCCGAGGCGGCGGCCCCGGTCACGATCCGCCGCGTCACCGGACCGCTCTCCGCCGCCTCCTTCACCGGGTTCCGCCTCCTGGCCTGCCCGGACCGCCGCGGGCAGCGGCGGCGAAGACCAGACCTTTGGTCTCCCGCCGCCACGGCCGGCCGGTGGACCTCACCCCGCCCCCCGGCCGAGGCGACCGTCGATCATGCGGAGGTGCTCCCGCCCGGCCTCGCCCGGTGACACCCCTCCGTCGTCGTGGCACCATCCCCACCGTGACCGCGCGGGTGGAGGAGACGGACTGGTCCGGGCTGTTCCACGCCCTGGGCCCCGCCTCCGACACACCGCGGCAGCTGGCGGCGCTCCTCGGCGACGACGCGAGGGCCTTCACCGCCGGGTACACGCACCTCTGGTCGGCGACGCTCCGACAGGACGGCAGGGCCTGGCCGGCGACGGCGCCCACGGCACTGCTCGTCGCCGGGCTCCTGGACGATCCGCTGCTCGGACGGGACGATCCCTCACTGCCGGAGGCGCTGCTCGCCTACCTGCACGCGGTCGCCGTCGTCGCCGACCTCGGCGACCGCGCCGAGCAGATCCGGGCCCGGGTGGCCGGCCGCGCGCGGGAACTGCGGTCATGGACCGCCGACTACCTGTCGGCCGACGGCGACGGCCGGGCCCGGATGTGGGAGGACGGAACCGGGCGGGGCCAGCTCGTCCTCGACCGGGCGGGGCTGGCCTGCTTCGACGCGGTCCCCGGGATCCTGACGCGGGTGCTGCCGCACCTGGCGTCGGGCCGTTCCAGGCACCGGGCGTGCGCAGCCGCGGCCGTCGGGTCACTGGCCCGGCACCCGTCGGCCGCGGCGCGGCGTCCGACGCTGCTGGAACGGCTGGTTTCGACGGCCCGGGCCGCCGAATCCCCCTACGACCTGGCGACGGTCGTCCTCGCGATCGGCCGGCTCGGCGGGGACACGCGCCCCTGGCTCGGCGACCCGCACCCGGGTGTCCGGGGCTGCGCGGCCCTGGCCCCCGGACTCGCCGACGACGACACGGCGGCCCGGGTGCTCGCGGAACTGACCCGTTCGCCGCGCGCCTTCGCCGCGTCCTTCGGCGACATGGCCCCTCCCCTGCAGTTCCAGAGCGAGCCGTACCGGCGGCTGCTCACACCGGCGCTGCTCCGGCAGGTCGACGCCCGCTGAACCCCGCCGACCGTGCCGCCGCCACGCGGGCCCGCGGCCCGGACCGGGCGTCACCTCCGGGCGCCTCCCGGGTTGCCGGGCGGTCGGGCCCGTGTGGTGATTGCTGACGGAAACGAATCGGGCTGCGGCGGCCCACGCGCGGCGACGGTCGGCTGGAGGTCAGGGATGGCGAAGCAGGCGGCTCCGGCGGCGGGCGGACGGAGTGCCGCAGCGAAGATCGCCTTCGCACTGGGGCTGGTGCTCTTCGCGCAGGCCCTGCTCGCCCTGTGCCTCGTCAGTGCCCAGCAGCTGCTCGTTCCGCGGAACATGCCCTTCGGCGTGACCGGGCCGCCCTCGCCCGTGGTCGCCGCGGTGGCATCGCGGACGGGGCTCGACCTGGCCGGCTATCCGAGCGCCTCCGCCGTCACGGACGCGGCCGATCGGGGCGAGCTGTACGGCGCGTACGTCAGCGGCGGTGCCGGTGACACGCTGATCGTGGTTCCGTCGAAGAGCTTCTTCGCCCAGACGGAGCTGGAGCCGGCGTTCCTCGACGCGGCCCACAAGCTGGGCCGGCCGGTGACCGTGCAGACGGTCAAGCCCCTCGCCTCCACCGACCCGGTCGGCGCAGTGACGTCGCTGTTGCTGCTGCCGTTGCTGATCGGCGGCTACCTGGCCGCGGTGCTGGTCTACAAGGCCGCCCACGGCGTCGCCGCCGCACCGTGGCGCGCAGCCATCCTGATCGGATACGCGCTGGTGGGCGCGCTGCTGACCGACCTGATCGCCGGTCTGGGGATCGGCGCGTACTCCAGCAGCCACTTCTGGCCGCTGCTGCCGTGCTTCTGGCTCGTCACCTCGGCCGTGGCGCTGGGCGCCGCCGCGATGCAGGCCCTGGTGGGGAAGATGGGCACCCTGCTGGTCGCGGTGCTCTTCATCGTCATCGGCGGGCCGCCCGCGGGCGGGCTGGGCACCTACCTGCTGCCGGTCTACTGGCGCAACATCGGCGTGGTCCTCCCGCCGCAGAGCGCGGTCACCCTGATCAACCACGTGCTCTACTTCGGGGGGAGCGACATCTCCACCCCGCTGGTCGTCCTCTTCCTCTACGCCGCGGCCGGAACGGCCGTCATCGGCTGGTACGGCCGGATCAGACCGGCCCGGGCGGCAGCCCGGGACGCCGGCGCGACGGCACCGGCCGCCGCCGCGGCGCCCCCTCCCGACCGTCGGCGCGCCGTGATCGGGATGCTCGTGGCGCTGGGCGTCTGCGCGGTCATGCAGTGCCTGTTCGCGACCAACTACATGAGCGCCTCGCACGCCCCCAAGGCCACCGACCTGCCGTTCGGCGTGGTCGGCACCTCGCCCGTCCTGCCCGCGGCCCAGAAGACCATCTCCCTGAAGGTCACCCAGTACCCGAACGAGGCGGCGGCCAAGACGGCGATCGACGAGGCCCGGATCTTCGGCGCGCTGGTCTCCTCCGGCACCTCGAACACCCTGATCGTGGTGCCGTCCATGAGCGACCTCGCACCGCTCGACCTCGCGGTGAAGTTCGAGGAGGCCGCGAAGGCCACCGGCCAGAAGGTGGCCCTGCAGCAGTACGCTCCGACGCCGCTCGCGGCCAAGGACCCGTTCGGCCTGGTCCAGGGGCTCATGCTGGTGCCGCTGCTCATCGGCGGCTACATGAGCTCGACCCTGCTCATGGCCGCCACCGGCAGGGCGGCGGGCCGCTGGCGGGCCGCCCAGCTCGCCGGCTTCGCCGTCGTGAGCGGCCTCGTCATCGACCTGATCGTCTGCTACTGGCTGCAGGGTTTCCCCAGCCACAAGTTCTGGATCACCTGGCCGATCTGCTCGCTGATCGTCGCCGTGGTCGCCTTCGTCGCCGCGATCCTGCAGAAGCTGCTCGGGCCCGTGGGCACCCTGGTGACGGTCGTCGTGATGATCCTCTTCGGCAACCCGTCCTCCGGCGGCGCGTCCGGCGTGCCGTACCTGCCCGCCTTCTGGCGCGACATCGGCCCCTACCTGCCGCCCCGCAACGGCTACGTCCTGCTGCACCACACGATCTACTTCGACGGCCACGGGACCAGCCAGGCGCTGACCACCCTGCTCGTCTACCTGGGCGTCGCCGCCGCCGTCCTCATCGTGCTCGACCTGCGGTACTCCGAAGCCGCCGTCCCCGTCGACGCCACCGAGGCCGCGGCCATGTCCGTCCCCATCGGAGCCACCCCCTGAGCGGAGGCGGTCCGATACGACGAAACAGCCCCCGACCTGCGTTTCCGCAGATCAGGGGCTGTTTTCTATCCTGTGGCTGGTGCAGGGTTCGAACCTGCGTAGCTTGCGCGACAGATTTACAGTCTGCTCCCTTTGGCCGCTCGGGCAACCAGCCAGGATGGTGTCCCCCGGGGCGTTGCCCCGTTCGACGCGGTAAACAATACCTGATGGATGGGGGTGGTTCGCCACTCGGTTGCCGGGGGCGCGATCACGGGTCGGCCGCGGCGGACGGGGGCGGCGCAGGGCCGTGCTGGATAGGCTTGGGCGGTGCCCGCGCCGTACGGCCGGGCAGCGACCGTGCAGCCAGTACCCAAGGAGACCAACACCCATGGCCGACTCCAGTTTCGACATCGTCTCGAAGGTCGAGTGGCAGGAGGTCGACAACGCGATCAACCAGACCTCCCGCGAGATCGCCACGCGCTTCGACTTCAAGGGCGTCGGCGGTGAGATCAGCCGGTCGGGCGACAAGATCGAGATGAAGGCCAACGGCGAGGAGCGGGTCAAGGCGATCCTGGACGTCCTCCAGAGCAAGTTCATCAAGCGCGGGCTCTCGCTGAAGGCCCTGGACGCCGCCGAACCCCAGCTGTCCGGCAAGGAGTACAAGATCTTCGCGGACGTCAAGGAGGGCATCACCACCGACGACGCCAAGAAGGTCGCCAAGATCATCCGCGATGAGGGCCCGAAGGGCGTCAAGGCGCAGGTCCAGGGCGACGAGCTGCGGGTCAGCTCGAAGAGCCGTGACGACCTGCAGGCCGTCCAGGCGCTGCTCAAGGGCAAGGACCTCGACTTCGCGATCCAGTTCGTGAACTACCGCTAGTCGTTCCGGCCCGGGAGGGCGCATCGGGGCGGAGTGCCGGAAACGGCCCCCGCGCCCCCGGTGCGCCCTCCCGCCGCATGTGCGCCGGGGTGTCGAGCGCCGCCGGCGACCGGTCGGCACGTCCGTCGCCCGGCCGTCCCGCGCCACCCGGAGCGCGCCGACCGGGCGCGGGGCCGAGCGACTCGCCGCTCCCACCGCCACAGCGGAACCGGCCATGCCGCCGACGCGAACGAGCCAATCGGATCGCCGTCGAACCACCCTTGGAGAACAAGGGGATAGCGTCGCCTGCGTCTGCCGCCCGGCCTGGGCGAGGGCCCTGTGCGGGACGTTGCGGCAGTCGAGGGGGGATCGTGATGCGTTCATCGCTCAGGCATGCGCTGGCTGCGGGTTTCACCGCATGCCTGCTCGCGGGGGCCTGCGCCGGCACTGCCCAGGCGGCGCCCTCGGACGGCCGGACGGCCGGGGCGGCACAGCCTGCGCCGGCCGTCCGGGCGTCGAAGCACGTGCCGCCGGCCGGCGCGACGGTCGTCAGGATGACGGTCCGCGGCGTCGACCGGAAGGTCGCGCAGTCGCACGGCTTCGAGGTGGTGACCGGCCCGGACGGCCGCGAGCGCGTGGTACCGACCGCTTCGGCGACCAACCCGGACGGCAGCCCTTACCGGGCGAAGGCCGGCGTCGGAGCGGCGGCGGTGAGTCCGCACAACGTCGTCGAGGGGGACTGCGGCGACGCCTACCTGTGGATCCACCCGGTCGGCGGCTTCGTTTCCGAGATCGAGACCGGCTTCGACCTCAACACGGATGCGGTCGCCTACCACTGGCAGGTCAACAGGTCCGACAAGTACGGCTCGGACTCCCACTCGTGGGGCGGCGGTCTGGGGGTGGAC
Source organism: Kitasatospora sp. NPDC093679 (assembly GCF_040683455.1). NCBI lineage: Bacteria > Bacillati > Actinomycetota > Actinomycetes > Kitasatosporales > Streptomycetaceae > Kitasatospora > Kitasatospora sp. NPDC093679. The sequence continues at coordinate 143,541 of NZ_JBFBDW010000005.1, forward strand.
ACGTCCTGGCGCGGCGAGTGGGACGTGCGGAGCGGTGGCGTGACCTGGGAGACCGCGGGCGTCACCCCCTCCAGCGACGCGCTGCTGTGGGACGGCGAGATCTGCTCCAGCGGCGGTCCCAGCGACCGCGACTACGTCGTCTGATCGGAGGATGACCGCATGACAGCGATGTCGGGCGCGCCGTGGTCGGTGTCCCTGGACTACTCGCACGACGCGGCGTTCGCGCTGGCGATCCGCGACGCGCTCGGCATCGCCGGCCCACCGGGGCTGCCTCCGGTGGCGCCCCCGCCGGAGCTGGCCGTCGACCCGGCCGCCCCGGCCGACGGGGCCGGCGCGGCGTGGCGGCACTGGTGGGACCGCGTCCTGCCGTCGACCGGGCAGGGCGGGCCCGGCGCCCCCGTCCTGCCGGATGCTCCGCTGGACCGTGTCGTCGCGGAGAACTTCGCCGCCCTGCAGGTGTGGAGCGCCGCCCGCAAACGTGAGGTCGCCCGCGCCACCGGCCCCGGTCGCGCCGTTCCCCGGATCCGGGACTTCCTGCGTGAGCACGAGCAGGCCACCGGTGTCCGGCTGGCCGGGTTCCGGCTCGACGTGACCGCGCTCCCCGTCGCGGGCTCCGTCTTCCTGCCGCTCGGCGGGGACCGGATCGCCGTCAGCATCGCGCTGCTGTCCGACCGGGCGGAGTACCTCAGGCGCATCCTCGCGCACGTCGGCCCCTGACCGGGGGCCGCAGCCCCGGAGCGGCCTGCGACCGGGCGGGTCAGCCGCGGACCCAGTCGGCCGAGTGGCGCTGCGCCCCGAGCCCGACGGCGTCGAACTCGTCGAAGCGCCCCTCCGGCACGGTCGCGCCGAGCCGGCGCAGCGCCTGCGAGATGGGGGTGCCGTCGGCGGACCGCGGCTCGTCCTCCTCGATGCGCAGCGGTCCGAGGTCGATCCGGCCGTGCAGCCAGACGGCCGCCTGCTGGGTGCCGGCGCCGCCGAAGAAGTCGGCCTCGACGTAGGCGATCGGGCCGGCCTGCGACCAGGCCTCCAGTCTGCGGCCGAATCCGGCGGGGAAGCGGGTGAAGCCCGGCTCTGCACGGTCGCCGGGGACGTTCAGGACGCCGTGCAGCCGCTCGGTCATCGGGATCAGCGCCAGGCCCTGTGCCAGTCGCGCGACCTGCGCGACCGGCACTTCGGCCGCCACCACGTCGAGCAGGTCGGCGGTGGCGAGCAGAGCGTTGAGTTCGTATGACATTCCGTCATTCTGCGCTGATCAGCACCGTCGGGTCAGCCGAATATTCGAACTGACTATCCATCGGTCAGGATGGGGGCATGACGAGTCCCTTCCGCCGTCCGACGGCCGAGGAGCTGGCGGCCGCGCACGACGCGACTATCCCGGACGTGGCGGCTCCCGGGCTACGGGTGCTGTTCTGCGGGATCAACCCGGGTCTGTGGTCCGGCGCCACGGGCCGGCACTTCGCGCGGCCGGGCAACCGCTTCTGGCCCGCGCTGCACCGCTCGGGGTTCACCCCGCGGCAGTTGCGCCCCGACGAGCAGGACGAGCTGCTCGGGTACGGCCTCGGCATCACCAACGTGGTGGCGCGCACCACGGCCCGGGCGGACGAGCTGACCGCGGACGAGTACCGGACGGGCGGGGCCGCCCTGGTCGAGCGGGTCGAGCGGCTGAGGCCCCGGGTCCTGGCGGTGCTCGGCATCGGCGCCTACCGGGCGGCGTTCGGGCGGCCGAAGGCCCGGGTCGGGCCGCAGCCGGAGGGCATCGGCGCGACCGCGGTCTGGGTGCTGCCCAACCCGAGCGGGCTCAACGCGCACTACACGCCGGACGGCATCGCCGCCGAGTTCCGCCGGCTGCGCGAGGCCGTCGAGGCGGATCAGGAAGGGGAGCGGGACGGCCGCTGAACGGCCGCCAGCCCGGCCGGCAGCGGCGCCGACCGCAGCTCGCGGACGAGTGCGCGGACGGCCGCGGTGCGGGCGAGCGCGGGAGTGGTGACGTACCCGATCCGGCGGCTCGGCGGTCTCGGGCCGAGATCGGTGACGGCGAGGCCGGGCGGGGCGCCGAGCAGGCTGAGTCCGGGCACCACGGCCATCCCGACGCCCTGGGCGACCAGGGAGAGCACCACGGTGTCGTCCTCGACCCGGATCGTGGCGGGCGGCAGCCAGTCCTGTTCTGACCACCAGCTCCTGGTGTAGGAGCTGCAGTTCTCGTCCCAGTCGACCAGCGGGAGCTCCTTGGGCCGGGTGTGGCCGGCCGGGTGGACGAGGGCGTAGGACTCCTCGAAGAGCGGCACCACGACGAGACCGGGCGGGGGTCCGGCCGCGGGGTCGACGGTGGCGATGCCGAGGTCGGCCCGGCCGTCCGCGACCTCGCCGGCCGTGCCGGGCCCCAGCTCCCGCACGATCCGCACCTGCGGGGCGAGCCCCGGGTGCCGGGCGGTGACCCCGGCGATCACGGCGGGCAGCAGCTGGGCGGCCGCGCTGCGGAAGGCGGCCACCACCGGGCGCCCGGTGACCTCACCGGTCGACGCCTCCCGGACCTCGGCCGGCAGGGCCGCGAGCAGCCGCAGCACCTGTCGGGCGTGTGCGGCGGCCCGTTCGCCGGCCGGGGTGGGGCGGGCGCCGTGCCGACCGCGGTCGAAGAGCACCGCGCCGAGTCTGCCCTCCAGGGTGCGCACCGCGTGCGAGACGGCGGACTGGGTCAGGCCGAGTGCCGACGCCGCCGCGGTGAAGCTCCGCTCCCGGTCGACGGCGGCCAGGATGCGCAGCTCGTGCGGGGCGAGGTCGGTGTCCCGCCGCGGGGATCCGTCGGTCATCGGGCCACCCTACCGCCGGTCCATGAACAGGATTCATGGAAAGGCGGCCTCCCATCGACGGCGACCCCTGCCCGGCGCCCGGACGCCGTCCTACGGTCGTCACCGATCCCCGGACCCGCGTCAGGAGCAGCGCCGTGACCCGTACCGCCACCCCCTTCACCGCCGTCCACCAGGTCGCCCGGCCGACCGGCCTGCCGTCCCCCGCGGACTTCGCCTTCGTCGACGGGACGCTCCCCGCGACCGGTGGCGGCCAGGCCCTGGTCGAGAACGTGCTGCTCTCCGTGGACCCGTACATGCGGGAGGAGATGGACGGCGGATGGGCGCTGGACGCGCCGCTGGAGGGCCGCACGGTCGGCCGGGTGGTGGAGTCCCGCACCCCGGCGCTGGCCGTCGGCGACCTGGTCTTCCACCGCCACGGCTGGCGGACGCACGCGCTGGTCAGCGCGGACGAGGCCCGGGTGTTGCCGGACCTGCCCGGTGTCCCGCCGAGCGCCCACCTCGGGCTGCTCGGCGGCACCGGCCTCAGCGCGTACGTCGGCCTGACCAGGATCGCCCGGCTGCAGCCCGGCGAGGACCTGTACGTCTCCGCGGCGGCGGGCGGCGTGGGCAGCGCCGTCGGCCGGATCGCCCGGCTGCTCGGCGCCGGGCGGCTCGTCGGCAGCGCAGGCTCCCCCGCGAAGGTCGCCCACCTCACCGACCGGCTCGGCTTCGACGCCGCCTTCGACCACCACGACGGCCGGATCGGCGACCTGCTGCGGGCGGCCGCCCCCGACGGCGTCGACGTCTACTTCGACAACGTCGGCGGCGACCACCTGGAGGGGGCGATCGAGGTGCTCCGCGACCACGGGCGGATCGCCTGGTGCGGCGCCGTCGCCCAGTACAACGGCGCCGAACCGCCCGCCGCGCCGCGCAACCTGTACGACGTCGTCGGCAAGAGCCTGCGGCTGGAGGGCTTCCTCGTCCGCAACCACCTGGCGGTGCGCGACGAGCTGTACGGCTTCCTGGTGCCCCACCTGCGGAGCGGCCTGGTCAGGTCGGACGAGACCGTGGTGGACGGCTTCGACCGGATCGTCGACGCCTTCCTCGGAATGCTGCGGGGCGACACCGTCGGCAAGGCGCTCGTCCGGGTGTGAGCGCCGCCCGGCCGGTCAGTCCGCGGTGACGGGGGCGGGTTCGCCCGCGGTCAGGTGCAGCAGCTCGCGGTAGGTCAGCGGGAGGACGGTGTGCGGGTGGCCGGCGGCCGCCCAGAGCACCGGGTGGGCCTCCAGTGCGGTGTCGACGACGGTGCGCAGCGGCGCCGGGTGGCCGACCGGGGCGACGCCGCCGATCGCCTGCCCGGTGGCCTCGCGGACCTGCTGCGCGCCGGCCCGGGTGATCGGCCCGGTGCCCAGGCGCTCGGCGAGGAAGGCGGTGTCCACCCGGTGGGCGCCGCTGGTCATCACCAGCAGCGGGGCGCCGTCGCAGACGAAGACCAGGCTGTTGGCGATCGCGCCGACCTCGCAGCCGAGGGCGGCCGCGGCCTCGGCGGCCGTCCGTGCCGAGTCCGGCAGGACCCGGATCGCGGCGCCGACACCGGCGGCGGCGAGGGCCTCGGCGACCCGACGGCTGCGCTCGGGCAGCCCGGAGGGGTCGGCGGCCGGGTCGGTGGACGGGGTCGCGGTCATGGGACTCCTCGCTCGGGGGCGGCGCCGATCCGTACTGGGCGCCAGCCTGCTCCGCGGGCTGGCGGGTTGTCCAACCGTTTCAGGGGTGGCGGCGGGCCCGGGCGAGGATGCGCAGCGGGGCGAGGAGGCCGTAGCCGATGTCGCGGCGGAGGGCGCCGGCGCGGGCCCGTTCGACGGCGGTGAGCTGGTGGGCCATCAGGTCGGTCATGGTGCGGCCGACGGCCCGCAGGCCGGGGTCGGCGTGGTCGACGACGTCCGCGGAGGCGTCCAGGGCGCGGCGGGCCCGGGCGCACTGGTCGGCGAGCAGGGCGCGGACGGAGGCGGTGTCGCGGGCCGCCCGCAGGTCCTCGGGGGTGACGCCGTGCTCGGCGAGGCGTTCGCGGGGGATGCAGAGCCGTCCGGCGGCGAGGTCGCCGGCCAGGTCGGCGAGGAAGTCGACGCGCTGGGCGGCGTCGACGAACCGGCGCCAGGCCCGGGTCTGCTCCCCGTCGGGGCCGCCGGCGTACTGCAGGCCGGTGAAGACCAGGATGCCGGGCAGGGCGTAGGCGTCGAGGTAGTCCTGGTAGTCCTGCTCGGTGCCGAAGCCGGTGAAGGCGGCCTCGGCGGTGGCCGCTCCGGCGAGGAAGCCGTGCACCCAATGCTCGGGGAGTCCTCGGGTGCGGACGGCGTGCGCGTAGGCCCGCAGCACCGGATCGGCGCTGCGGGCGGGGGTGTCGAGCGCCTCGGCGGTGCGCTCGGCGAGGTCCTTGAGGCCGTCGGCCCGCTCCCGGGCGGTGCCGTTCTCGGCGGTGTCGTCGACGAGGTTCATGAAGGCGAGCCCGGCGGCCAGGTAGGGCACCAGGGGAGGGGCGGCGAGCAGCCGCAGCGCCAGGTAGGGGGCCTGCTCGCGGCGCAGGACGCGCCGGGCGGCGGCCGTGTAGTCGGCGCGCAGCGGCGCCTCGGTGACGGCGGCGGCGGTCAGGGTGGCGCGCCAGGTGGGCACGGCTCTCCTCGGCGGCGGGGCGTGGGGACCGGCCCACCGTAGCGCGTGCCGTGCGCCGCCCCGGCCTCCCGGTGCCGGGGCGTCAGGTCCGGGCGGGCGACCGGACCTCCGGCCGCGTCCCGGGGCCGGGGCCGGGGCTCACCAGCCCGCGAACCGCTCGTCGGTGCTGACGACCTCGCGGCCGAGCGGCGCGAGCGAGATCGGGATCATCTTGAGGTTCGCCCAGCCGAACGGGATGCCGATGATCGACAGGAAGAGCGGGATGCTGGTCACGAAGTGGGCGATGGCCAGCCACCAGCCGGCGAAGATCAGCCAGATCACGTTGCCGGCGCAGGAGGCGGGACCGGCGTCGGGCTTGTCCACCGTCGTGCGGCCGAACGGCCACAGCACGTAGCCGGCGAGCCGGAAGGACGCGATGCCGAACGGGATCGTGATGATCAGGATGAAGCAGATGATCCCGGCCACCGCGTAGCCGATCGCCATCCAGAGGCCGCAGAACAGCAGCCACAGGACGTTGAGGATGAGCTCGATCACCTTCATACCGTCCAGCCTGGCATGCGCCGGGCCGGGCGGCCATCGAGACGTCCGCGATCCGCCCGGACAAGTCGCTTTACTGTTTCATTACTATAGGACGGCCGATTCCGCATCCTGGCACCGCGCCCCGCGCGGCGGTCCGCGCTGCGCGCTGCCCGGATCCGCTGACGAGAGGACAGACGCCGTGCCCGTTCCCCGAGTCCGGACGACCAGCCTGCCCGGTGTGGGCATCCAGTACGACCTGACGACCCGAGAACACCGGCACCTCTCCGTCATCGCCCACCGCGACGGCACCCGCAGCCTCAACGTCTACCGTGCCGACGACCCCGACGCCTGCGCGCAGGCCCTGCACCTGACGGCGGACGAGTCGACCGCCCTGGTCGACGCACTGATGCCCGCCCACCACAGCCCCGGTGTGCTGCACACCACCGACCTCGGGCTGGTCGCCGAACGCATCCCGCTCGGCGGCACCTCGTACTGGAACGGCCGGCTGCTCGGCGACACCAGGATGCGCACGGCCACCGGCGTCTCCATCGTCGCGGTGCTCCGCCGCACCGGCGCGGTGCCCTCGCCCGGCCCGGACTTCCGGCTGGCCGGCGGGGACACCCTCATCGTCATCGGCACCCGCGAGGGCGTGGACGCCGCCGCCGCGATCCTGGGACGGGAGTGATCGGGTGCACACCGCCACCGTCTTCATCGAACTCGGCACCGTCGTCCTCGTCCTCGGCCTGCTCGGCCGGCTCGCGAGCCGGTACGGGCAGTCCCCGATACCCCTCTACCTCCTCGGCGGCCTGGCCTTCGGCCACGGCGGGCTGCTGCCGCTCAGTTCCAGCGAGGAGTTCGTCGCGACCGGCGCCGAGATCGGCGTCGTCCTGCTGCTGCTCATGCTCGGCCTGGAGTACACCGCCGCCGACCTGGTGACCAACCTCAAGCAGCAGTACCCGGCCGGCGCCGTCGACTTCGCGTTCAACGCGCTGCCGGGCGCGGCCGCCGGACTGCTGCTTGGCTGGGGCCCGGTGGCCGCCGTGGTGCTGGCCGGCGTCACCTGGATCTCCTCCTCCGGAGTGATCGCCAAGGTGCTCGGCGACCTCGGCCGGCTCGGCAACCGGGAGACCCCGGTGATCCTCAGCGTCCTGGTGCTGGAGGACCTGTCGATGGCCCTCTACCTGCCGATCCTCACCGCCCTGCTGGCCGGCGCCGGACTGCTCGCCGGCAGCATCACCCTGGCGATCGCCCTGGCCACCGCCGGCGCGGTGCTCTTCGTCGCGCTCCGCTACGGCCGGCTGATCTCGAAGTTCGTCTCGCACGACGACCCGGAGAAGCTGCTGCTGGTGGTCTTCGGCCTCACCCTGCTGGTGGCCGGCATCGCCCAGCAGCTGCAGGTGTCGGCCGCGGTCGGCGCCTTCCTGGTCGGCATCGCCCTCTCCGGCGAGGCCGCCGAGGGTGCGCACACGCTGCTCAGCCCGCTGCGGGACCTCTTCGCGGCGGTCTTCTTCGTCTTCTTCGGCCTGAGCACCGACCCGACCTCGATCCCGCCGGTGCTGCTGCCCGCACTGGCCCTCGCGCTCGTCACCGCGCTCACGAAGATCGCCACGGGGTACTGGGCCGCCCGCCGGGCCGGCATCGGACCGCGGGGACGCTGGCGGACGGGCGGAGCGCTGGTCGCCCGCGGCGAGTTCTCCATCGTCATCGCCGGGCTGGCGGTCACCGCCGGCATCGAACCGGACCTCGGCCCGCTGGCCACCGCCTACGTGCTCATCCTGGTGATCGTCGGCCCGCTGGCGGCCCGCTGGACGGAGCCCGCGGCCGGACGCCTGGCCGCACTGCGCAGGCGCCGGTGGACGCCGGTGCGGCAGCGCGGGGCGGCGCAGCCGGCACCGGACGAGGAAGCGGTGGAGCCCGTGCAGTCCTGACACGCGGTCACCGGGCGGGTCGGTCTCGCACGGTTCGCCGCATCCGGATCGCGCGGTTCTCCCCCGGCCTTCGGCCGGAAGGCGCCCCCACGCGCCCCTGAGGGGTGCGCCCGGACCTGCCTGGGGGTGCGCTCCGGCTTCGAGTCCGTCAGCCGAGGGCTTTGGGGGGTTCGGTCGGGTGGGGGATCTCGGGGGTGTCCGGGGCCTCGGCGAGGAGGGTGCCGAGGCGGTCGCGGAGGCGGCCGGAGGCGGCCCGCAGGCGTTCGGCGCGGTCGGCGCGGGTCCCGGTCGGCTCCACGGGGACGACCGGGACGCCGTGGGCCTTCGCGGTGGCCACCAGGCCGTCGGCGGCGGCCGGCAGGGCGGCGAGCGCGGTCGCGGCGAACAGGCCGCCGCCGAGCTGCCGCGGGCGCCCGAGCAGTCCGCGGTGGACGATCTCGCAGGGCAGCAGCCGCTCCTCGCGGCCGGCGGCCTCGGCCGCCTCCGCGGCCGCCATCACCAGGGTCAGCAGGCCCTCGGCGGCGCGGGCGACGACCCACTTGCGGCCGGGCACCGGCGGCAGGAACTCCCTGATCCGGTCGACCTCCTTGTCGAGGACGACGTCGGGCAGCAGGTCGAGCGTGGAGTGCAGGCGCAGCTCCTGCACCTTCGCCCAGGGGACGTCCTCGCCGTCGAAGCCGACCTTCTCCGGGCCGAAGGCGACCTGGCCGAGCCCGTCCAGCTGGTGGAGCAGCCAGACGGCCGGCCCGGGGACGCGCGGGTGGCGGCCGATCAACGCGGCGATCGACACCTCCCAGTCCTCGGTGGCCGGTGCCTCGGGCGGCGGCAGGGTGGCGAGTGCCCGCCGGACCCAGTCGCCCTCGCCGACGACGTTGCGGGCCTTGGCCCGGCCGGTCCGTGCGGCCGTGCCGAGCGCCGTGCCGGCCCGGCGGCCGAATTCCTGCGCGCCCTCGCGCACCCCCATGTCCCGCTCCCCCTCGGCCGGATGACGTCCCGTCCAGTCTGCCCGAACGTCAGGGGCCGGGACGGTCCAGCGGCGCGGGTCGGCCGTCCGCGGCCCGGGCGCTCTCCTCGGCGCGGGCGAGCAGCACGCCGCGCTCGCGGGCGTTGCGGGTGAGGCCGGCGGCGCGGGTGAACTCGGCGGCGGCCTCGCCGTGCCGGCCGAGCCTGGCCAGCAGGTCGCCGCGGACGCCGGGCAGCAGGTGGTAGCCGCGCAGGGCGGGCTCGTCGGCGAGCTCGTCGGCCAGGTCGAGGCCGGTCTGCGGGCCGAAGGCCATGCCGAGCGCGACGGCCCGGTTGAGGTCGACCACCGGTGAGGGGCTGCGGGCGGCGAGGGCGGTGTAGAGGGCGGCGATCCGCACCCAGTCGGTCCGTTCGGCGGTGCCGGCCCGGGCGTGGCAGGCGGCGATGGCGGCCTGCAGGGCGTACGGGCCGGGCGGGGTGCCCTGCTCGGCGGCGAGGGCCTCGGCACGGTCGTGGGCGGCGAGGCCGCGGTGGATCAGCAGCCGGTCCCAGCGGCTGCGGTCCTGGTCGAGCAGCAGGACGGGCTCGCCGCCCGGGCCGGTGCGGGCGGGGGTGCGGGAGGCCTGGATCTCCATCAGGGCGATCAGGCCGTGCACCTCGGGTTCGCGGGGCATCAGGCCGGTGAGCACGCGGCCGAGCCGCATCGCCTCCTCGCAGAGGGCGGGCCGCATCCAGTCGTCGCCGGCGGTGGCGGCGTAGCCCTCGTTGAAGACGAGGTAGACGACTTCGAGCACCGAGGCGAGCCGCGGGGCGAGTTCCTCGCCCTCCGGCACCTCGAAGGGGACTTCGGCCTTGGCGAGGGTGCGCTTGGCACGGACGATCCGCTGGGCGACGGTGGCCTCGGCGGTGAGGAAGGCGCGGGCGATCTCCTCGGTGGACAGGCCGCCGAGCAGCCGCAGGGTGAGGGCGACCCGGGCCTCGGTGGAGAGCACCGGGTGGCAGGCGGTGAAGACCAGTCGGAGCAGGTCGTCCTCGATCTCGTCGGCGAGGACGACCTGCTCCGGCTGCGGGCCCTGCGGCGGGTCGGTCTCCAGGTCGTGGCCGACCAAGCGGAGCTTCTCGGCGAGCCCGGCCTCGCGGCGGATCCGGTCGACGGCGCGGCGGCGGGCGGCGACGGTGAGCCAGGCGCCCGGGTTGTCGGGCACGCCGGCCTCGGGCCACTGCTCCAGGGCGGCGACCAGTGCGTCCTGGGCGGCCTCCTCGGCGAGGCCGACGTCGCGGACCAGCCGGGCCAGGCCGGCGATGATCCTGGCCGATTCGATCCGCCAGACCGCTTCGACGGTGCGGTGGGTGTGGGGTGCCGTCACAGCTCCCCATCACAGCAGTCCGGGGCCGCCCGCGGCCAGCGCGGCGCGGCCCCGGACGGGCCGGGACGGGGTCAGCCGGTGATCGGCTTCTGGTGCTCGTCGCGCCAGGCCTGCTCCTTGGCGGCGTCCTCCGGGTCGAGGATCTCGGCCGGGAAGTCGGAGGCCTCGAAGACCTTGCGGAGCTCCAGCACCGCGCCGTCCTCGAACGGGGCGCGGCCGGCCCACTCCAGGGCCTCCTCGCGGGAGCTCACGTCGAGCACCCAGAAGCCGGCGATGAGTTCCTTGGTCTCGGCGAAGGGCCCGTCGGTGACGGTGGCCTTCCCGCCCTTGAAGGTGAGCCGGGCGCCGTTGGAGCTGGGGTGCAGGCCGTCGGCGGCGAGCATGATGCCGGCCTTGATCAGTTCCTCGTTGAACCGGTTCATCGCGTCCATCGCCTCCTTGGTCGGCATAACGCCGGCCTCGGAGTCCTCGTTGGCCTTGACGATCAGCATGAAGCGCATGGTGGTGCCTTCCTCGGGTGTCGGACTCCGCCCGGTGCGGGCCGGGGCGCCGGTCGTTCCGGCTTCCGTCTGTGCGTCGAACGGGACGGGCCCGGATCGACACGGCCGCGGAAATATTTCTGAGGATTCCTCCGCCGGGCCGTCAGCGGTGCTCGCGGCGGGGTTCGACGGCGTTCTGCAGGCGGTCCCACTCGGCGATGTCGGGGTGGTGGAGGTCGAAGGCGGGGCTCTCCGAGCGGATCCGGGGCAGTGCGGCGAAGTTGTGCCGCGGCGGCGGGCAGGAGGTCGCCCACTCCAGCGAGCGGCTGAAGCCCCAGGGGTCGTCCTCGGTGACCTTCTCGCCGTACTTGGCGGTCTTCCAGACGTTGTAGAGGAACGGCAGGATCGACAGGCCGAGCAGGAAGGACCCGACGGTGGAGAGGCTGTTCAGCGCGGTGAAGCCGTCCCCGGCGAGGTAGTCGGCGTAGCGGCGGGGCATGCCCTCGGCACCGAGCCAGTGCTGGACGAGGAAGGTGGTGTGGAAGCCGATGAACAGCGTCCAGAAGGTGATCTTGCCGAGCCGTTCGTCGAGCATCTTGCCGGTCATCTTGGGCCACCAGAAGTGGAAGCCGGCGAACATCGCGAAGACGACGGTGCCGAAGACCACGTAGTGGAAGTGGGCGACGACGAAGTACGAGTCGGAGACCTGGAAGTCGATCGGCGGGGAGGCCAGCAGCACGCCGGTGAGGCCGCCGAACAGGAAGGTGACGAGGAAGCCGATGCTCCAGAGCATCGGGGTCTCGAAGCTGAGCGAGCCGCGCCACATGGTGCCGACCCAGTTGAAGAACTTCACCCCGGTCGGGACGGCGATCAGCAGGGTCATGAACGAGAAGAAGGGCAGCAGCACCTGCCCGGTCACGAACATGTGGTGGGCCCAGACGGTGACCGACAGGCCGGTGATGGCGATGGTGGCCGCGATCAGGCCGGTGTAGCCGAAGATCGGCTTGCGGCTGAAGACCGGGATGACCTCGGTCACGATGCCGAAGAACGGCAGCGCGATGATGTACACCTCGGGGTGCCCGAAGAACCAGAACAGGTGCTGCCAGAGGATCGGGCCGCCGTTGGCCGGGTCGAAGACGTGCGCCCCGAACTTGCGGTCGGCCTCCAGGGCGAACAGCGTGGCGGCCAGCACCGGGAACGCGAAGAGCACCAGGATGCTGGTGAAGAGGACGTTCCAGACGAAGATCGACATCCGGAAGACGGTCATGCCGGGCGCCCGCAGGCAGGCGATGGTGGTGATGAAGTTGACCGCGCCGAGGATGGTGCCGAAGCCGGACAGCGCCAGACCCATGATCCACATGTCGCCGCCGGTGCCGGGCGAGTGGACCACGCCGGAGAGCGGCGTGTAGGCGAACCAGCCGAAGTCGGCGGCGCCGTCCGGGGTGAGGAAGCTGCCGACGACGATGATCGAGCCGAGCAGGTAGAGCCAGTAGGCGAGCGCGTTGAGCCGGGGGAAGGCCACGTCCGGGGCGCCGATCTGCAGCGGCATGATCCAGTTGGTGAAGCCGGCGAACAGCGGGGTCGCGAACATCAGCAGCATGATCGTGCCGTGCATGGTGAACAGCTGGTTGTACTGCTCGTTCGACACGATCTGGGTGCCCGGCCGGGCCAGCTCGGCCCGCATCACCAGGGCCATCACGCCGCCGATCAGGAAGAAGGCGAACGAGGTGGTCAGGTAGAGCGTGCCGATCTGCTTGTGGTCGGTGGTGGTCAGCCAGCCCACCAGCTTGCGCCCGCGGCCACCACGGCGGGCCGAGCCGAAACCGCGGCGGGGCTCGCGCGGCGGGGGCCGGTGCTCGGTGTCGGTCGGGAGAATCGTCACTGCACCACTCCTCCGCGCCAGGCCCACCGGCCGTTCAACGGGTAACCGGCCCATCAGTACCAGCCCGGTCCCCGAACGGACGGAGGCGCGCCGGAGCGGTGGACGGAGTCACCCGCTTCGCCCCGGGAGGTCGGGACGACCTCAGGGGCGGGAGGCGCCCCCACGCGCCCCTGGCGGCCCTCCCGCCCCCGGGGAACGGGGTGCCCGAGCCGTCAGCGGCCGGCCATGCGTTCCAGGCGGGCGATGCGTTCGGGCATCGGGGGGTGGGTGGAGAAGAGCTTGGCGCCGACCTCGCCGGGCCGGAACGGGTTGGCGATCATCATGTGGCTGGCCGTCTGCAGCTGGGGCTCGGGCGGCAGCGGCAGGCGCTGGGTGCCGGTCTCCAGCTTGCGCAGTGCGCTGGCGAGGGCGAGCGGGTCGCCGGTGATCCGGGCGCCGTCGGCGTCGGCCTGGTACTCGCGGGAGCGGCTGACGGCCAGCTGGATCAGCGAGGCGGCGATCGGCCCGAGGATCATGATCATCAGCATGCCGATCAGGCCGGGGCCCTCGTCGTCGTCGCTGCGGCCCACCGGGATCAGCCAGGCGAAGTTCACCAGGAACATCACCACCGAGGCGAGGGCGCCGGCGACCGAGGAGATCAGGATGTCCCGGTTGTAGACGTGGCTGAGCTCGTGGCCGATGACGCCGCGCAGCTCGCGCTCGTCGAGCAGCTGCAGGATGCCGTCGGTGCAGCAGACCGCGGCGTTGCGCGGGTTGCGGCCGGTGGCGAAGGCGTTCGGTGCCGGGGTCGGCGAGATGTAGAGCCGGGGCATCGGCTGGCGGGCCGAGGTGGAGAGCTCTCGGACGATCCGGTAGAGCTGCGGGGCCTCGATCTCGCTCACCGGCCGGGCCCGCATCGCCCGCAGGGCGAGCTTGTCGCTGTTCCAGTACGCGTAGGCGTTGGTGGCGATCGCGATGACCAGGGCGACCAGCAGCCCGGTGCGTCCGAAGAAGCTGCCGATCAGCAGGATCAGTGCCGACAGGCCGCCGAGAAGTACGGCCGTCCTCAACCCGTTGTGCTGGCGGTGCACGGCAGGCCCTCCGTGGTGGTGCGACGGGGAGCCCGGTGGCGGCGCCCTCGTGGGAATCAACGGAAGGATGCCGCTCGTTCGTTCCCCGCCGCACGTCGGGCGGGCCGCCCGGGTGCCCCCGGGCGGTCAGAACAGACTGCCCCCGACCACCTGCAGGACCAGCTGCGGAGCGACCGAGAGCACCACCGCGCCGCCCGCGGTGAGCGCCAGCGCGGCCGCCAGCGGACCGGGGGTGCGGACCGCGCGGACCTCGGCGCCGGCCTCCGCCGGGGCGAACAGCCGGGCCGTCCACAGCAGGTAGTAGTAGAGGGCGATCACCACGTTGACCGCCATCACGACGGCCAGCCAGCCCAGCTTCGCGTCGACGGCGGCACGGAAGACCACGACCTTGCCGAACAGACCGATCACGCCGGGCGGCAGGCCGGCCAGGCAGAGCAGGAAGAAGGCCATCGCGAGGGCGCTCCACCGGCCGCGGGCGAACAGTCCGCGGTGGTCGTCCAGCCGGGTGCCGGCCGTCCTGGCCACCACGGCGGCGACGCCGAACGCGCCCAGGTTGACCACGCCGTAGATCAGCGCGTACGCGACGGTCGCGCCGAGCGGCTGCGGCGAGCCCTGGTAGCCGGCGGCGGCCAGCGGGACGAGCAGGTAGCCGGCCTGGCCGACGGAGGACCAGGCGAGCAGCCGCACCGCGCTGAACGGGGTGTCGCCGCGCTGCCGGACGGCGGCGACGTTGCCGGCCGTCATGGTCAGCGCGGCCAGCACCGCCAGCACCGGGCCCCAGGTGTGCCCGTACGGGTGGAAGGCGATCGTGGTGACCAGGGCGAGCCCGGCCAGGCCCGCCGCCTTGCCGACCACCGAGAGGTAGCCGGCCACCGGGATCGGCGCGGCGGTGTAGGTGTCGGGCAGCCAGAAGTGGAAGGGCACGGCCGCGACCTTGAAGGCGAAGCCGACCAGGGTGAGCACCGCGCCGGCCTCGGCCAGCGGCTTCAGCTGCCCGGGCACGTGGGTCAGGCCGTCGGCGATCGCCACGAGGTGGATCGAGCCGGTCGCGGCGTAGACGAAGCCGACGCCGAGCAGCATCACGGCGGTCGCGGTGACCGAGGAGAGGAAGAACTTCAGTGCGCCCTCGGCGCCGCGGCCGTCCCGGCGCAGCGCGACCAGGGCGAAGGCCGGCAGCGAGGCCACCTCCAGGGCGATGATCAGCGTCGCCAGGTCGCGGGAGGCGGGCAGCAGGGCGGCGCCGGAGGCGCTGGAGAGCAGCAGGAACCAGTACTCGCCGCCGGGCAGCCTCTCCTCGTCCACGGTGTGCAGGGAGAGCAGGACGGAGATCAGCGCGCCGCCGAGCGCGATCAGCTGGAAGGCGAGCGCGAAGTGGTCGGCGGTGTAGCTGCACGCCCCGCCGGCCGCCTTCAGGCAGAAGGTGGAGCGGGCGTCGCCGCGCACCAGCGGCAGCATCGACAGCAGGGCCAGCAGCAGGCCCGCGGCCGAGGCCCAGCCCAGGACGCGCTTGTGGCCGGCCGGCAGGAAGAGGTCCGCGACCAGCACGGCGAGTGCGGCGAGCGCCGCGACCAGCGGCGGCGCGACGGCCACCCAGTCGACGGACTGGATGAGGCCGCCGGGGTCGGCGACGGCGAGTGGGTTCATGGCGGGCTGCCCCAGGGGAGGAGATCCGAGCGGGGTGCTGATCACGGCTCAGCCACCCCCGAGCAGGTGCTTGACGGCCGGGTCGGACAGGCTGAGCAGCAGGGCCGGCCAGACGCCGGCGACCAGGGTGAGCGCGGCCAGCGGTGTCCAGCTGGCCGCCTCGTACGCCTTGATGTCGGGCAGCTCGGTGACGAGCGCGGGCTGCTTCGGGTCGCCCATGCAGACCCGGCGGACGACGACCAGCAGGTAGCCGGCGGTCAGCAGGGTGCCGAGGCCGGCCAGCACCATGTAGGTGACGAACGCGGGCCGGGAGAGCCCGGCGGCCGGGTCGAAGGCACCGAACATGGCGAGCAGCTCGCCCCAGAAGCCGGCCAGGCCGGGCAGGCCGAGGCTGGCGACGGCGGCGAAGGCGAGCAGCGCGCCGATCCGCGGGGCCCGGCCGTACAGGGCGGCGCCGGTGGCGCCGGCCAGGGTGTCCAGGTCGGAGGTGCCGTAGCGGTCCTTGACCGCGCCGACGAGGAAGAAGAGCAGGCCGGTGATCAGGCCGTGGGCGATGTTGCCGAACAGCGCGCCGTTCACCCCGGCGGGGGTGAGCGTGGCGATCCCGAGCAGCACGAAGCCCATGTGGCCGACCGAGGAGTAGGCGATGAGGCGCTTGAGGTCGCCCTTGGCGCCCTGGCGGGCCAGGGCGAGGCAGGCCAGCGAGCCGTAGAGGATGCCGACGGCGGCGAACGCGCCCAGGTAGGGGGCGAAGGTCGCGGCGCCCTCGGGGACGACCGGCAGCAGCACCCGGACGAGGCCGTAGGTGCCCATCTTCAGCAGCACGCCGGCCAGCAGCACCGAGCCGACGGTCGGTGCGGCGGTGTGCGCGTCCGGCAGCCAGCTGTGCAGCGGCCAGGCGGGGGCCTTCACGGCGAGGCCGACCAGGATCGCGAGGGCCGCGACCACCTGGGTGGTGTGGCTCAGTCCGGCGCCGTGGGCGGCGGCCAGCCGGGTCATGTCGAAGGTGCCGGCGTTGAAGCCGATCAGCAGGAAGCCGAGCAGCATCACGGCCGAGCCGAGCAGCGTGTACAGGATGAACCGGTTGGCGGCCGGCACCTTCGCGCCGCTGCCCCAGCGGGCGATCAGGAAGTACATCGGGATCAGCACGACCTCGAACGCCACGAAGAACAGCACCAGGTCGAGCACCGCGAAGGTCGCCAGCATGCCGACCTCCAGCAGGAGCAGCAGGCCGGTGAACGACCGCGCGGAGGGCACGCCCTCGCCGGCGGGCAGCCGGCGGGTGGAGTACAGCGCGCAGAGGAAGGTCAGCAGCGCGGTGAGGACGAGCAGCGGCAGCGAGATGCCGTCCACGCCGAGGTGCAGCCGGACGTCGATCGCCGGGATCCAGCGGACGTTCGTGACGGCCTGCATCACGGCGGGACGGTCCTGGTCGAAGCCGACCGCCAGGGCGACGGCGAGCGCCAGGGTCGCGCCGGTGACGCCGGTGCCGAACCGCAGGGCGCGGCGGTCGGCGGCGGCGCGGTCGGTCCCGAACGGGACGAGGGTGGCGGCGGCGCCGGCCAGCGGCAGCAGCAGGAGGGCGATGAGGACTGCGTTCATCGGGGGCTCCAGGTTCGTGCTGCGGCGGGTCGGGTCGGGTGCGGGCTGCGGTTCGGGTACGGGCTGCGGATCATGTGCCGACCGCCACCAGGACGGCGAGCAGGACGGCCCCGGCGAGCAGCGCGCCGAGGTAGCTCTGGGCGTTGCCGGTCTGGGCCCGGCGGACGAGCCAGCCGAGGGCGTTGGTGCCGTTGCCGGCGCCGCGGACGTACGTCTCGACGACCTCGCGGTCGAGGAAGTTCACCAGCCGGGCGGCGGCCGCGGTCGGACGGACGAACAGCGCGCTGTACAGCCGGTCGACGCCGAAGCCGTGCTGGGCGAACCGGTGCACCGGGCCGAGCAGCAGCCGGCCGGGATCGGGCACGGCCCCGGCGGTGGCCGCCTGCCGGGCCCCGGCCGCCCGCCAGGCGGCGTAGGCGATCAGGACGCCGGCCAGCGCCAGGCCGGTGCCGGTGACCGAGGTGGCAAGGGTCGGGCGCAGCGAGCCGCCGTCGAGCAGCGAGGGCAGCCAGCCGTCGCGCAGCCCGAGCAGGCCGAAGGCCATGGTCGGGACGGCGAGCACCCAGAGCGGCCAGCGCATCGCGGCGGGCTCGGCGGTGGCCGGGTCGGCCTCGTCGATCTCGGGCGAGTACGGGGCGCCGGCCTCGGCGGCGGGCGCACCGGCGGCCGGTGCCGCGGCGGCGCGGCCGTGGAAGGCGACCAGCCAGAGCCGGGTGGAGTAGGCGGCGGTGAGCAGCGCGGTGAGGCCGGCGGCGACCAGGACGATCCAGCCGGCCGCCTCGGGCACCGCCGAGGCGGGGCCGACGCCGCGGGTGAGCGCCTCGCCGTGGGCGGCGTGCTCGGCGGCGGTGAACACCGACTCCTTGGAGAAGAAGCCGGTGAACGGCGGCAGGCCCATCAGGGCGACCAGGCCGATGCCCATCGCCCAGTAGGCGTCCGGCACCCGCTTGCGCAGGTCGGGCATCCGGGACATCGCGGAGATCGAGTTGGTGTGCGCGGCGTGGATGACCACGCCGGCGGTGAGGAAGAGCAGGGCCTTGAAGACGCCGTGGCCGACCAGGTAGAAGACGGCCGAGTCGCGGTCGCCGGAGGCGAGGGCGCCGGCCATGTAGCCGAGCTGGCCGACGGTCGAGTAGGCGAGCACCCGCTTGAGGTCGTCCTGGGCGAGGGCGCAGAGCGCCGAGCCGACCATGGTGACGGCGGCCATCGCGGCGAGCACCACCAGGGCGGCGGCGGAGAGCAGGAAGACCGGCATCAGCCGGGCGACCAGGTAGATGCCGGCCGCGACCATGGTCGCGGCGTGGATCAGCGCGGAGACCGGGGTGGGGCCGGCCATCGCGTCGGGGAGCCAGGTGTGCAGCGGGAACTGCGCGCTCTTGCCGGCGACGCCGCCGAGCAGCAGCAGGGCGGCCAGGGTGGGGTGGCCGAGCCGTCCCTCGGTCGCGGCGGCCAGCACGTCGGTGATCCGGAAGCTGCCGGCGTCGGCGCCGAGCACGAAGATGCCGAACACGAACGGCACGTCGCCGAGCTTGGTGACCAGGAAGGCCTTGAGCGAGGCGGAGCGGGCGTCCTCGGTCTCCCAGTGGTGGCCGATCAGGAAGTACGAGCAGATACCCATGATCTCCCAGGCGACCAGCAGCACGATCAGGTCGCCGGAGTAGAGCACCAGGAACATCGCCGCGGTGAACAGGGAGACCAGCGCCGCGTACGAGGGGTAGCGGGGGTCGTCCTTGAGGTATGCGGTGGAGTAGATCTGCACCAGGGTGGCGACCAGGCCGACCAGCAGGGAGATCAGGACGGAGAAGCCGTCCAGGTGGAGGGCGAGCGAGACGTCGGGGCCGCCGGTCGGGGTGAGCCGGGTGGCGGCGTCGAGGCTCCGCCCGGTGCCGAGCTGCAGCGCGACGACCACGGCGAGCACCGCGGAGGCCGCGACCGGCAGGACGGCCAGCGGCCGGGCGAGGCCGGGGTGCTTCTTGCCGGTGGCGAGGCCCGCGGCCGCGCCGAGCGCGGGCAGGGCGGGGACGAGGAGGGGCAGGGCGAGGTTCATGCGGCCCGGCCCTCCGGCTCGGTCGCGGCGGCCTCGGGGGCCGCCTCGGACGGGTCGCCGAGCAGGGTGAGCCGGTCGACGTCGGCGGTGCCGCGGGTGCGGAAGACCAGCAGCACGACGGCGAGGCCGAGGCCGATCTCGGCCGCGGCGACCGTGATGGTGAAGAGGGTGAGCGCCTGTCCGGCGTGGACGGCGTCGCGCAGCCAGGCGTCGAAGGCGACCAGGTTGAGGTTGACGGCGTTGAGCATCAGCTCGACGGACATCAGCACCAGGACGACGTTGCGCCGGGCGAGCACGCCGTAGACGCCGACGCAGAACAGCAGCGCGGCGAGGACGGCTGGGTAGACGAGGTGCATCGGCGTCAGCGCTCCTGCGCGGGGGCGGTCGGGGCGGTGGGCGGGGCGGTCGCCGCGGCGGGCCGGCCGACGGGCTTGCCGGCGCGCAGCTTCCCGGCCCGCGGCCGGGGCAGCGTGCCGGAGGTGCTGCGGGAGAGCACGATCGCGCCGACCAGCGCCGCCAGCAGCAGCACCGACAGCGCCTCGAAGGGCAGCACCCAGTGGCGGAAGAGGTACTCGCCGGTGGCGCGGGTGGAGCCGCCGCCCGCGGTGAGGTCGATCCAGCTGGTGCGGAAGGCGTCGGCGACGAGGGTGACCAGGGTGCCGGCGGCGGCCAGCGCCACCAGCAGGGCCGCCCAGCGGTTGCCGGAGTCGGCGTCCGGCGAGCGGCCGATCGGCGCCCGGGTGAGCATCAGGCCGAACAGCACCAGCACGACCACCGAGCCGAGGTAGATCAGCACCTGCACCCAGGCGATGAACTCGGCGGTGAGCAGCAGGAACTCCACGGCGAGCCCGCCGAGCGCGACGACCAGCCAGAGCGCGGCGTGCACCAGCTGCTTGGTGGTCACCGAGACGACGGCGGCACCGAGCACGGCCAGGCCGACGAGCAGGAAGACGACCTCGGCCCCGGTCGGGGAGAGGAAGGACCGGGCGGCCGGCTCCAGCGAGCCGGTGGCGGCGAGCAGGGTGCTCATGCGTCCTCACCCTCCTGTGCGGCCGCGGCGGCCAGCTTCTCGGCCGCCTTGCGGGCGGTCGCGATCTCCTTGGGCTCCTCGGCGGCGGGGTCGAGGGCGGGCGGCGCGGGCACCGTCCACATCCACTCGCGCAGCCGCTCCCGTTCGTGGGTGAGCTCCAGGATGTCGGTCTCCGCGTACTCGAACTCCGGGGACCAGAACAGCGCGTCGAAGGGGCAGACCTCGATGCAGATGCCGCAGTACATGCAGAGCGAGAAGTCGATCGCGAAGCGGTCGAGCACGTTGCGGGTGCGGGCGCGGGCGTTCGGGTCGGCGGCGGGCAGCGTCTCCTTGTGGGAGTCGATGTAGATGCACCAGTCCGGGCACTCGCGCGCGCAGAGCATGCAGACCGTGCAGTTCTCCTCCAGCAGCGCGATGACGCCGCGGGAGCGCGGCGGCAGCACGGGCTGCACCTCGGGGTACTGCGCGGTGACGCTCTTGCGCGTCATGGTCCGCAGGGTGACGGCCAGGCCCTTGGCGAGGCCGGTGCCGGGGATGTTGAGAGCCATCAGGAGATCGCCACCTTGACGATGCCGGTGAGGGCCAGCTGGACGAGCGCGAGCGGGATCAGCACCGTCCACGCGAAGCGCATCAGCTGGTCCTCGCGCAGCCGCGGGTAGGTGACCCGGAGCCAGATCACCACGAAGGCCAGCGCGAAGGTCTTGAGCAGCGTCCACAGCCAGCCGAGCGAGTCCGGCAGCGGGCCGTGCCAGCCGCCGAGGAAGAGCACCGTGGTCAGGCCGGAGACCACCAGGATGCCCGCGTACTCGGAGAGCAGGAAGAGCGCGAACCGCAGGCCGGTGTACTCGGTGTAGGCGCCGAAGATGATCTCCGAGTCGGCGACCGGCATGTCGAACGGCGGCCGCTGGAGCTCGGCGAGGCCGGCGGTGAAGAAGACGAAGGCGCCGATCGCCTGCCACGGGATCCACCACCAGTGGAAGGCGTCCACGATCCCGGGCAGCGACACCGTGCCGGCGGCCATCGCCACCGAGGCGGCCGCGAGCAGCATCGGCAGCTCGTAGGACATCAGCTGGGCGGCCGTGCGCAGGCCGCCGAGCAGCGAGAACTTGTTGGCGGAGGCCCAGCCGGCCATCAGCGAGCCGAGCACGCCGATGCCCATCACGGCCAGCACGAAGAAGATGCCGGCGTCGATCGCCTGGCCGACGAAGCCGTTCGGGCCGACCGGGATCGCCAGCAGCACCAGCAGGTAGGGCAGCAGGGCGACGGCCGGGGCGATCCGGAAGACCCGCCGGTCGGCACCGGCCGGGACGACGTCCTCCTTCTGCGCGAACTTGACGCCGTCGGCGACGAGCTGGGCCCAACCGTGGAAGCCGCCGGCGTACATCGGACCGAGGCGGCCCTGCATGTGCGCCATGACCTTGTGCTCGGTCTGGCCGATCACCAGCGGCAGCACCAGGAAGACCACCAGGGTGGCGACGCAGCGCAGCAGCGTGTCGAGGAGGTTCACGCGCCGTCTCCGTCCTGGCCGGGGGTCTGCGGGGTGTCGGGGTCCTGCGGGGCCTCGGGCCCGGCGGGCTCGGGCTCCACGGGCCCGGAGGGCTTCGCGGGCTCGGGCTTCGCGGGCTCGGGCTTCGCGGGCTCGGGCTTCGCGGGCTCGGGCTTCGCGGGCTCCGCCGGGGGTTCGTCGTGGGCCGGGACGGGTGCGTGCCAGGGTGCGTCCGAGGACTGCGTCCGGGCGGTCCGGCGCGGCCGCTCCTCGGCGGGGGCCGCGGGTGCGGCGGGTGCCTCGGCCCGGGTCGCGGGTGCCTCGGGTGCGGTCTGGCTGACCGAGCCCTCGCTGATCGAGCGGGTCCGCCGCGGCCGGTCGGCCCGGACGGGCGCGCCCTCGGCCCCGGCGGCGGCCGCCCGGGGACCGGCTCCGGCGGCGCGGGGGGCGGCGCCGGCCGCGCGCGGGGTGCGGGCGGCCCGGGCCGGGCGCTCGGCCACCGGCGGCAGGGTGCCCTTGAGCGGGCCCCACTCGTTGGGGTCGGGCACGCCGGGGGGCTGCATCTTGCGGCGGGCGGGGCCGTCGCCGTGGTCGGACTCGCCGGGCTCCTTCGCGCCGGGCCAGGCCTTGGCGACCCGGGCGGCGAGCACGAAGTCCTTGCGCAGCGGGTGGCCCTCGAAGCCGTCCGGCAGGAGCAGGGTGACCAGGTGCGGGTGGTCGGCGAAGTCGATGCCGAACATCTCGTGGGTCTCCCGCTCGTGCCAGGCCGCGCCGGCGTACACGCCGACGGCGGTGGGCAGGGCGGCCTTCTCGCGCGGCACCCGGGTGCGCACCAGCAGGTGGCGGACGGCGCCGGGGGTGGCGACGTCGGCGAGGTGGGCGGAGACGGAGAAGCCCTCGGCGAGCTCGTCGACGGCGCTCAGCCAGTCGAAGTAGCTGAGTCCGAGGCCGTCGCGGGCGGCGGTCAGCGCCTCGATCCAGTGCTCGGCCGGGACGTCGACGGTCAGCAGGCCGTACGCCTCGGTGGCGCTCGCCCAGGGGCCGATCCCGGCGGCCGTCCGCTCGGCCGGGGTCGGCTCGGGGGCGGGCTGCTCGGCGACCGGCTGCTCGGCCGCGGGCTGCCCGGCGGGGGCGTCCGCGGCAGCGGCGGGCTCGGCGCCCGGCACCGGCTCGGCCCCGGGCTGCTCGGGGGTGGTCACTGCGCGCCCTCCGGTCCGGCGACCAGCCCGCGGCGGAGCGCGGAGGCGGGCGCGGTGTAGCGCTGCGGCAGCGACTCGGCGGCGATCTTCTCCTGGAGCTTGAGGATGCCCTGGAGCAGCGCCTCGGGCCGCGGCGGGCAGCCCGGCACGTAGACGTCGACCGGGACGATCTGGTCGACGCCCTTGGTGACGGAGTACGAGTCCCAGTAGGGGCCGCCGGAGTTGGAGCAGGCGCCGAAGGAGATCACGTACTTGGGCTCGGGCATCTGCTCGTAGAGCCGCTTGACGGCCGGGGCCATCTTGTCGGTGACCGTGCCGGAGACGATCATCAGGTCGGCCTGGCGGGGGCCGGGCGCGAACGGGATGACTCCCATCCGGATGAAGTCGTGCTTGGCCATCGACGCGGCGATGAACTCGATCGCGCAGCAGGCGAGGCCGAAGTTGAAGCACCAGAGGCTGTAGCGGCGGCCCCAGTTGAGGACCACCTTGACCGGGTCCGGCGCGAGCCGGGCCAGCGGGCCGAGCCGGCGCGGCTCGACGGCGCCCGGGTGGGCCGGGTCGGGGATGCCGAGCGGCACGGGGCCGTCGCCGCCGTGCGCGTGGGCGTGGGTCACGTCCATTCCAGAACGCCCTTCCTCCAGGCGTAGAGCAGTCCGACCGCGAGGAAGCCGATGAAGACGAACATCTCCACCAGCGTCGCCGCCCCGTACCCCGCGGCGGCGAAGACCGTCGCCCACGGGAAGAGGTAGATCGCGTCGACCGCGAAGATCACGTAAAGGAAGGCGTAGACGTAGTACCGGATGTGGGTCTGCGCCCACCCCTCGCCGACCGGGTCCACTCCGCACTCGTACGCCAGCAGCTTCTCCGGCGAGTACACGACGGGGCGCAGCAGGCGGTTGGCGGTGAACGACACCGCGACGAACAGCACGCCGACGACGGCGAGCAAGCCCACCGCCGCGTACGCGTCGAAGTAGCCACTGCCCGCGGCAGGGCCGGCAGCAGCCAGCTGCCCCTCCATGCGTTCGCCTCCACATCGGCCGGGCCCGCCGCGCGGCGGGATCCGATCTCTTTACGCGCTCATAACCATTGCTCAGGCGTGAGTCTAAGTGCACCGCTCGTCTACTCCTGAACCCGCCCGATCCGCAAGACGCATGCTGGACACCCGCCCCGCCGGCACCACCCGGAGCGGGTGTCCCGGGGGTGGGGTTAACCCCCGGGCGGGGACGGCGTCCACCCCCATGGCGGCGGCCCGCGGCGACCCGCGATGCTGGTCGGGCAGCGGACGGCGGGGCGCCGAGGGGGCGCCCGGTCCGCCTGCGGTGACGGGGCGAGGTCCGTCGGGAGGGCGGTGCACGGATGAAGGACCAGGTCGGCCAGGAGGAGGCGGCGGCCCGGCCCTCGCTGTACGGGCGGCCACTGTGGCTGCAGGTGCAGCACATGCTGCTGAACCTGCCGCTCGGCATCGCCGGCTTCGTCTTCACGGTGGTGACGCTGTGCGTGGGCCTGGGCCTGGCGGTGACGGTGCTCGGCCTGCCGCTGCTGGCCGCGGGCCTGGCCGGCAGCCGGTGGCTGGGGGCGCTGGCCCGGCGGCGGGCCCGGGCCGCGCTGGGCTCGGACGTGCCGGAGGCCGCCCCGCTGGCGCCGGTCCGGCCGGGGCCGGCGGGCTGGGTGATCGCCTGCCTGACGGACGGGCTGAGCTGGCGCTCGGTGCTGTACGGGGTGCTGCTGCTGCCGTGGGGGATCATCGGCTTCGCCGTGACGCTGGTGCTCGTCCTGGTCGGCTGGCCGGTGCTGCCGTGGGCGATGCGGGGGCTGGCGGCGGTCGAGCGGATGCTGGTCGGGTTGCTGCTGTGCCCGAGCGCGCTGACCGAGCGGGTGCGGGAGCTGGAGGAGGACCGCGGTGCGGTGGTCGACACCGCGGCGGCGGACCTGCGCCGGATCGAGCGGGACCTGCACGACGGCGCCCAGGCCCGGCTGGTGGCGCTGGCGATGGACCTCGGCCTGGCCAAGGAGCGGCTCTCCGAGAGCACGACGCCCGAGGAGGTCGCGGGGGCCGCGCGGATGGTGGACGCGGCGCACGGCGAGGTGAAGCTGGCCCTGCGGGAGCTGCGCGACCTCGCCCGGGGCATCCACCCGGCGGTGCTCACCGACCGCGGGCTGGACGCGGCGCTCTCGGCGGTCGCGGCCCGCTGCACGGTGCCCGGCGGGGTGAAGGTGCACGTCGACCTGAAGGGGGCCGAGCGGCCGGACCCGGCGGTCGAGGGGATCGCCTACTTCACGGTCAGCGAACTGCTCACCAACGTCTCCAAGCACGCCGGGGCGCGGACGGCGACGGTGGACGTCTGGCGGTCCGACGACCGGCTGATGCTGGTGGTGCAGGACGACGGCCGGGGCGGGGCCGACCCGCGCACGGGCAGCGGCCTGGCGGGGCTGGCCGAGCGGGTGGGCGCGGTGGACGGGGTGTTCCTGGTGGAGAGCCCGGCCGGCGGCCCGACCTCGGTGACGATCGAGCTGCCCTGGCGGACGCGGGCCGCCCGGGTCTGACCGACCCTACGGCGTGTCCTCAAGGGCGATCGGGCACACAGGGGGCGCGGGGAACTGCGCGACTCGGATGTGGACCGCCGTACAAATCCGGGCTCGGCCCATGTCGCTACGGTGCCCGCCCCCGGACTGCGCAGCACTCCCCCGGCCTTCGGCCGGGAGGTGCCCCACGCGCCCCTGAATCAACCACCCGACCGCCCTTTGCCGACATGCCCGAGCGCCGAGCAGCCGATCGCCGGAGGGCCGGGCGTTGGAGGGCCCGGCGGCCGCCACCCTTGCGCGGTGCGGTCGCCGGGCCCGGCCCCGGTGGCGGGGGTCAGCCGCCGGTCGGCACCCGGAGCCTCGGCCCGGTGGGGCGCGGGCCGGCCGGGGACGGTCGGGTGGGTTCCTTCTTCGGGTGCACCGGGGCTCCTCCCGAGGCTGTGCGCGGGCGCGACGGACGGGCTGACTTTGTCAGCATTTCAGCTGTATGTCCGAATCACCGCCGCGGCGCGCCCGAGCACGCCGCACCTGCCCGGCTCATGCCTCCAGCAGGGCGAACAGCTCCTCCCACCGGTCCAGCACCCGCTCCGGCGAGTACCGCACGATCTCCTCCCGGGCCCGCGCCCCCATGGTGTCGCGCAGCTCGTCGTCGTCCATCAGCCGGCCGAGCTGGCGGGCCAGCGCGGAGGTGTTGCCGACCGGGGCCAGCAGGCCGTCCTCGCCGTCCCGGACGATCTCGTGCACGCCCGGCGCGCAGTCGAAGGCCACGCAGGGCACGCCGCAGGCCATCGCCTCCATGAGCGAGATCGGGAAGCCCTCGCCGCGCGAGGAGAGCACGAAGATCCCGGCGCCGGCGAGCGCGCCGGGCACGTCGTCCGTCCGCCCGCAGAACTCGACCGAGTCGTCGAGGCCGAGGGCGGTGCACTGCGCGCGCAGCGCCTCCTCCTCCTCGCCGAGGCCGTAGACCTTCAGCCGCCAGCCCTCGCGGCCGCGGATCGCCTCGGCCCAGGTCTCCAGCAGCAGGTCGACGCCCTTCTCCTGGGCGAGCCGGCCGATCGAGACCACCGTGCGGGCGGCGGGGGCGGCCGTCTCCGGCACCGGGAAGGGCAGCGGGTTGGGGATGCCGCAGGTCGAGTTCATGCCCTGGCGGATCCAGGCGTCCGCGTCCTCGTCGGTGAGCACCACCAGGCGGTCGACGTCCGCGTAGTGGCGCTGCACCCGGCCGAACCGCGAGGAGGCCCGGCAGGTCTCGAAGGACTCGTGGCTCATGCCGACGACCTGGAGGCCCTTGAGGTCGGCGAGCGCCACCCACTCCATCGCCCAGACCTGGGTGACGATCACCACGGCGCCGGGCCGGGCGGCGCGGAACATCGCGCTCATCCGCTCGGCGGCCTCGCGCATCCCGGCCGCGCGGGCGGACTGCCGGCGGCGGGCCGCGACGTCCAGTCGTTGCCACGGGTAGGCGGGCGTCCAGGCGGCGGGCGGCTGGCCGTCGTACAGGGTGGTCATCCCGTACGGCAGGCCGTCGCCGAAGTCCTTGTGCAGCACGGCGGGGCAGATGCCGATCAGTTCGACCCGGTGGCCGCGGCCGGTCAGCAGCTCGGCCATCCGGTGCGACCAGCTGGCGACGCCGCCCAGTTCGTCGACGCTGTTGCTGACGATGAAGATGTCGCGGCTCACCGGCCGGCCTCCCGCTCCTGCTGGTCCTGCTGGTCCTGCTGGTCCTGCTCGTCGTGCCCGGGGCGTGCGGCCGCCGGGGCCGGCCCGAACATCAGGTCGGCGATCCGGGCCGCGGCGTCGCCCCGGTCGTACTCGCCGTAGGCGGCGGCGAACTCCCGCCGCCGGTCGGCGTACTCCTTGCCGGTGGCCTCCAGCTCGTCCAGGGCCGCGTACAGCTCGCCGGCGTCGCGCAGCACCGGGCCGGGCGCCTCGCGCAGCAGGTCGAAGTAGGTGCCGCGGACGTCCTCGGCGTACTCCTCCCAGTCGTGGGCGAAGAACAGCATCGGCCGGTCGAGCAGCGCGTAGTCGAACATCAGGGACGAGTAGTCGGTGATCAGCGCGTCGGAGAGCAGGTACAGCGGGGTGACGTCCTGGACCTCGGAGACGTCGATCACCCGGCCGCGGACGGACGGCGGCAGCACCACCCGGTTCAGGTAGTGGCAGCGCACCAGCAGGGTGATCCGGTCGCCGAACCGCTCGGCGAACTCCTCGACGTCGAAGGGCAGCTCGAAGGCGCGGACCCTGCCGCGGGCGTCCGCGCGGAAGGTCGGCGCGTACAGCACCACCGGCTTGGTGAGGTCGATGCCGAGCTCGCCGGCGAGCTGCCGGTCCTTGCCCGCGTCCTCGCGCAGCAGCACGTCGTTGCGCGGGTAGCCGACCCGCAGCAGCCGCTCCTCGCCGATCCGGTACGCCGGCGCGAGGGTGCGCACGTCGTGCTCGGAGCGGACGACGAAGTGGTCGAAGCGGTTCAGCCCGGCCAGGTACTCGGCCTGCTGGACGGGCGTCTGCCGCTTCAGCGAGGCCAGGTCGAAGCCCATCTTCTTGAGCGCCGAGCCGTGCCAGGTCTGGATGTAGGTGGTCTCCGGGCGCTTGCGCAGCCGGTACGGGTAGCCCTGGTTGTCCACCCAGAACTCGGCCTGCGCCAGCGCCCGCAGGTACTTCCAGGACCAGCGGCGCACCAGGGCGGCGCCGGACGGGAAGCCCTCGGTCGACTTCGCGTACGACCAGACCGGCTTCATCGGCGCACCGCGGCGCACCAGCTCCTCGTAGACCGCGCGCGGGCTGTCGCTGAACTGCCGGCCCTGCTGGCTCTCGAAGACCACCTGGCCCTTGACCACGGGCAGCCGCTGCAGCAGCCGGTGGTAGACCTTCAGCTTGGTGTCGCCGTTGTTCAGGGTGCGCTTGAGCTGCAGCGCGCCGCGGGCGGTGCGCCGGGCCCGGTCGGCGGCGGTGTTGGCGAGCGCCGAGGCCTCGCCGCGCAGGGCCCGCTCGACGAGGTCGGTGCCGCGCCGGGCGGCCGCGCCCTCCGCCGCGATCTCGAAGGCCAGGTGGCCTCGGGCGGTGGCGTGCGGGGCGAGCCGGTCGCCGGTGAGCCGGGTCAGCCGGGGCCGGACGGCGGGGGCTGCCGCCGAGGCGAGGTCGAGGTCGCCGACGGTGAGCCGGGTGGTGGTGCGCTCGCCGTTGGCGGTCAGCACGCAGCGGACGTCCCAGACGGCGTCCAGGATGCCGAGCGGGCGCAGCCGGCGGGCGAGGTCGGCGGTGGCGCGCCAGGCGATGCCGTCGCCGTCGTGCCGGACCTCGGCGACCGGGAAGGTGAACGACTTGAGGCCCTTGCGGCGCGGCGAGAACTCCAGCCGGGCGGCGAGCTTCGCGTCGGCGGGGATCCGGCCGAGCGGGTTGACGATCCGGCCGGCCAGCTCGACGCCCTGCGGCCCGGCCGCGTAGTGGGTGAGCCGGTTGCGCAGGAAGAGCTTGCGCAGCGGGGACGCGTGGTAGCCGTGCGCCGTGACGTCGAGCACCTTGCGGCCCTCGGGGTCGTCGAGGTGCTCGGCGCAGAAGTACACCCGGCCGTCCTGCTCGGTGAGCGGGGCGGCGAGCTTGTCCCGGTTGATCAGGGTGTCGACGGCGGGCAGCAGGTTGTCCCAGTCGTCCTGCCCGAGCAGGTAGGCGCAGATCCGCTGCGGGCTGCCGACCTCCTCGTACGCCTCCGGGGCGAGCCCGGCCAGGTAGCCGCGGGCGTGCTCGGCGAACTCCTTGCGGAAGTCCTCGGGCAGGAAGGGCAGGTCGCGCAGGTGCAGCACCAGGTCGTGCTTGAGGAACTTCACGTCCTTGCGGTACTTCAGCTCGACCATGCCGCGGTCGGCGAGCATCGCGTCGATCCGGCGGTGGATCTCCAGCCGGTCGGTGAAGTTGCGGATCTCGTGGCGGCGGTTGGAGAGCGAGCGCTCGCCCTTGGTCGGCGGGGCGACGTCCCACCAGTAGACCCGGTTGGGGATCAGGGTGATCCGCTCGGCGGCGAGGTACGCCTGCGAGGAGAAGAGCAGGTCCTCGTAGAGGATGCCGACCGGGAAGGTCAGCGCGTGCTCGGCGAGGAAGGTCCGGCGGTAGGCCTTGTTGGTGGAGAGGGTGTCCCAGACCAGCAGGTCGGGCAGCTCGGCGATCGACTCCAGGGTGCGGGTGCGCGAGTAGATCCACGGGTACCAGGCGTCGGTCTTGCCGTACCGGTTGCCGAGGAAGCGTCGCACGCTCAGGCCGGAGACCAGGTCGGCGTCGGTGCGGGAGCCCGCCTCGTACAGGTTGCGGGCGGCGTGCTCGGCGAGCTCGTCGTCGCTGTCCAGGAACATCACGTACTCGCCGCGGGCCTCGGCCACGCCGTGGTTGCGCGGGGCGCCGCAGCCGCCGCTGTTGGCGGGCAGTCGCAGGGCCCGCACCCGGCCCGGGTTCTCCTGCTCCAGCCGCCGGGCCACGGCGAAGCTGTCGTCGGTCGAGCAGTCGTCGACGATCAGCACCTCCAGGCCGCGCAGCGACTGTCCGAGGGCGGAGGCCACCGCCCGGGGCAGCCGGGCGGCGTCGTTGTAGACGATCACGATGACGCTGACCAGCGGCTGCGCCTGACTGGAGGGCATGGACGGGGGTCCTTGTCGTCGGGTGGTGCTTGAGGGTGCGTGCTGAGGGTCTCCGACGCTGCCGCGGCGGCTCTGCCGATTGAGCCACGGCATCATGGGAATGGGATGAATTCTCCCACCGCGCGGGGAGTGCCCCGTCCCGCGGGCGCCCCGACGGCCGTCGCACGCCCGGCCCGGGCGGGCCGTTCGCCCTCAGCCGAGGCGGGCCAGCACCCGGCGCAGCCGGGCCCGGACGACCTCCCAGCCGCCGCGCACCCCGTCGGCGACCCGCATCCCGAGCTCGCCGTTGGTCGTCCCGTACGCCTGGACGAGGGCGAGGCGCAGCAGCGGCCGGTACACGACGGCGTGCCGCTTGCCGAGGCCCGGGGCGCGGACGGCGGTGGCGGCGCGGTCGCCGTTCTCGAAGCCCAGCACGACCCGCAGCGACCAGGCGGTCATCTCGCCGACGTCGCGCAGTTCGAAGGCGTCCACGGTGGTCTCGGCCGTCCAGCCGCCGTCGGGGTGCGCGTCCAGCTCCAGGGCGCGGCCGACGGTGAGCGGCGGGCCGAGCCGGGTGCGCAGCTCCAGGCGGGCGTGGACCGGGCGGGCGGCGGAGGCCAGCCCGTACGGGTCGTGCAGCCGCAGCCGGACGCTGCAGACCGGGCCGAGCCGGACGGTGCCGTCGACGGCCAGCGGCAGCCCGGCCGGGGGCAGCTCGTCGAGGCCGGTGAGCGGCACTCCGTCGACCAGGACGGGGCGGCCGTCCTCGTCGGCGAGGTAGGGCGGGGCGAGCCGGGGCGGGGCGGCGGCGAGCTCGCAGGCGCGGGCCAGGTCGGTGCCCTCGACCGGTTCGGGGCGGGCCAGCAGCAGTTCGCTCAGCCAGCGGCCGGCCGGGGTGGCGCCGCGCAGCGGGGCGGGGCCGAAGCCGGACAGGTGGGTGCGGGCGATCCGCCACCAGGCGGCGCGGTAGGCGGCGGGCTTCTGCCGCAGTTCGCGGATGTACATCCGCAGGTCGTGGTCGATGAACTTGGTGCGGGCGGCGTCCGCGAGGTCCGGCTCGCCGGCCTCGGCGAGGATCCGCACCACGTCGGCGTGCGCGTCCACCCGGTCCTGCCAGTTGCGGACCTCGTCGCGGCGGAGCGAGATGGACTGGCGGCCGGCCTCCCGGCGGACGTGCCACAGGTAGACGGTGTCGCCGACGGCGACCAGCCGCGGCCGGGCCGCGTACAGCCGGGCGGTGAAGACGAAGTCCTCGTAGTGCACCGGGCCCTCGGCGAACCTCACCTGGTGCTTGTCGAGGAAGTCCCGCTGGTAGAGCTTGTTCACGCAGAGGGTGTCGCGGAGGAACTCGGGGCGCTCGCCGATGCCCTCGTAGCGGCGGGCCGGGGCGCCGGCCGCGGGGAAGAGGTCGCGCTGCCAGGGGGTGTCGGTGCCGGCGGGCAGCTCGCGGCGGACGCAGACCCCGGCGACCACCTCGGCCTGCTCGGCGACGGCGGTCCGCAGCAGCGTCCGGGCGGCGTCGGGGGCGAGCACGTCGTCGCTGTCGAGCAGCATGACGTACGGCGAGCGGGCCGCGGCGAGGCCCTGGTTGCGGGGGGTGCCGCAACCGCCGCTGTTCTCCGTGCGAGTGATCACTCTCACGCGGGGGTCGGCGGCGGCGAGCCTGGCCAGGCGTTCGGGTGTGGCGTCGGTGGAGGCGTCGTCGACGACGATCACCTCGGCCACGGAGTCCCCCTGGGCGAGCGCCGAGCGCACCGCAGCGGTGATGTGCGCGGCGTCGTCGAAGACGATCACCACGACGCTGACCTGGGGTGACGTGCTGGGCGCCGTGCCGGGAGTGCTGGCGGTCATCCCGCGACCTGCTCCTCCCGCTGACGATAACCGCCTGCGATCGTACCGGACCGTACTTATCGGGGTGTCGGACAACTCGACTCGAACACGCCCGGCCCGCACCGGCCGCCGGTCACCGGGGGTTTCGAACGGGTGCCGCATAGGATCTCGGGCATGACTTGGTTGATCACGGGCGGCGCCGGCTACATCGGCGGACATGTCGTGCGGCAGCTGGCGGAGGCCGGCGAGCGGGTGGTCGTCCTCGACGACCTCAGCTCCGGCTCGGCCGACCGGCTGCCCGCCGGGGTGCCGCTGGTGGTCGGTTCGACGCTCGACCGGGAGCTGCTGGACGCGGCCGTCCGCGAGCACGGCGTCACCGGGGTGCTGCACGTCGCGGCCAAGAAGCAGGTCGGCGAGTCGGTGGCGGAGCCGCTGCTCTACTACCGGGAGAACGTCGAGGGCCTGCGGACGGTGCTGGAGGCGGCCGTCGCGGGCGGCGTCCGCAAGGTGCTGTTCTCCTCCTCCGCCGCGGTCTACGGCATGCCGGACACCGACCTGGTGACGGAGTCCACCCCGTGCGAGCCGATCAACCCGTACGGCGAGACCAAGCTGATCGGCGAGTGGCTGCTGGCCGCGGCCGCGAAGGCGCACGGGCTGTCGGCGGTCTCGCTGCGGTACTTCAACGTGGCCGGCGCGGCCTCGCCGGAGCTGGCCGACGACGGGGTCACCAACCTGGTGCCGATGGTCTTCCAGCGGCTCACCGACGGCCTGCCGCCGCTGGTCTTCGGCGACGACTACCCGACCCCGGACGGCACCTGCATCCGCGACTACATCCACGTGGAGGACGTGGCGGCCGCGCACCTGGCCGCCGTCCGCCGGCTGGACGCGGCCGGGGAGCCGGTGAGCCTGACCCTGAACATCGGCCGCGGCGAGGGCGTCTCCGTCCTCGGCGTGCTGGACGCGATCGCCCGGATCACCGGCCTCGCGGTGGAGCCCGAGGTCACCCCGCGCCGCGCGGGCGACCCGGCCCGGGTGGTCGCCGCGGCCGACCTCATCCACAAGGAGCTGGACTGGTCGGCGCGGTACGGCGTCGACGACATGATCGAGTCCGCCTGGGCGGGCTGGCGGGCCCGCCACCCGGGGCTGTGACGGGCCGGCCCCGGGGCCTTTCCGCGTCCTACTGCGGCACCGCGGTGCCGTAGTAGGAGTCCAGCGCGTAGACGCAGCGGTCCTTGCTGCCCGCGAACACCCGTCCCGCGACGGCCACCGGCGAGCCGGTGAGCTCGCCCTTGGTGCCGAGCTCCCAGCGGAGCCGGCCGGTGGCGAGGTCCACGGTGTGCAGCGAGTGGTCCCGGCTGCCCAGGTGCACCAGGCCGTCGGCGACGGCCGGGGAGCCGACGATCTCGCCGCGGGCGGCGTACCGCCAGCGCTCCCGCCCGGTGGCGGTGTCGAAGGCGTGGAGGGTCTCCCCCGAGCCGAGCAGCACGGCGCCGTCGGCGACCACGGCGGGCTCGGCGCCCTGCCGGCTGCCCGTCCGCCCGCGCCAGCGCTCCCGCCCGGTGGCGAGGTCGACGGCGTAGAGCGTGCCGAGGTAGTCGGCGACGTACGCGGCGCCGGCGTCCAGCGCGGGCGGCGTGAACAGCACCACGGGCGCGTCGAAGCGCCAGCGCTCGGCGCCGGTGGCGGCGTCCAGGGCGTACACCCGGGGGCCGGACGTGACGTACAGCACACCGCCGCGCTCGACCGGGCGGGAGGGGACGTCCTCGCCGACCGGCACGGACCAGCGCAGCCCGCCGCCCCGCGGGTCGACGCAGCGCAGCCGCCCGCCGCCGTAGTAGTAGGCGCAGCCGCCGACCAGGGCGGGCCCGGACTGCGGGTTCTCGTAGTCCTGCTGGGCGTCGTCGGCGCGCCACAGCTCCGCGCCGTTGGCGGCCGAACGCAGTTGCACGCCGCCGCCCCTGATGCCGCAGCAGAGCACCCCGTCGGCGGCGTCCAGCGAGTAGACCCAGCCGTCGAGGGAGTTGCGCCAGCGCTCGGTGCCGTCGGCGACGTCCACGGTGTAGAGGTGCGGGCCGTCGGCGGCGTGCACCCGGCCGTCGGCGACCGCGAGCGCCCAGGCGACGTCGCGGGTCTTCCAGCGCCGCTCGCCGGAGGCGATGTCCAGGGCGTGCACCTCGAAGCTGGAGACGAAGAGCGTGCCGTCGGCGACCACCGGGGTGCCCCAGACGTCGTTGGACATCCGGAACCGCCAGGGCCGCCAGCGCGGCGCCGGGGCGGGCGCCGGGACGGGTGCGCGGCGGACCCAGTCGGTGGCCGCGGGCGCGGCCGGCGCGGCGGCCGACTGCCCGGCCACGGACTGGTCGGCGCGCGGGCCCGGCCCTATCCGGACGGGTCCGCCGGAGAGCCGGACCTCCTCCTGCCGGGCGGGCCGGCGGCCGGGCGCCATCCGCTCGGTGGCGGCCTCGCCGCCGAGCGAGCCGTTGCCCCGGCTGTCGGCCGGGGGCACGGACGGCTGCGGCGGCAGCACCGGCGGCACGGGCGGCGGGGCGACGGGGGGCGCGACCGGCGGGGCGAGCGAGCGGCGGCCGCGCTTCTGCTCGATCAGCTGCAGCGCGCTGGGCGGCAGCCAGTCGCCGGCGTCGCCGAGGGCGTCGTCCCGGGAGAACAGGTGCGGGGCGAGCTCGGCCTGGATCTGCGCGGGCGTCGGCCGGTGCTCCGGCGCGGGCCGCATGCAGGCCCGGACGAGGTCGGCCAGCTCGATCGGCAGCCCGGACAGGTCCGGCTGCTCGCGCAGCAGCTGGAACACCGTCTCGACCGGGTTGGCGCCGCGGTACGGGGGGTGGCCGGTGGCGCAGAAGACCAGCAGCGAGCCGAGCGAGAAGACGTCGCTGGCGCCGGTGACGCTGCGGCTGTCGCGGGCCTGCTCGGGCGACATGTACGCCGGGGTGCCGACCGCGACGTTGGTCATGGTGAGCCGGGTGTGCGAGACGCCGGCGGCGATGCCGAAGTCGATCACCCGCGGGCCGTCCTCGACCACCAGCACGTTGGACGGCTTGAGGTCGCGGTGGACGAGGCCGGCGGCGTGGATCGACTGGAGCGCCTCGGCGATGCCGGCGACCAGCCAGCGCACCGCGTCCACCGGCAGCGGACCGCAGTGGTTGACCAGGTCCTCCAGCGAGGGCGCCGGCACGTACGCGGTGGCGAGCCAGGGCACCCGGGCGTCGGCGTCGGCGTCGACCACGGCGGCGGTGTAGAAGCCGCCGACCGTCTTGGCGGCGGCGATCTCGCGGGCGAAGCGGACCCGGAACAGGTCGTCCTCGGCCAGCTCGGTGCGCACGGTCTTGATGGCGACCCTCCGGCCCGATGCGGAGCGCGCCAGGTAGACCAGCCCCATCCCGCCCGCGCCGAGCCGTCCCAGCACCTCGAAGGGCCCGATCCGCCTTGGATCGTGCGCCGTCAGCTGGTCCACTGAGCTGCCACCTCCCCGTTGTGCCGTCCCCCGTCCGGGGTGCGCACCCGATTCTCCAATGCCCACCCCCCGGGAGCCAATCTCCCCCGCCCGCGCCGCGCGGGGCAGGCCGTTCCGGACGGGCCGCGTCCGCTCCGGACGTGCGCCCGGCGCCGCCCCGGGCGGGCCCGGACACGCCCCGGACGCGACCGCGCACGGGTCGGCCGACCCCTCCGGCGGAGCCGGGTCCGACCGCCGTGGCGATCACTGCCTGTCATCCGACCACCCCTCAGCAGACCGGT
Source organism: Kitasatospora sp. NPDC093679 (assembly GCF_040683455.1). Lineage (NCBI taxonomy): Bacteria > Bacillati > Actinomycetota > Actinomycetes > Kitasatosporales > Streptomycetaceae > Kitasatospora > Kitasatospora sp. NPDC093679. The sequence continues at coordinate 178,917 of NZ_JBFBDW010000005.1, forward strand.
CGTCACGCTGTGGGGTCATCAGTGCACGGGGGGGCTACAACAGGAGCGCTGAATATCCGTCCGGGCGCTCCAATACCGCCACGAGCGGCCTAATTGTCGCATCACCGAATCGCGCCAAGATCGTGCCACGGTAAGCTGACGGCATGACAGGACAAGTTCGCACCGTCGACGGTCGCGTCGCCGGGCGACGCGGACAGGAGACGCGGCAGAAGCTGCTCGACTGCCTCCGCGAGATGCTCAGCACGTCGCCTTACCGGGACGTCAAGGTCATCGACGTCGCCCGTATGGCGGGTACCTCCCCCGCGACCTTCTACCAGTACTTCCCGGATGTCGAGGGCGCTGTCCTCGAGATCGCAGAGGAAATGGCCGAGGACAGCGGCGGGCTCAAAGAGCTCGTCGAAGGAAAGTCCTGGGCGGGAAAGACCGGCGCCGCCACTTCGGAAGAACTGGTGGACGGTTTCCTCGCCTTCTGGCGCAAGAACGATGCCATTCTTCGAGTGGTCACTCTCGGTGCTGCCGAGGGGGACAAACGGTTCTTCAAGATCCGGATGAAGGTGCTCAACTCGGTGGTCGCCCCGCTCACCGAGGCCGTCCGGTCGAACCAGGGCAAGACCGACAAGACGATCGACCCGGCCGCCGTGGCGGGCTCGCTGGTCTCCCTGCTCGCCTCCGCGGCGGAGCACCAGAAGGCCTTCACCTCGTGGGGCGTGAAGGTGAAGGACCTCAAGCCCAACCTGGCCCTCCAGGTCTACCTGGGCGTCGCCGGCAAGAAGCCGCCCAAGTAGCCCGTTCCACCATCGTCCACCTCGCACGTTCGCCCCGGCCTCCTGTCCGGGGCGTGGCGGGCGGCGGCCGTGTCCTCGGGGGAGGTTCGCCGACGCACCGTGACGTGCCCGAGCAGCAGTGGGGGGGGCGGGTAGGGGGGGTTAGGGGCGCCCCCGGGGTAGGGGGGGGGGGGGGGCGGGGCCGGCGGGGGGGCGGGCGACCGCCCCCCGC
>NZ_JBFBDW010000005.1:179922-255509 GCF_040683455.1 Kitasatospora sp. NPDC093679
CGCCGGAATCCGCGGATTCCGGCGCCCCACTGCTGTCCGTCCGGGTCGGACGCGCGCCCGGCGCGCTACGGGCAGCGCACCACCTGGCCGGCGTACGCCAGACCGCCGCCGAAGCCGAACAGCAGCACCGGGTCGCCCGAGCGCAGTTCCCCGCGCTCGACGAGCTTGCTGAGGGCGAGCGGGATCGAGGCGGCCGAGGTGTTGCCGGAGTCCACCACGTCGCGGGCGATCACCGCGTCCGGGGCGGTGCCGAGCTTGGCCGCGATGGCGTCGATGATCCTCAGGTTGGCCTGGTGCGCGACGAAGCCGCGCAGCTCCGACGGGTCCAGCCCGGCCTTGAGGCAGGTCTCGCGGGCCAGCGGGGCGATCCGGGTGGTGGCCCAGCGGAACACCGCCTGGCCCTGCTGGCTGATGGTCGGGTCCCAGCCGGTGATGACCACCGCGTCGCCCTTCGCGGGCTCCGAGCCCCACACGACCGGGCCGATGCCGGCCTGCTCGTCGGGGACGGCCTCCACCACCGCCGCGCCGGCCCCGTCGCCGAAGATCACGCAGGTGGAGCGGTCCGTCCAGTCGATGGTGTCGGACATCCGCTCGGCGCCGATCACCAGGGCCCGGGTGGCCGCGCCGGCCCGCAGCGCGTGGTCGGCGGTGGCCAGCGCGTACGAGAAGCCCGAGCAGACGGTGTTGATGTCGTACGCGGCCGGGGCGGTGATGCCGAGCCGGGCGGCGACCGCGGCGGCGGTGTTGGGGCTGCGCTCGACCGCCGTGCAGGTGGCGACCACCACGAGGTCGACCTCGTGGGCCTGGCGCCCGCTCGCGGCGAGCGCCTTCTGCGCGGCCTCGGCGGCGAGGTCGACGAGCGTCTCGTCGACCGCGATGTGCCTGGTGCGGATGCCCACCCTGGAGCGGATCCACTCGTCGTCGGTGTCGACCAGCTTCGCCAGGTCGTCGTTGGTGAGGACCTTGGGCGGCTGGTAGTGGCCGAGCGCCACGATGCGGGAGGCGGTCATACATCAACTCAACCGGGTTACCCATCAGTCGCCCGGTGACGCACCGGAACAGTATCCGGGGAGTTTGGCTGTAGAAGGGTGACAAATCCCCGCAAACCGCAGGGTCAGACGGCCAGTGCCGCGGCGTCGCCCATCGCGATGACGGGGTGGGCGGCCGGGTCGAGGGCGCGGATCAGCTCGATCATGTTCGCCTCGGGCAGCGAGACGCAGGCGTGCGTGGGGCCGCCGTGGTCGACGTGCAGCCAGACGCCGCCGCCCTTGGCCTTGCCCTCGGGCGACGCGGTGTCCAGCGGGGAGCGGCCGGCCACCCGGTTGTAGTTGATCGCCACCACGTAGTCGAAGGAGCCGGCCAGCGGCTCGCCGTTGAAGCCCTTGCCGCCGACCACGAAGTTCGGGTCCTTGTCGTAGGGCAGCTTGCTGCCCGGGTCGGCCTTGCGGCCGCCGGCGTCGGTGAGGCCGAAGACGCCGATCGGGCTGTGCAGGTCGCCGGACCGCTTCTCCGCGGACCAGCCCTTGTAGCCGTTGTGGGCCGCCCACGCCTGACCGGCCCGCCAGCGGCCGTCCGGGGTGCGCGTCCAGAGCGTGACGACGGTGTCCGCGGAGTCCTTGTCCTTGCCGGAGGCGACCACGACCTGCTTGGTCTCGGCCGGGATCCTGGCGAGGAAGGACGGGCCGAGACCGGGGATCGCCGCGACCGTCCCGTCGGTGCGGTCGGAGCGGTCCGCGGTGGACGGGCCCTCGGTGTGGCCGCCGGCCGACAGCGGGGCGATGTCGGCGTGCGTGGTGTCGGCCTCGGGCCGCTCGGCCGCGCCGGCACTGGTGAACGAGGGGAGGGACCGGCCCTGGCCGACCGTGAACCAGCCGGCCGTGGCGGCCAGCAGCACCGCCGTACCGCCCATCAGGGCCTTGCCGCCGCGGCGCTTCGGCTTGGCCTTCCGCCGGTGTCCGCGCGGCCGTGGTGCCTGACCGTCCGCACTGCTGCGGGGACCCGGCACGTCGGCCGGGTGGACGTGGCTGGTGGCGCGATGGGAACCGGACATGGGGACGATCCTCCCAAAGTCCCGGGCCTGGACGAAACCCGGGGCGTGTGGTGAGCCTGTGAGCATACGCGGTCGGCGGGGCGCCAGTGGAAAGGCTGCGCCGATCGGACAAACCCCGTAGGGGTGTTGTCGCGGCCGGGGCGCGCGGGCGCCGGACACGCGCCGGGGCCCGTCGGCGCGGTGCCGACGGGCCCCGGTGCGGCGGCGCGGCACGGCCGCCCGCGACTGGCGGGGTGTCAGAGGCGCATCGCCTGCGGCGTCTCCCGGCGGGACGGGTCCGGGCCGTCGTACTCGCGGATGACCTCGTAGCGGGTGTTCCGCTCGACCGGGCGGAAGCCCGCGTCGCGGATCAGGTCGAGCAGGTCGTCACGGCCGAGCTTGTTCGGCGTGCCGAAGTTGTCCGCGTCGTGGGTGATCTTGTACTCGACGACCGAGCCGTCCATGTCGTCGGCGCCGTGGCTGAGCGCCAGCTGCGCGGTGGTGACGCCGTGCATCACCCAGAACACCTTGACGTGCTGGACGTTGTCGAAGAGCAGCCGGGAGACCGCGAAGGTCTTCAGCGCCTCGGCCCCGGTGGCCATCTCGGTGCGGTCCATCAGCCGGTTGCGCACGACGCCGTCCTTGGAGTCGTGGAAGTCGTGCTGGTAGCGCAGCGGGATGAAGACCTGGAAGCCGCCCGTCTCGTCCTGCAGCTCGCGCAGCCGCAGCACGTGGTCGACCCGGTGCCGGGGCTCCTCGATGTGGCCGTACAGCATGGTGCACGGGGTCTTGAGACCCTTCTCGTGCGCCAGGCGGTGGATCCGCGACCAGTCCTCCCAATGGGTGGCGTGGTCCACGATGTGCTGACGGACCTCCCAGTCGAAGATCTCCGCGCCGCCGCCGGTGAGCGACTCCAGACCGGCGTCGATCAGTTCGTCGAGGATCTCGCTCGCCGTCAGGCCGCTGATCTTCTCGAACCAGTGGATCTCGGTGGCGGTGAAGGCCTTCAGCGAGACGTTCGGCAGCGCGGCCTTCAGCTCGCGCAGCGAGCGCGGGTAGTAGCGCCAGGGCAGCGTCGGGTGCAGGCCGTTGACGATGTGCAGCTCGGTGAGGGACTCGACCTCCATGGCCTTGGCCAGGCGGACGGCCTCCTCGATGCGCATGGTGTACGCGTCCTTCTCGCCCGGCTTGCGCTGGAAGGAGCAGTACGCGCAGGAGGCGCTGCACACGTTGGTCATGTTGAGGTGGCGGTTGACGTTGAAGTGGACGACGTCGCCGTTCTTCTGCGTCCGCACGTGGTGGGCGAGACCGCCCAGCCAGGCCAGGTCGTCGCTCTCGTAGAGCGCGATGCCGTCCTCGCGGGTGAGCCGCTCGCCCGCGTAGACCTTCGCCTCCAGCTCGCGCTTCAGCCCTGCGTCCATGCGGTGACCCCGCCTCTCGTACCTGCCGAAACAATGCCGGAACCGAGCCTACGCCTCGGTATGCGGGGCCCGGCCACAGGGGCGCGGGAAGCCCGCGGCGCGGCGGCGACCAGTCCGGGGGGCGGGGACATCGGTCCAGGGGCGTCCTGCCCCCTGGGGGACCGCTCAGCGGGCGAGCAGCTCGCCGAGGAGGGCCGGGTCGAGGTTGCCGCCGCTGACCACGGCCGCGGCGACCCGGCCGCCGACCTCGGAGGCGCGGTGGAACCAGGCGGCGGGGGCGACCGCGCCGGACGGCTCGGCGACCAGCCGGCCGCGGCGGGCCAGCAGGGCGACGGTGTCGCGGATCTCGTCCTCGGTGACGGTGACGATGTCGTCCACGTACGCCTGCAGGTGCCGGAAGGGGAGCTTGCCGACCGAGGGGGTACGCAGGCCGTCCGCGACGGTGCGGTAGGTGTCGGCGACCGGCCAGGCGAGGTGCTCGCCGGCCCGCAGGCTGGCCTGCGCGTCGGCGGCGAGTTCGGGTTCGACGCCGACGATCCGCACGCCCGGGCAGGCGAGCTTGAGCGCGGCGGCGGTGCCGGAGATCAGGCCGCCGCCGCTGACCGGCACCAGCACGGTGTCCAGCTCGTCGGGGGCGTCCTCGGCGATCTCCAGGCCGACGGTGCCCTGGCCGGCGATGATGTGGCGGTCGTCGTACGGGGGCACCCAGACGTAGCCGTGCTTCTCGACCAGCTCGGCGGGCAGGGTGTCGCGCTCGTGCGGCGGGACGAGGACGACCTCGGCGCCGAAGCCGCGGGTGTTCTCGACCTTCACCGCCGGGGAGGTGTCCGGCATCACGATGACGGCCTTGATGCCGAGCAGGCCGGCCGCGTAGGCGACCGCCTGCGCGTGGTTGCCGCTGGACTGGGCGACCACGCCGCGCGCCCGCTCCTCGGCGGTCAGCGCCGCGAGCCGGTTGTAGGCGCCGCGGATCTTGAACGCGCCGGTCGGCTGGAGGCTCTCCGGCTTGAGCCAGAGGCGGCGCTCGCCGTCCGCCGCCCACGGGCAGGGCAGCAGGGGGGTCCGTACGGCCACCCCGGCGATCCGCTGCTGCGCGGCGCGCAGCTCCTCCAGTCCGACCAGCGTCATCGTGTCACTCCTCCGTCGTCCGCGGGGTCACTCGCCGGAGCCCAGCGGCAGGTCGCTGACCCGGCTCTCCCACTTGGTGGACAGTACGACGGTCGTACGGGTGCGGGCCACGCCCTTGGTGCCGGAGATCCGCTTGACGACCGATTCCAGCCCCTCCACGTCCGGGACGCGCACCTTGAGCATGTACGAGTCGTCGCCGGCGATGAACCAGCAGTCCTCGACCTCGGAGAGGTCCTTGAGGCGGTGGGCGACGTCCTCGTGGTCGGCGGCGTCGGTGAGCTGAAGACCGATCAGGGCGGTCACGCCGAAGCCCAGCGACGCCGGGTTGACGGTGGCGCGGTAGCCGGTGATCACCCCGGCCTGCTCCAGCCGGTTGATGCGGTCGGTGACGCTCGGACCCGACAGGCCGACCAGTCGGCCGAGCTCCGCGTACGAGGCGCGGCCGTTCTCCCGCAGTGCCTGGATGAGCTGTCTGTCCACTGTGTCCATATACCTGCCAGCGCCCTTCCGAACCTCACCGGACCCGAGATCATTATCCGGATTCGAAGGCGGCGTACGCCCGTCAACCCGGATATCGCAATGAACATACTCTCCCGATCCGCACGGTCTCACTCTGCCTTGGCCGCAGCGCCCAGTTCGCCGTCCCAGCGGCGGTAGAGCGCGTGCGGCACGCCGACCGCGTCGAGCACCCGGCCGGCCACGAAGTCGACCAGTTCGCGGGCGGTGGAGCCGCCCGCGTAAAAGCCGGGCGAGGCGGGCAGCACCACGGCGCCCTGCGCGTCCAGCTCGACCAGGTGCTTCAACGTCACCCCATTGAGGGGTGTCTCGCGCAGGCACACCACCAGCGGGCGACGCTCCTTCAGGGTGACGGCGGCGGCCCGCTGCAGCAGGTCCTTGCTGAGGCCGAGCGCGATGCCGGCCACCGCGCCGGTGGTCGCCGGGACGACCAGCATGCCCTTGGCCGGGTAGGAGCCGGAGGACGGGCCGGCCGCGAAGTCGCCGGCCGACCAGTGGCGGACGCCGTCGAGGTCGTCGGTGCCGATCCAGCGGGCCAGGTCCTCGCGCCAGTGGGCGTCCCGGTAGGCGATGCCGGTCTCGTCGAGGATGGTCAGCCGGGCGGCGCGGGAGACCACCAGGTCGACCGCCTCGCCGGCGGCGAGGAGCGCCCGGATCACCGACGCCGCGTACGGCGTCCCGGACGCGCCGGACACCCCCACCACCCACGGCCTGCGCACCTGCGAATCGTTCATGCTCCGACCCTAGGCCGTGGGGCACCGGGGGCGGGGCAGTGGCCCGGGAGCGCTGCGCCGGGCGGGCCGGGCGGGGCAGGATGGACGGCATGGCGCCGACGCTGATCGACCTCACCCATCCGCTCACCACCGGCATGCCGGTCTACCCCGGCGACCCGGAGGTGGAGCTTCGGCCCGCCCTCACCACCGACACCGCCGGGGTCAACGTGCTGGCGCTGCACCTGGGTTCGCAGGCGGGCACGCACGTGGACGCCCCGTACCACGTGGACGTGACCTGGCCGACGCTGGACGGGCTGCCGCTGGAGCTGTTCACCGGCCCGGCGGTGGTCGCGGACCTGCGCGGGCTGGCCCCGCGCAGCGCGGTGACGGCGGATCAGCTCGCCCCGGCGCTGGCCGAGTGCACGCCGGGCGCGGTGCTGCTGCTGGCCACCGGCTGGCCGCGGCACTGGGGCAGCGAACTGTACCTGGCGCACCCCTACCTGTCCCGGGAGGCCGCGGAGGCGATCGTGGCGGCGGGGGTGCGCACCGTCGGGGTGGACGCGCTGTCGGTGGACCCGACGCCGGAGCAGGGACCGGCCGATCCGGCGGTGGCGGCGCTGCTCGCGGAGCTGGCGGACGAGCACGACCCGGCGGGCCAGGAGCCCTCGCTGGCCGCGCACCGGGTGCTGCTGGGCCGGGACGGCGGCGGGGTGATCGCCGAGAACCTCACCGACCTGACCCCGCTGCTGGCGGCCCGGGAGGCGGGTGCGCCGGTGGAGGTGTCGCTGTTCCCGCTGCGGCTGGCGGCGGCGGACGGCGCGCCCGTCCGGGCGGTCGCGCGGGTGGGCTGACGGTCCGCCAATAGGTCTAGACCACGATCGGGAGGGCCGGATAGGCTCCCGCCATGGCAGAGATCTCCGGTGTCGTGGAGCGCATCTGGCGCTACCCGGTGAAGTCCACCGGCGGCGAACTCCTCGACGCGGTCGAGGTGGACGGGCGCGGCCTGGCCGGCGACCGGCTCTACGCGGTGCGGGACGGCTCCGGCAGGTTCGGTTCCGGCAAGAACACCCGCCGCTTCCGGCGGATGGACGGCCTGCTGCGGCTCTCCTCCCGGCTCGGCCACCGGCTCGACGCCCCGGAGCTCCTCGACCCGCTCGGCAGCCCGGTCGAGGACCCGGACGCCTTCCTCCGCGCCTACCTGGAGCGCGAGGACGTCGCGCTCGCCCGCGAGGACGCCGTCTCGCACTTCGACCAGCTGCCCGTCTCGGTGCTCACCACCGCCACCCTGGACTGGGTGCGCGCCGAGGTCCCGGACGCCGTCGTCGACGAACGGCGCTTGCGCCCCAACGTCCTGTTGCGCACCCCGCCCGGCACCCCGCCGTTCACCGAGGACGGCTGGTTCGGCCGTGAGGGCCGGTTCGGCGACGGCGTCCGGCTGGCCTTCGTCCGGGCCAGCGAGCGGTGCGCGATGGTCGGCGCGCCGCAGCCCGGGCTGCCGCACGCACCGGAGATCCTCCGCGCCGTCGCCCGCGGCCACGACAACCGGCTGGACGCCCTGGCCACCGTGGTCTCCCCCGGCCGGCTGAGGGTCGGCGACCCGTTGGTCCTCACCGCCGGGTAGCGCGGCCGTACGCCGCCGGCGGCACGCTTCAGCCGACGACGGCGACCGGGGCGTCCCAGGCGTTGCGGTCGACGGTCAGCGTGACACCGCCGTGGGTCTCCCTCCGGTCGACCCGGTACTGGTGGCCGCGGCGGTGGCCGGTGAAGAGCCCGGCGGCGAAGGGGAAGCCCGTCACGGTGTCCTCCACGTCGTCGTACTCCGCGTACCAGAGCGCCGTCGGCAGGTCCGGGACGCCGTCCGCCGCCGCCCGGGCGATGCCCGCGGCACCGGAGGCGGCGAAACCGTAGAAGCCCGGCCGGTAGCCGCGCGCCTCCACTGCCCGGTCGAAGGAGCGGGTGTACGCGAGGACGGCCGCCGCGCACGCGGTGTCGGCGGCGTCGTAGGACTCCACGTCCAGGTAGAGGGTGCTGCCGGGCCTCATGCCGAGGGCCCCGGCCGCGGCCACCGCGTCCGCGCCGTCCGCGGACCCGAGGTCGACCGCCGTGCCGGCGGTGAGCTTCTCCGGGTCGCTGCCGCTCCGGCAGGGCGGCTGCGCGCCGACGTACAGCGGGATCAGCCGCCAGCCGGTGGCCGTCACCGAGGCCACCCAGGACAAGGTCAGCTGCGGCTGGGCGCAGCCGCGGTTCCTGCCGCCGATGTAGACCGCCGCCGCGCCGTACGGCGAGGTGCCGTGCCAGGCGTTCATCGCCGACGGTGCGGGGGCGGTGCAGGTGTCGAAGGCGAGGCCGGTGAAGACCGCCGGGTCACCCGTCGGGGCCGCGGCGGAGGCCGACCCCGGCGGGGCCGCGGCGGAGGCGGTGGGCGGGGTCCGTGCGGGCGGCGGCGCGGAGGTCCCGCCGGCGGGGGCGGCCGCGGCCGTCCGGTCGGCCGGTCCGACGACCCCGGCCCGGGCGGTCAGCGCCGCACCGCCGAGCACGGCCACGGCCGCGACGGACAGCGCGGCGGTACGGCGGCGCGGGGATCGTTCCTTCGGCACGCGGGCCCCTCCGGGACGGACGACAGGTGGCACGAAGACCTATCACCCGCCGCCGCGGGGCGCCGCGGCAGGGCCGCTCAGGCGCCGCTCAGGCCGCGCCGCCGCCCGGACCGACCAGGCAGAACGGGTGGCCCGCCGGGTCCACGTACACCCGCCAGCCGGGCTCGGCGGCCTTGCGCACCGCGCCGAGCGCCAGCACCTTCTCCTCGGCGACGTCGAGGTCCTCGACGTCGACGTCCAGGTGCAGCTGCTGCGGGTGGGCCGGGTCCGGCCACATCGGCGGACGGTAGTCGTCGACCCGCTGGAAGCCCAGCACCATGCCGTCGGGGGTGTGGACGGTCGACCACTCGGCGTCCAGCGACCAGCGCGGGTCGGGGCGGTCGATCTCGCCGCCGAGCACGGCCGCGTAGAAGTGGGCCAGCCCGGCCGGGTAGTGGCAGTCCAGGACGACGCACTGCAGCTTGCCGATCATCGGTGACCACTCCTCGGGATAGCGGCGGCTCCTGCCGTCCTCCATGGTCCCCCGCCACTGCCCGCGGCGCCCGGAGCGCGCGGCGGGCGCGGCGGGCGCGGTGGCACTTCGCCCGGGCGCGGCACCGTCATCGCAGGTCGCGGCGGTCACCGACGGTCCGTCAGGTGGCGTAATGCTGCGGCAACCCGGACGCCATCGGGGCGGCCCTATGGTCGTGGCCGACCCCGGCCGTACCACCACCCCGACCCCGGAGCAGCAGCGATGACCAGCGAGAACACCGTCCGCCCCGGTGTGCGGCGGCCGCGCGCCGACCGTGCCCGGCAGGTCGCGGACGTGCTACGGCGCCAGGTGCTGGCCGGTGTGTTCACCGGCGGTGCGCTGCCCCACGAGGAACGGCTGGCCGAGGAGTTCGGCGAGTCCCGGAACACCGTCCGGGAGGCGCTGGACCTGCTGCGCACCGAGGGGCTCGTCCGCCGGGTGCCCGGGTCGGGGACGCTGGTGCTCGCCGACAAGGTGCCGCACGGCCTGAACCGGCTGCAGGGCCTCGCCGAGACGCTGCACGAGCACGGCGAGGTGGTGAACGAGGTCCGCTCCCTCGGCCCCGTCCGGGCGCCGGGTCCGGTCGCCCGGCGGCTCGGCCTGCCGGAGGGCGCCGACGTCGTCTACGTCGAGCGGCTGCGCCGGCTGAACGGGCTGCCGCTCTCGCTCGACCTGACCTATCTGGTGCCGGACCTCGGTGCCGGGCTGGACGCCGCCGACCTGGCGCACACCGACGTCTTCCGGCTGATCGAGGAGGCCGCCGGGCAACCGCTCGGCAGCGCCGAGATCACCCTGGAGGCGGTCAGCGCCGACGCGCACTCCGCGAGCGTCCTGGAAGTCCCGCGCGGAGCCGCCCTGCTGATGCTGGAGCGGCTCACCACGCTCGCCGACGGGCGTCCCGTCGACCTCGAATACGTCCGCTTCCGCGGCGACCGGCTCACCATGCAGGGCCGGCTGCTGCGCGACATCCCGTAGGGAGCCCGCCGATGGCGCTCGCCGACCACCGTTCCGACGTGCCCGTGACGATCGACGCCTCGCTCTGCATCGACGGCTGCACGCTCTGCGTCGAGATGTGCCCGCTGGACTCGCTGGCCGTCGACCCGGACACCCACAAGGCCTACATGCACGTCGACGAGTGCTGGTACTGCGGCCCGTGCGCCGCCCGCTGCCCCACCGGGGCCGTCACCGTCAACATGCCCTACCTGCTGCGCTGAGGAGAGAGCCCGCCATGCCCCGCCCAGGACGCGTCACCCGGCCGCTGCTGGCCGCCGCCCTGTTCGCCGCCGCGACCGCCTGTTCCTCCGCCTCCGCCACCGGCGACGGCACCGTGCAGGTCGTCGTCGGCTACCAGTCGAAGACCATCAACACCGTCACCGCGGGCACCCTGCTGCGCGCCCGGGGCTGGTTCGAGCAGCGGCTGGCCGAGCAGGGGAAGAAGGACGGGAAGAGCTACGAGGTCGTCTGGCAGGACTACGACTCCGGCGCGCCGATCACCGCGCAGATGCTCGCGGACAAGATCGACATCGGTTCGATGGGCGACTACCCGCTGCTGATCAACGGCTCCCGCGCGCAGGAGGCCGGCGGTCCCGGCACCCGGCTGGTCTCGATCACCGGCTACAACCCGCTCGGCGCGCTCAACGGCGTCGTGGTGCCGAACGGCTCGCCCGCGCACACGCTGGCCGATCTCAAGGGCAAGCGGGTCTCCACCTCGGTCGGCTCGGCCGCCGACGGCACCCTCGTCCAGGCGCTGCGGAAGGCCGGCGTCCCCGACGGTGCGATCCAGAAGCAGAACCAGCAGCCGGCCGTCGGCGCCTCCGCGCTGAAGGCCGGCAGCGTGGACGCGCTCGCCCAGTTCGTCGCCTGGCCCGGCGCGGTGGTCTTCGCCGGCGACGGCCGCCTGCTGTACGACGGCGCCGCGCTCGGCCGCCCCACCCTGCACGGCGTGGTGGTCCGGCAGAAGTACGGCGCCGCGCACCCGGAGGTCGTCCGGGCCTTCCTGACCGCCCAGGCCGACGCCACCGCGTACCTCAACGCGCACCCGCTGGAGGCCAGCCGCACCGTCGCCGGGGCGACCGGACTGCCGGCCGAGGTCGTCCACCTCTACAACGGCCCGAACGGGATCGCGACCTTCGCCACCCCGCTGCGGCCCGAGCTGGTCGACGCACTCCGCCAGGACGTGCCCTTCCTGAAGTCGGTGGGCGTGCTCAAGGCCCTCGACGTCGAGAGGTTCGTCGACCCGTCCTACCTGGCGGCCGCCGCCCTGCCGGAGACCGCCCCCGCCCGGATCACCGGCACCGACCCGGTCTGCGGCCGACCGGTCACCGACCCGCGGCAGGCCGGCGAGCTCTGGCTCCAGGGCGAGGAGACCACCCGGCCGGCCGCCGGCCCGGTCTGCCTGCTGCGCGCCGTGAAGGCGGCGGCCGCCGCCGGGAAGAAGCTCCGCGCCGCCTACGTGCCGGACGCCGCCACCGGCACCCGCTGGTTCGCCGACCGGGACCACTGGGTGCAGGACGGCGCCGCCCTGCTGCCCTTCACCACCGAGGACGGCTCCGCCGCCTACCTCGCCGCCCACCCCGGCGCCCGCGCCGTGGGCTGGGACGAAGCCCTGGCGGCGGCGTGAGCACCGCGGTGCGGCCCGCGCCGCCCGCGACCGCCCGCGGGGGCACCGCCCGGCCGCTCCCCCGGCAGGCCGGACGCCGCGCCGTGCGGGCGGCCGCCCTGCTCGGCTTCGTCGGGCTGTGGCAGCTGTTGACGTCCCACCAGGTGCAGCTGTGGGTGCGCTTCGACCACCTGCCGACGGCCCTGCAGGTCGGGCAGGCCTTCGGCCGGCAGCTCGGCACCGGTCAGTACTGGCAGGACCTCGCGGACAGCCTGCGGCGGATCGGCCTCGGCTTCCTGCTCGCCGCCGTCCTCGGCACCGCGGTCGGCGTGCTCACCGCCCGTTCGCGGTGGGCCGCCGACCTGCTCGGACCGGTGCTGGAACTGATCCGGCCGATCCCGGCGATCGCCCTCGTACCGGTCGCGATCATGCTCTTCCCGGAGAACGAGCAGGGCATCGTCTTCATCACCTGCACCGCCGCGTTCTTCCCGATCACGGTGTCCACCCGGCACGCCGTGCGCGCCGTTCCGCCGCGCTGGGAGGAGGCCGTGCGGACCATGGGCGGCGGCCGCGCCCGGGTGTTGGCCTCGGTGGTGCTGCCGGGCGCCCTGCCGGGCGTGGTCGGCGGCCTGTCGGTCGGCATCGGGGTGTCCTGGATCTGCGTGATCTCCGCCGAGATGGTCTCCGGGCAGTACGGGGTCGGCTACCGCACCTGGCAGGCCTACACGGTGCTCGACTACCCCGGCGTCTTCGTCGGGATGGCCACCATCGGCCTGCTCGGGTGGCTCACCTCCGGTGCCGTCGAGCTGACCGGCCGCCGGCTGACCGCCTGGCTGCCGCCGCGTGCCGGCGGCGACGACCCGAGAGGAGGCCGGGGATGACCCTCCGGCTGACCGCCCGGAACCTCGGCCTCGGCCACCCGGGCCACCCGGTGCTGCACGGCGTCGACCTCGACGTCGGCCCCGGCGAGGTGCTCACCGTCGTCGGCCCGTCCGGCGGCGGCAAGTCCACCCTGCTGCGGGCGCTCGCCGGGCTGCTGCGGCCCGACGCCGGCGAACTGCTCGCCGACGGCGAGCCCGTCCTCGGCCCGGGCGCCGACCGCGCCCTGGTCTTCCAGGACGACGGCCTGCTGCCCTGGCGGACGGTGCGGCGCAACGTCGAACTGCCCCTCGCCGTCCGCAGGGTGCCGCGGTCCCTGCGCGGCGCGCCCGCCGCCGAATGGATCGGCCGCGTCGGGCTGGACGGCCTCGCCGACCGGCTGCCGCGGGAGCTCTCCGGCGGGCAGCGGCAGCGCGTCCAGCTGGCCCGGGCCCTGGTCGGCGAGCCGCGGGCCGTCCTGATGGACGAGCCGTTCGGGGCGCTCGACGCCCAGACCCGCGCCGCCATGCAGCGGCTCCTGCTCGCCGTGTGGGAACGGCAGCGCTGCACCGTCGTCTTCGTCACCCACGACGTCGACGAGGCCCTGCTCCTCGGCGACCGGATCGCCGTCCTCGGCGGCGGCACCGTGGCCGCCGTCCACGAGGTGCCGTACCCGCGGGACGGTGCGCGCCGCACCGACACCGCGGTGCTCGCCCTGCGCGAGCGGATCCTCGCCGCGCTGTAGGACGCGGCCGCCACGACCGCACGGGTGCCCCGGACCGACCACCCGGGGCGATCGAAAGGAGAACCGATGGAGATCCCCGACCTCGCGGATGCGCGGCTGCTGGAGTGCGACGTGCTGGTCGTCGGCGGCGGGACCGCCGGCACCATGGCCGCGATCAGTGCCGCCGAGGCCGGCGCGGACGTGCTGCTGCTGGAGAAGGCGCACGTCCGGCACTCCGGCGCCCTCGCCATGGGCATGGACGGCGTCAACAACGCCGTCGTCCCCGGCCGCGCCGACCCGGACGACTACGTCGCCGAGATCACCCTGGCCAACGACGGCATCGTCGACCAACGCACCGTCCGGCAGACCGCGACCCGTGGCTTCGCCATGGTGCAGCGCCTGGAGCGGTACGGCGTGAAGTTCGAGAAGGACGAGTACGGCGAGTACCAGGTCCGCCAGGTGCACCGCTCCGGCAGCTACGTGCTGCCGATGCCGGAGGGCAAGGACGTCAAGAAGGTGCTCTACCGGGTGCTGCGGCAGAAGCACATGCGGGAGCGGATCACGATCGAGAACCGGGTGATGCCCGTCCGGGTGCTCACCTCCGGCGGCCGGGCGGTCGGCGCCGCCGCCTTCGACACCCGCAGCGGGGAGTTCGTCGCCGTCCGGGCGGGCGCGGTCGTCCTTGCCACCGGGCCCTGCGGACGGCTCGGCCTGCCCGCCAGCGGCTACCTGTACGGCACCTACGAGAACCCGACCAACGCGGGCGACGGCTACGCCATGGCCTACCACGCCGGCGCCGAACTCAGCGGCATCGAGTGCTTCCAGATCAACCCGCTGATCAAGGACTACAACGGCCCGGCCTGCGCCTACGTGGCCAACCCCTTCGGCGGGTACCAGGTCAACCGGCACGGCGAGCGCTTCGTCGACTCCGACTACTGGTCCGGGCAGATGATGTCCGAGTTCGCCGCCGAACTGGCCTCCGACCGCGGCCCGGTCTACCTGCGCACAACCCATCTGCCGGAGGAAACCGTCCGGGCCCTGGAAGGCATCCTGCACACCACCGAGCGTCCCAGCCGCGGCACCTTCCACGCCGGACGCGGCCACGACTACCGCACCCACGACGTGGAGATGCACATCTCCGAGATCGGCCTGTGCGGCGGGCACTCGGCCGCCGGGGTCCGGGTGGACGAGAACGCCGCCACCACCGTGCCCGGCCTGTACGCGGCCGGCGACCTCGCCTGCGTCCCGCACAACTACATGATCGGCGCCTTCGTCTTCGGCGACCTCGCCGGCACCCACGCCGCCGCCCACCTGCCGGCCGAACGGGCCGAACTCCCCGAGGACCAGCTGAAGGCCGCCCACGAGCTGGTCTACCGCCCGCTGCGGAACCCGGACGGCCCGCCGCAGCCCCAGGTCGAGTACAAGCTGCGCCGCTTCGTCAACGACTACGTCGCCCCGCCGAAGACCGGCGCACGGCTCTCCGTCGCCCTGGAGCACTTCGAGCGGATGCGCGGCGAGATCGCCGCCATGGGCGCCCGCACCCCGCACGAGCTGATGCGGGCGGTCGAGGTCGACTTCATCCGGGACTGCGCCGAGATGGCCGCCCGCTCCTCGCTCGCCCGCGAGGAGAGCCGCTGGGGGCTCTACCACGAACGCACCGACCACCCCGGGCGGGACGACCGGCGCTGGTTCCGCCACCTCGACCTGCGGAAGAACGCCGACGGCGCGATGGAGTTCCTCACCCGGCCGGTCGCGCCCTACCTCGTCCCGGTGGAGGGGCTGGAGCCGCCGGGCGGTGAGAGCGAACTGATCGGCGAGGTCCACCCGCTCGTCGTCGGCCGCACCGGGACCACCACCGGCGCCTCGGCGGCACCGGCCTCCCCGGGCCCGGCCGCCGCCTCGCCCCGGCTGCTCGACCTGCTCCGGCTCGCCGAGGACGGGCCCGACCCCGCGGCCCTCGCGCCCTACCTCCGGGACGGCTCCGCCGACGTGCGGCGCACCGCCGTCACCGTCCTCACCGAGCACGCCGGCGAAGGGACGGGCCGGGCCCTGGCCGCTGCCCTCCACGACCCCGACGGACGCGTCCGGGCCGCCGCCGTGGCCGGCCTGCGGGAGCTCGCCGACGTGCTCGACCCCGCGCTCGGCCCCGCCCTGGCCTCCGCGGCCGCCTCGGCGGACCCCGTCGTCCGGTCCGGGGTGCTGGAGCTCTCCCGGGTGCTGCGGACGGGCTCGCGCGCCCTGTTCGCCGCCGGGGCGGCCGACGAGGAGGTTCCCGTGCGGCTGCAGGCCGTCCGGGGACTCGTCTCGCTGAACGCCGCGTCGGCCCTGGTCGGTGTCGCCGCGGACCCGGCCCGGGAGGTCCGGGTGGCCGTCGGCGAGGGCCTGGGGACGATCGGCGACCCGATGGCCGAGGGGGCGCTGCTGCGGCTGGCCCGGGACGGCGATCCGCTGGTGCGGGCCGCGGCCCTCGACGGAGCTGCCGGGATCGGCTGCCCGCCGGCCCTCGCCGGGCTGGCCGCCGCCGCCGACCCGGCCTGGCAGGTCCGCAAGGCCGCCGCCGGGGCCCTCGCCGCCGCCGGGCGGACGGCACCGCTGCTCGCCCTGCTGGCCGACGGGAACGCGGACGTCCGCAAGGCGGCCGTCCGCGCCCTCACCCCGACAGCCGCCGAACCCGCCGTCGGGTCGGCCCTCCGCGAGCGCCTCGCCGACCCGGACGCCGACGTCCGCGCCTACACCCGCCTGGCCCTTCGGAACGCTCCCGGCACGTAGGGGCGCCCTCACCGGGACGGCGGAGCGACATCGGGGCCGCCCTGTCAGACGGTCAGGCCCCGGAGGACCAGGTCGAGCAGGGCGAAGCCGAAGAGGGAGATGCCGACGAAGCCGTTCGTGGTGAAGAAGGCCCGGTTGAGGCGGGAGAGGTCGCCGGGCTTGACGATGCTGTGCTCGTAGAGGAAGGCGCCGACGACCACCGCGAGGCCGACCCAGAAGGCGGGGCCGGCGTCGGTGAGGACGGCGTACCAGGCGAGCAGCGCGACGGTGACGGCGTGGCAGGCGCGGGCGCCGTACAGCGCCGCCGCGATCCCGTACCGGGCCGGCACCGAGCGGACGCCCTCGGCGCGGTCCGCGGCGACGTCCTGGCATCCGAAGATCAGGTCGAAGCCGCCGATCCAGACGCCGACGGCGAGGCCGAGCACCACGGCGTCCCAGGACCAGGTACCGGTGACGGCCAGCCAGGCGCCGATCGGGCCGGCGGCCTGGGCGAGGCCGAGGATGGCGTGCGGGAAGTCGGTGAACCGCTTGCCGTACGGGTAGACGACCATCGGCACGACGGCGACGGGGGCGAGCGCCAGGCAGAGCGGGTTGAGCAGGGCGGCCGCGCCGAGGAAGACGACGAGGGCGACGGCGGAGCCGACGTAGGCGGTGCGCAGCGACACCGCGCCGGTGACGAGTTCGCGGCCGGCGGTGCGCGGGTTCCGGGCGTCGATCTCGCGGTCGATGATCCGGTTGGCGGCCATCGCGAAGGTCCGCAGGCCGACCATGCAGACGGTGACGACGAAGAGTTCGCCCCAGTGCACCCGGCCGTCGGCGAGGAACATCGCGGTGAGCGCGGCGATGTACGCGAAGGGCAGCGCGAACACCGAGTGCTCGATCATCACCAGCCGCAGGAAGGACTTGACCTTGCCGGGCGGGACCTCGAAGGCGGCCGTGGTCACAGTCCGTACTCCTTCCAGCGCTTGGTGACGAGGGCGGCGGTCTCCGGGTCGGAGGCGACCATCTCGGGCCAGCCGCCGTCGCGGGTGTAGCCCTCCTCGGGCAGCTTGCGGGTGGCGTCGATGCCGGCCTTGCCGCCCCAGAACTGCTGGTAGGAGGCGTGGTCGAGGTGGTCGACCGGGCCCTCGACGACGGTCAGGTCGCGGCTGTAGTCGACGTTGCCGAGCGCCCGCCAGGCGACCTCCTGGTAGTCGTGCACGTCGCAGTCGGCGTCCACCACGACGATCAGCTTGGTGAGCGACATCATGTGGGCGCCCCAGATGGCGTGCATGACCTTCTGGGCGTGCTTCGGGTACTTCTTGTCGATCGAGACGATCACGCAGTTGTGGAAGCCGCCGGCCTCGGGCAGGTCGTAGTCGACGATGTCCGGGATGATGATCTTCAGCAGCGGCAGGAAGAAGCGCTCGGTGAACTTGCCGAGCGGCCCGTCCTCGGTCGGCGGCCGGCCGACCACGATGGACTGCAGCAGCGGGCGGCGGCGCATCGTGACGCAGTCGATGGTGAGCGCCGGGAAGGGCTCCTGCGGCGTGTAGAAGCCGGTGTGGTCGCCGAACGGGCCCTCGGGGAGCATCTCGCCGGGCTCCAGCCAGCCCTCCAGCACCACCTCGGCGTCGGCGGGCACCTGCAGCGGGACGGTCTTGCAGTCGACCATCTTCACCCGCTCGCCCTGCACGAAGCCGGCGAACAGGTACTCGT
This sequence comes from Kitasatospora sp. NPDC093679, assembly GCF_040683455.1. Lineage (NCBI taxonomy): Bacteria > Bacillati > Actinomycetota > Actinomycetes > Kitasatosporales > Streptomycetaceae > Kitasatospora > Kitasatospora sp. NPDC093679. The sequence goes on from NZ_JBFBDW010000005.1 coordinate 197,486, forward strand.
CGATGTCGCCGGGCAGCGGCGCGGTCGCGGCGTAGGTGACGGCGGGCGGGCAGCCGAAGGCGATCGCGACCGGCAGCCGCTCGCCGCGCTTGGCGGCGACGGCGGCGTGGTTGCGGCTGTCCTTGTGGATCTGCCAGTGCATGCCGATGGTGCGCCGGTCGTGCCGCTGCAGGCGGTACAGGCCGAGGTTGCGGACGCCGGTGTCCGGGTCCTTGGTGTGGGTGAGGCCCAGGTTGAAGAAGGAGCCGCCGTCCAGCGGCCAGGTGAAGAGGGCGGGCAGCTGCTCCAGGTCGACGTCGTCGCCGGTGAGGACGACCTCGTGGACGGGCGCGTCGGTGGTCTTCACGTTCTTCGGCGGCACGTGGGCCATCGAGGCGAGCTTGCCGAAGGCGTCCCGGAAGCCGGTGAAGCCCTGCGGCAGCTCGGGCCGGAGCAGGCCGGCGATCTTCTCCGAGATGTCGTCGGGGGACTTCAGGCCGAGGGCCTTGGCGAGCCGGCGCTCGGTGCCGAAGACGTTCATCGCCAGCGGCATGGACGCGCCCTTGACGTTCTCGAAGAGCAGCGCCGGGCCCTTGGCCTTCTGCACCCGGTCGACGATCTCCCCGATCTCCAGGTACGGGTCCACTTCGGTCTTGATCCGCTTGAGGTCGCCCTCGCGCTCCAGGGCGCGGAGGAAGGAGCGGAGATCGTCGTATGCCATGCCTGTCAGTATCCGACACCGGTTACCCTGGCCCCGCCAAGAGGGGCCCTGTTCGCCGTTCCGGGGGAGACCGACGCCGTGTTGAGAGTTGTGCCGCCGCTGCTTCTGCTCGCGCTCTGGGTGTGGGCGTTCATCGACTGCCTGACCACGCCGGAGGAGGAGGTCCGCTACCTCCCCAAGGTCGCCTGGGTGATCATCGTGCTGCTCTTCCCGCTGGTGGGGTCGGTCGCCTGGCTGGTGGCCGGGCGCAACCGCGCGCGGTCCCGCGGCCGGGCCGTGCCCTGGCCGGCCGGCGCCACGGCGGGCTTCCCCGAGTACGAGCGGCCCGCGGAGCGCTACGTGGCCCCGGACGACAACCCGGAGTTCCTGGCCTCGTTGAAGAAGGACAACGCGCGGCACGAGGACATGCTCAAGCAGTGGGAGTCCGACCTCCGCCGGCGCGAGGAGGAACTGCGCCGAAAGGACGAGCCGGAGGACGATCCGCGCGGCTGAACCGAATTTGGCGCTTCCCTACCATCCGGGAGCCCGACGGCCGCCGCGCGCCGTAGGAACCGCACGCCCCAGGCCCGCCCCGCGGACCGGGGGCGAGCCGTGCGCGAACGCTCCCCGACACCCGTCCTGACCTGGACGATCGGGGGTCCGGCCACCCCCTGTGACGGGCCCCGCGGACCCCCCGGCCGCACCCTGCGGGACGGTCGGCGCGGTGTGCCCCACTGTGTGCCCTGTACAGCTTCTGGGGCCCGACCTTGTACGGAATCGACGCCGAGCGGCGGCGGCCCTCCCTCGTAGTGTCGTAGGTGAAGAAGTGTTCGCCGGAGCAGCAGCCGCGTACCGCAGGCCGCCTGCCGGGACAGTTCCCTCACACTTGGAGTGGTTCGAGATGACGGTTCTGCACGATGCGCCGGTCGGCGGAGAGATCCCCGCGATCCCGGCCGACGCGCGCGGGCGGGTGGCCGAGCTGCACGAGCTCCGGGAGCAGGTCCGGCGGGGTCCCAGCGAGAAGGCCACCGAGGCCCAGCACGCCAAGGGCAAGCTGACCGCCCGCGAGCGGATCGACCTGCTGCTCGACGAGGGCTCCTTCCACGAGGTGGAGCCGCTGCGCCGGCACCGCGCCCAGGGCTTCGGCCTGGAGGCGAAGAAGCCGCACACCGACGGTGTGGTGGTCGGCTGGGGCACCGTGCACGGCCGGACGGTCTTCGTCTACGCGCACGACTTCCGGATCTTCGGCGGCGCGCTGGGCGAGGCCCACGCGCAGAAGATCCACAAGATCATGGACATGGCCATCGCGGCCGGTGCGCCGCTGGTGTCGCTGAACGACGGCGCCGGCGCCCGCATCCAGGAGGGCGTCACCGCCCTCGCCGGCTACGGCGGCATCTTCCAGCGCAACACCAAGGCCTCGGGCGTGATCCCGCAGATCTCGGTCATGCTCGGCCCCTGCGCCGGCGGCGCCGCCTACTCCCCCGCGCTCACGGACTTCGTGTTCATGGTCCGGGAGACCTCGCAGATGTTCATCACCGGCCCGGACGTCGTCCAGGCCGTGACCGGCGAGAAGATCACCCAGAACGGCCTCGGCGGCGCCGACGTGCACTCCTCGGTCTCCGGCGTCTCGCACTTCGTCTACGACGACGAGCAGTCCTGCATCGAGGAGGTCCGCTACCTCCTCTCGCTGCTGCCGCAGAACAACCGCGAGATGCCGCCGGCCAGCTCCACCGACGACCCGGTGGAGCGCCGCAACGAGAGCCTGCTCGACCTGGTGCCCGCGGACGGCAACCGCCCGTACGACATGCGCAAGGTCATCGAGGAGGTCGTCGACCACGGCGAGTACCTGGAGGTCCACGAGCGCTGGGCGACCAACGTCATCGTGGCCCTGGCCCGGATCGACGGGCACGTGGTCGGCCTGATCGCCAACCAGCCGCAGTCGCTGGCCGGCGTGCTCGACATCAACGCCTCCGAGAAGGCCGCGCGCTTCGTCCAGATGTGCGACGCCTTCAACATCCCGATCGTCACCCTGCTCGACGTCCCCGGCTTCCTGCCCGGTGTCGACCAGGAGCACGGCGGCATCATCCGGCACGGCGCGAAGCTGCTCTACGCCTACTGCAACGCCACCGTGCCGCGGATCTCGCTGATCCTGCGCAAGGCCTACGGCGGCGCCTACATCGTCATGGACTCCCGCTCCATCGGCGCGGACCTGTCGTTCGCCTGGCCGACCAACGAGATCGCCGTGATGGGCGCCGAGGGCGCCGCCAACGTGATCTTCCGCCGCGACATCGCCGCGGCCGAGGACCCGGAGGCGATGCGGGCCCAGAAGATCAAGGAGTACAAGAGCGAGCTGATGCACCCGTACTACGCGGCCGAGCGCGGCCTCGTGGACGACGTCATCGACCCCGCGGAGACCCGCCAGGTGCTCGCCGCCTCGCTCGCCATGCTCCGCACCAAGCACGCCGACCTGCCGAGCCGCAAGCACGGCAACCCTCCGATGTAACCGGTTCTTACGCCGATCGGAACCCGTCAGACTTCACCATGGGGGAGAAACAAGGACCATGAGCGCTTCCGCCGAACCCCTTGTCCGCATCGTCCGCGGCTCGCTGAACGCCGAGGAGCTGGCCGCCCTGACCGCGGTGCTGCTCGCCCGGGCCGCCACCGCCCAGCAGGCCGCCGCCCCGACGGTCGAGCCGATCGCCAGCTGGCAGCGCCTGGAGCGCCGCCCGGCGTACTACTCGCCGGTCAGCTGGCAGCAGGCCGCCTGACACGCACCCGGGCCCCGCACGGTCACCGTGCGGGGCCCGGTTCGTTCACCGACGCGCTACGCGGCTGCGAGGGCGGCCGGACGGCCCTCGTGCATGGTCGACAGGTGCTCGGCGAGCAGCTGCGGGTCCTGGCCCAGCCAGAGCCGGACGGCGGCCCCGAGCACGATGCACGAGGAGCCGAGGCGCACCCCGGTGGTCTGGGCGATCCGGCCCGCCGCCGGGCCGAGCAGGTCGGCCAGGTCGGTCGGCAGCCAGACGGTCTGCGCGCACGGCGCGGGCGCCCGCAGGGCGGCCACCAGGCGGTAGGCGTCCTGGGCGCAGTGCAGGGTCGGCAGGATGTCCAGGAGACCGTCCGCGACGACCTCGGAGACGTCGCTGCGATGGCCCTGGGCCAGCCGGCGGAGCAGTGCTCTCTCCGCAGCGGTGATCCGGACGGTCAGCATGACCTCGTCGCTCTCCATGGCGGCCCCTCCTCGCGGCTGACTGGACGTCCTGGTCAACGACCGGACGGGCGATCCCTCACGGTTTCTTCGGTGGAACGGCACCACCCGGGGCGGCGGCAGGTGGCCGGCCGCCGCCCTCGGGCGTGCGGGCGGCCTCTCAGACGCCGGCGTACGAGTGCTTGCCGGTGACGAAGATGTTGACGCCGTAGTAGTTGAACAGCCAGCAGGCGAACGCCAACAGGGCCAGATAGGCCGCCTTTCGGCCCCTCCACCCCGCGGTGGCCCGGGCGTGCAGGTACGCGGCGTAGGCGACCCAGGTGATGAAGGACCAGGTCTCCTTCGGGTCCCACTCCCAGTACTTGCCCCAGGCCGCCTCGGCCCAGATCGCGCCGGCGATGATGGTGAACGTCCAGAGCGGGAAGACCAGGGCGTTGATCCGGTACGAGAGCTTGTCGAGGGTCGACGCGGCGGGCAGCCGCTCCCAGACCGAGACCGGGATGCGCAGCGGGCCGCCGGGCAGGCCGGCCTCGACCCGGCGCTCGTACGAGTCCTTGCCGAGGTACAGCACGGTGGCCACGAAGGCCGCGTACAGCGCGCCGCCGCAGATGATCGCGGTGGAGACGTGGATGCCCAGCCAGTACGAGTGCAGCGCCGGGACGAGCTGCTCGGAGTCGGTGTAGAGCACCGAGACGGCGACGCCCAGGGTCAGCAGCACGGCCAGCACCACCGGCAGGCCCAGCCAGCGGACCTTCTTGCCGGCCACCAGCAGGCCCAGGTAGGCGAGCATCATGGTGAGCCCGAAGGCGCAGGAGAACTCGTACATGTTGCCCCACGGCCAGCGCATCACCGACAGGCCGCGGGTGAGCACGCCGCCGGCGTGCAGCAGGACGCCGAGGACGGTCAGCGAGACGGCGATCCGGCCCGCCAGGTCGCCCCGCTCGCTGGTGCCCGCGGCGCCGGGGCCGTCGGCCGCCGAGCCGTCGCCGCGGCCGCTGGTGACCACGGTGGCGCCGGCGTCGGCGAGGGCGGTGCGGGTGAGCGTGGTGGTGCCCCCGTCCGCGGTGGCCACCGTGACGGTGACCTTGCGGGCGGCGGACTTGGACTCCTCGGCGGCCAGGGTCGCGGCCAGCCCGCCGGACTGCTCGGCGGAGCGGACGGCGATCGCGCCCTTGCTGCCGAACGTCCACTCGAAGAGGTGGGCGAACATCGCCAGGGTGTACACGGCCATCGCCGAGTAGATCAGCTTGTTGGAGAGGTCGGCCAGATGAGGGTCGACCGAGGCGAGATTCACCGTCTACTCCTTGGAGTCCGGGTCTGCGGGGGTTGCCGGTGCGGGGACGGCGGCGGGCTCCGGCCCGTCCGTCGCGGGGTCGGGTCCGTCCGTCGCGGTGTCCGGGTCGGGCTCGTCGAGGGCCGGGGCGTCGTCCTGGAGGTCGACGGCGAACTCGGCGAGCTCCTCGGCCGTGCGGGCGGACTCGCTGCGGGCGAGGCCGGCCAGCTCGACCAGCGTGCTGCCGTCCGGGGAGGCGGTGGCGCGGACCCAGATCCGGCGGCGCTGCACGAACAGCGAGCCGATCAGGCCGAGGATCGCGCAGACCGCGCCGGCGAGCGCGACCGCGTTGCCCGGGCGGTGGGAGACGTTGAAGCTGGCCCACTGCTGGTAGCCGTCGAAGGTGACGGTGCCGTAGCCGTCCGGCAGCTCCCAGCCCTGGCCGGGCTTGAGCTTGACGCGGGCGATGTCGCCGTCCTGCTTCAGCTGGGTCATGTGGCCGGTGTCGAGCTGGTAGACGTTCTGCGGCAAACCGGAGTCGGTGCCGAGGTCGCCGGCGAAGGCGGTGAGCACCAGCATCGGCTCGGCGGCGTCCGGGAAGAGCGAGATCGGGCCGGTCTTCTCGAAGTTCACCGGCGCGGTCGGCAGGAAGTACCCGTTGAAGCCCAGGTCGACGTCCTTGCCGTCCTTCTTGCCGTAGTCGCTGACCTTGATCACGCCGGTGGAGGTGAGGTTGCTGTCCTGCGGCAGGAAGGGCGTGGGGCCCTTGTAGACGACCTCGCCCTTGGCGTTCTTCACGGTGACGACCGGCGCGTAGCCGTGGCCGATCAGGAAGACCTTGGAGCTGCCGATCTCCAGCGGGTGGTTGACCTCGATGTCGCCCTTGGTCAGCTTCTTGTCGTCGGTGCCCGTCCAGTACCGGATGTGCGCGGTGAACTGGCGGGCGCTGCCGATCTGCTCGCCGGAGGTCTGGTAGCGGGCGGTGAAGCCGTCCAGCTTGAAGCCGAAGGCGTCCAGGTCGTCGACGGTGTAGAAGGCGGAGCCGGTGAAGTCGTCGTACTGGGTGGTGGTGTTGGCGAACCCCTGGCCCTCGATCATCAGCTTGCCGCCCTGGCCGCTGCCCAGGCTGGCCCAGGCGAAGCCCGCGAGCAGGGCGAACAGCGAGAAGTGGAAGAGCAGGTTGCCGACCTCGCGCAGGTAGCCCTTCTCCGCGGCGACCGCGCCGCCGGCGGAGGTGGCCCGGAAGCGACGCTTGCGCAGCAGCCGGTGCGCGGCCGCGTTGACCGCCTCGGGGTCGGCGTCGGTCCGCCAGGCGGCGTAGACCGGCATCCGGGTCAGGTTGCGCGGGGCGGCCGGCGGCCGGGCGCGCAGCACGCCGACGAACTGCCAGGTGCGCGGGACGATGCAGCCGGCCAGCGAGACGAACAGCAGGATGTAGATCGCCGAGAACCAGACCGAGCTGTAGACGTCGAACAGCTGGAGCTTCTCGTAGAGCGGGGTGATGCCCCGGTGGGCGGCCTTCCAGGTCTGCACCTTGAAGGCGTTCTGGCTGTTCTGCGGGATCAGCGAGCCGGGGATCGCCGCCAGCGAGAGCAGGAAGAGCAGGATCAGCGCGACCCGCATCGAGGTGAGCTGGCGCCACGTCCAGCGGACCCAGCCGAGCACGCCGATGCCGACCGGGGCCTCCGCCTCCTCGGGGGCGGTGCTGAGGCGCTCGACGTCGGCCTCGCCGCCGTCGGTGGTCACGGTCCTGGTGTCGCTCACGGTCAGATTCCGATCGTGGTGTCGCCGCTGAGTTGCCGCATGTGGTCGATCAGGACGTCCCACACGCCGGTGACCAGGAGCAGGCCGACCGCGACGAGCATGCCGCCGCCGATCCGCATCACCCACTGGTAGTGCTGCTTGACCCAGCCGAACGCCCCGAGCGCCTTGCGGAAGGCGAGCGCGGCAAGGATGAACGGTACGCCGAGTCCGGCGCAGTACACCGTCATCAGCAACGCGCCGCGCCCGGCGCTGGCCTGGGCGGCCGAGAGGTTGAGGATCGACGAGAGCGTCGGGCCGATGCAGGGCGTCCAGCCCACGCCGAAGACCAGGCCCAGCAGCGGGGCGCCGGCCAGCCCGATCGCCGGGCGGCGGTGGGTGCGCACCTCGCGGTTGGTGAAGCCGGGCAGCAGCCCCATGAAGGCGAGGCCCATGAGGACGGTCAGCGCGCCCAGCACGACGTTGATGGTGCGCTGGTACTGCTGGAGGGTGTTGCCGAAGAAGCCGAAGAGCGCGCCGGTGGAGACGAACACGGCGGTGAAGCCGAGCACGAACAGCAGTGCGCCGAGCAGCATGCGCCCGCGGCGCGCCCCCTTGGCGTCGGCGAGGTCGACGGCGGAGAAGCCGGTGACGTAGCTGAGGTAGCCGGGGACGAGCGGCAGCACGCAGGGCGAGAAGAAGGAGAGCAGCCCGGCGGCGAGGGCGATCGGCAGGGCGAGGACGAGGGCCCCGCTGAAGACCGTCTCGTTGGTGCCGAAGGCCGCGAGCGCGCTCACTTCTGCTCCGCGAGGACCGGGGTGATCATCTTCTCCAGGTCCTCGGTGGACAGGGCGCGCATCGCGCGGGCGGCGAGCCCGCCCTCCCGGTCGACCACGATGGTGGTCGGGATGGACTGCGGGTTGAGGCTGCCCTTGGGGAAGCGCAGGATCTGGGTGCCGTCCGGGTCGTACAGGCTCGGGTAGGTGATTCCGGTCTGCTGCTCGAACCGGATCGCGTTGGCCGGGTCGACGTCCCGGGTGTTGATGCCGAGGAACTGGACGCCCTTGTCCTGGTACTTCTGGGCGACCTCCTGGAGGTTCTTGCCCTCGGCGCGGCACGGGCCGCACCAGGAGCCCCAGACGTTGAGGACGACGACCTTGCCCTTGTAGTCGGCGAGCGCGACCGGCTTGCCGTCCAGGGTCTTGCCGTCGATCGCGGGCGCGGGCGTCCGGGAGCCGGGGGCGGCGGTGGCGATGCCGGCCTTGCCGGTGATGAAGCCGGCCTGCCCCCCGCCGTCGGAGGTGCCGGAGCTGCAGGCGGTCAGTGCGAGCGCGGCGGCGGCACCGAGCGTGGCGGCCAGGCGGGTGCGGCGGCGGGTCGTCCCAGACATGTGAAAAGTTTCGCATGGGACTTTGGGCAGGTTTGAGGGGGTCCGACGTTACGGGTCGAACCCCCTCTGACCTGCAGTTTCTGCACTTATGATCCGCTTATCCCAGGCATTTCACCGCTGTGTCGGCGGTCACTCGGGAATGCGCGGGCGCCCCTGCGGCAGGCCTCCGCGAGAGGGCCTCCGTGAGAGCGCCTGCGCGTCAGGCGCCGAAGCTCTTGCCGACCGGCTTGGACTTGCCGCCCTTGCCCACCAGGTGGGCCGGCAGCAGGTCCCGGGCCGGCTCGCGGTAGCCGATCGAGACGATCCGGTCGCCCTCGTAGGTGAAGCTGGTCAGCGAGGCCAGCGAGCACTGCCGGTTGCGCGGGTCGTGCCACAGCCGCCGGCGCTCGGCGAACGAGCGGACGATCCAGATCGGCAGCTGGTGGCTGACGCAGACCGCCTCGTGCCCGCGCGCGGCGTCCCGGGCCGCGGCGAGCGCGCCCATCATCCGCACGACCTGCTCGATGTACGGCTCGCCCCAGGACGGCTTGAACGGGTTGGTCAGGTACTTCCAGTGGCCGGGGTTCTTCAGCGAGCCGTCGCCGACGCCGAAGGTCTTGCCCTGGAAGATGTTGTCCGCCTCGATCAGCCGCTCGTCGACGGCCACCTCCAGGCCGTGCGCCTTGCCGATCGGCTCGGCCGTCTCCTGGGCGCGCTCCAGCGGCGAGGCCACCACGTGGGTGATGTCCCGGTCCGCGAGGTGCTCGGCGACCCGGTCGGCCATCTGCCGGCCGAGCTCGGAGAGGTGGTAGCCGGGGAGGCGCCCGTAGAGGATGCCCTCCGGGTTGTGCACCTCTCCGTGGCGCATCAGGTGGACGACGGTGGTCTCGCTCACGCGGCCTCCTCGGTGGCCTCGGCGGCGGCCCGGGCGGCCGCGGGCAGGGCGGCGGCGATCCGCTCGATCGCCCGCTCGTCGTGGGACGACGAGACGAACCAGGACTCGAAGGCCGAGGGCGGCAGGTAGACGCCCTGGGACAGCATCGAGTGGAAGAAGGAGTTGAAGCGGAACGCCTGCTGGCGGCGGGCCGCGTCGTAGTCGGTGACCTGCTCCTCGGTGAAGAACACCGAGAACATGCTCCCGGCCTTCTGCAGCCGGTGCGCCACGCCCTCCTTGGCGAGCGCCTCGGCGACCAGACCGGAGACCTGCTCGGCGACCCGGTCGACGGCGGCGTACACCTCGTCGGTGCAGTTGCGCAGCTGGGCGAGGCCCGCCGCGGTGGCGATCGGGTTCCCGGAGAGCGTGCCGGCCTGGTAGACCGGGCCGGCCGGGGCCAGGTGCGCCATGACGTCGGCGCGGCCGCCGAAGGCCGCGGCCGGGAAGCCGCCGCCCATGACCTTGCCGAAGGTCAGCAGGTCCGGCGCCCAGCCCTCGTGCGCGGCCTCCAGGCCGTACCAGCCGGCCTTGGAGACGCGGAAGCCGGTCATCACCTCGTCCGAGACGAACAGCGCGCCGTCGGCCCGGCAGAGCTCGGCCAGGCCCCGGTTGAAGCCGGGCAGCGGCGGGACGACACCCATGTTGCCGGGCGAGGCCTCGGTGATCACGCAGGCGATCTCGCCGGGGTGCGCGGCGAAGGCCTGCCGGACGGCCTCCAGGTCGTTGTACGGCAGCACGATGGTGTCGCCGGCCTGGGCGCCGGTGACACCGGGGGTGTCCGGCAGGGCGAAGGTGGCCACGCCGGAGCCGGCGGCGGCCAGCAGCGCGTCCACGTGGCCGTGGTAGCAGCCGGCGAACTTCACGACCTTCGAACGGCCGGTGAAGCCGCGCGCGAGCCGGATCGCCGACATGGTCGCCTCGGTGCCGCTGGAGACCAGGCGGACCTGCTCGACCGGTGCCACCCGCGCGGTGATCTCCTCGGCCAGCTCGACCTCGCCCTCGCCGGGGGTGCCGAAGGAGGTGCCGCGGACGACCGCCCGCTGCACCGCCTCGATCACCGCCGGGTGCGCGTGGCCGAGGATCATCGGGCCCCAGGAGCAGACCAGGTCGACGTACTCGCGGCCGTCGGCGTCGGTCAGGTAGGGGCCGCTGCCGGACACCATGAAGCGGGGGGTTCCGCCGACCGCCCGGAAGGCCCGGACTGGCGAGTTCACGCCACCCGGGGTGACGACGGAGGCGCGCTCGAACAGCGACCGGGACTGCGGAGCCTCGTACGGATAGCTCGGGGGACTGGTCCGCGGGTCGCCATCGGACCCGCTCTCGGGGTTGCTCACGGGGTTGGTCACCTGAACATGCTCTCAAATCGTGTCCTTGCTCTTCGCATGCCGGACCCGATCATCTGGAACGATGATCCGTGTGCTGCTGCCTCGGCAGGGGGTTCGGACTGTACGGTTGTCCGTGCGACCGTCGCGAAGGAGTCCGGCCGGCGGGCCGGAAGTCCTGGGCACAGCGGGGCGCACGTCCCGGATCGGGCCGACGGACGCCGGGGGGCGACCGTTCGAACCGGCCCGGCGGACCGCGGCGACGCGGTCACGGACGCTGCGTTCGCGGTGTGTACGGCGGCACGAGACGGGTAAGTGGCACGTTCGGAGGGACACCGGGCGTGTGGGGGTCTGTCGATTCCGGCGAATTCCGGTGAGGATGGTCCGAGTGTCCGAGGCGCAGGACGGCTTCGAGGAGGCCGCGGGTGGCACCCGTCCCTCCGCGGAGGCCGCGCACGGCGGGGGTACGGGTACAGGCGGCAGGGGAAGGCGGGGCGAGGGACGCGTGGGAGTCACCTACAAGTACTTCGGCGCACCCGACCGTGCCACCGCGGCGAGAGTCCCCACCGCGCTGGGCCCCGGCGGTCTCGGCCTGGACGCCGGGGAGCTCGGTGCGCTGGGCCGGCTCGGCGACCTGATGGAGACGAGCGGCTCGCTCAACGGCCACCTCTCCACCAAGATCAAGCCCGAGACGATGAGCGCGATGGTGCTCACCGGCATCCAGGGCGTTCCGCTGCACCAGGTCCCGCCGCTGGAGCTGGTCGTGCTGCACCCCGACTACGCGGTCGTGCAGCTGCCGCACAACGTGGTCGAGCCGCTGCGCAAGGCGGACGAGACCCAGCTCGGCGCCGCCGCCTTCATCTGGTCGACCGTGCCGGACCGGCGCGGCCCGCGCGACGCCTTCGTGATCTACCAGATGCTGCACGAGTGGCAGGACTTCGCCAACCGCCTGCACGACGCCGGCCACCAGCTGTACTGCCTGGTCTGGCCGTAGGCACCCTCCTCCGGGGCCGGAGCCCGGCCCCGGCGGGTCCGGGCGTCCCTCGGCGTGCCGCCCCGTGAGCACCTGCAGTGCGTCGGCACGCGACAGGGGGCGCGCGAAGGCTCCCGGCAGCCGGGTGATGCCTCCCCACGCCCCCTACGGGCGGCCGGTACCGCGTGGCCGGTACCGTGCGGCCGGTCCTACTCCTCGGCCGGCGGCCGGGCGGCGGTGAAGGCGGCGAGCGCCTCGGCGATCAGCGACTCCGCGGCCGCGCGGTCGACGCCGAGCCCGGAGAGCGGGCCCTCGCCGTCCTCCAGCTCCAGCAGGGCGAAGAGGATGTGCTCGGTGCCGATGTAGTTGTGGCCCAGCCGCAGGGCCTGACGGAAGGTCAACTCCAGCGCCTTGCGCGCCCGGGCGTCGTACGGGACGAGCTCGGGCCGCTCGTCCGCCGCCGGCGGGAGGGCCGCCGCGGCCGCCTCGCGGACGGCCTCCGGAGTGACCCCCTGGGCGGCGAGCGCCCGGACGGCGAGACCGTCCGGCTCGGCGAGCAGGCCGAGCACCAGGTGCTCCGGGGTGACCTCGGCGTTGCCGGCGGTGCGGGCCTCGTCGTGGGCGGCCGCCACGGTGTTGCGGGCCCGCGGGGTGAAGCGGCCGAAGCCCTGGCTCGGGTCCAGATCGGAGGGCCCGCCCGGATCCTTCGGCACGAAGCGCTTCTGCGCGGCCTGCCGGGTGACACCCATGCTCTTGCCGATGTCGGTCCAGGAGGCGCCGGAGCGCCGGGCCTGGTCCACGAAGTGGCCGATGAGGTGGTCCGCGATCTCGCCGAGGTGCTCGGCGGCGAGGACGGCGTCGGCGAGCTGGTCGAGCGCGCCGGTGTGGACCTGCTTGATGGCCTCGATGAGGTCGTCGAGGCGGACGGGATGCGTCAACTGGACCGGATTCACCATGCGTCAACCTTAGGTTGACAGTCCAGGGGTGTCAACCTGAGGTTGACACCCCTGCCGCATGTCCGGCCCTACCAGGACACCGGGATGCCGAGCAGCTGCCGACGCGCCTCGACCAGGTCCACGGCGGCGCGGAGCCCGGGGCGCTCCCGGCCGGGGCTGTCGTCGAAGTCGTCGCGGACGGCCTTGATCGCATGGATGACCTGCCCGCGGGCCAGTCGGGCGTCCACCTCCGCCCCGGCCCCGGCGCTGAGGTCCGCCCAGGTCACCACGCCTCCTCGTCCTCCTCCTCGTCCCACTCCTCCTCCTCGGGCTCGTACGGGTCCGGCTGCTCCACCCAGCCCGCCGCCAGCACCAGCCGGGAGGTGCGGTGCACGGCGAGGAAGCCGAAGGGACGGTCCGTGGTGAACTCCACCCGGCGGACCCGGTACGGCGGTGGCGCCGGCGCACTGCCCACGACCGCCCCCAGTACGGTGACCGCCGCGGCGCGGAAGCCCAGCGCGCCGAAGGTCGCCGTCGCCGACTGCGCGGCCACCCGGACTTCGAGCGGCGGATCCGCACAGATCCCCGGGAGATGGCCGCTGCCGTCCGGCTCGCGCCGGGAGACCGTACCGAGCCCGAAGCGGTCGGCGTCCGCCAGCAGATCGTGCTCGGCCGTCACCGTGAACCGGGCGACCTCCGCCATCAGTTGATGCCGTGGAACCTCGCTGCGGACGGCGCGGACCCGGAGCCCGGGACCGGCCTCGCCGTACGGCAACAGATCCCCCGTCACCCGGCGGTGCCGGCCCGCGAGGATGCCGAGCCCACCGCCGAGCACTTCGCCCGGGCGGGCGCTCTCCTCGCCGACGAGCAGGTGGACGTCGATCCCGCCGGCCCCCAGGACCCGCAGCTCGGAGACCTGCCCGGCGGGCGTCCCGACCACGGCGACCCGGTCCAGCAACGAGGTGAACCGGTAGAGGCCGGCGAACTCCCGGTCGGCCCACGGGCCCGCCCCGGGGCACAGCATGCCCGCCTTGAACGGGCGGATCCAGTCGGTGCGGACGGCGAGCGCCGAGGCCAGCAGGAGGATCGTGTCCGGCTGGACCCGGAGCGGGAACTCCTCGATCTGCCCGTTCGTGTGGCGGGCCGCCCAGGCGTCCAGCTGCGGCTGGATCTCCGGGCCGGTGAGCGGCTGGTGGAGGTGGGCCGGGAGGCCGGCCGTCCACTCCGGGGAGACCTGCAGCGCGGGCGCCGTCCACAGCCCGACCGCCGCAGCCACCCCGGGCAACCGGCCCAGAGCGCCCAGCAGTTCACGGGCCCGCTCGGCAGCCGACGCGGCCGGCACCCCGAGCGCGTCTGCCAGCTCCTTGCCCGCGGCCCCGTCCGCCCCGGAGGCGAGCGCGGCCAGCAGCGGCCACAGCCCGGCCGCGGTGAACACCGTGCCCCCGGCCGTCGGAACGCCCCGCGCCCAGCGCTCGGTCAACGAATTGACGGACCGTACCGTCGTGGTCGAAAGCATGCTCCCCGCCCTGCCGCACCGATGGTGCGCCGCAGCCTAGGCACCCCCCGCGAACCTGACCACCGGATTTCCGGGTGCACGACGCCCCGGCCGCACCTACCGTGCCGCGCATGACCAGGCCCTACCGGTACGTCGGACCGCCGGACATCGCTCGGAAGGCCCGGACCGCACCGCCCGGGGTGCCCGTCCGGACGACGGAGGAGCTCGCCGACTGGCTGGGTGGCCGCGAACCGGACGAGTTGCGCGAGCCCGTCACCTTCGTGGTGGACGAGCGGGGTGTGCTGCTGCTCGCACCGCGGCGCAGCGAGCACGTGGCCTGCGCGGGCGGACGACCCGTCCTGGCGGCGGGCGAGATCGCCTTCGTCCGTGGCTCGGGCGGCGGTTGGGAGGTCTCCTCGGTCACCAACCAGTCCACCGGCTACGCCCCTGGGGGCAGGTGCTTCCCCTCGGTGGCGGCGGCCGTGGCGGCGCTGGGGCTGACACCGCCGGACCGCTTCGACCCGGTGTTCGTGTTCCGCCGCTGCCCGGTCTGCCGGGACCTCAACGTGGTGCGCGAGGAGGACTTCCACTGCGCGCCGTGCGGCTCCGCCCTGCCGCACGCGTGGAACGTGGACGGGCACTGAGCCGGGCTGTGGCGGACGGGACACGGCCGTGCCCCGTCCGCCGACCGGTGGTCAGTTCGGGAGGTAGGAGATGCCGAGCTTGTCGAGGCGCCAGAGCTGGTCGGGGGTGCCGGTGTCCTGGGCGAGGGCGAGGATGCGGTGGCCCTGGGGGTCGAGGGTGGTGGTGGCGGTGACGAGCTCGGTGCGGTCCTGGGAGTCGGCGATCCGGTAGAGGCCGTCCGCGGCGGGCAGCAGCAGCCAGTGCTGGTTGCCGCCGCCGTGGCAGTGCCACTGGACGAGCCGGGTGCCGGGGGCGGTGGAGCCGCCGGTGGCGTCCAGGCACATGGACGTGTTGGCGGTGGAGGCGAGTTCGAAGCTGCCGCCGGCCGCCGCGCGCAGCAGGAAGGACTGGTTGAGGCCGCCGGTCGGCCGGTAGGTGATGGCGGCCCGCCCGTCGGTGGCGTCGCCGTAGGTGCCGCCGCCGGCGATGTCGAGGGCCTGGCCGGTGGCCGCGTCGGTGAGCCGGTACCAGGAGCCGTCCTCGGGGGTGTCCGGGAAGAGCTGTCCGGCGGTCAGCGGGGCGATCGAGGTGGTGTTCGTCCGGTCGAGCGAGCAGTAGGCCTGGTCGAGCGCGGGCCGGCGGTAGAACTGGGCGAGGCAGGCGGCCTCGCCGCGGTAGCCGGCCACCCGCAGGTGGTACGACTGCCGGACCATGTTCATGCACACCCCGGGGATCCCGATCTCCTGGTCGCAGCCGTTGCGGGTGCGCTCGGAGACGTCGATGACGTCGCCGTTGGTGTACTCGTACGGCGAGCTCGTCCAGCGGGCGCAGACCTCGTGGCCGTAGCCGACCCGCCGCTGGTCGAGGTAGCGCACGCCGGGCACCCGGCCGGCCGCCTCGCGCAGCGCGTCGCTGAAGGCCGGGACGACCAGGTTGTGGCCCCAGGCGAGGTCCTCGGGGAAGGCCGGGCAGCCGTCCGCGATCTTGCCGAGGTAGTCGTTGCGCCGGATGTCGGGCGTGATCGGCGTGAAGTACGACTGGTAGACCAGCTGGTAGGAGGAGTCGGCGTAGCCGGCCCGGCGCATGGTGGCCCGGACGTTCGTCAGCGCGGCGGCGACCTTGGGCTTGACCCGCTCGGCGCGGGCGGCGATCTCGGCGGTGCCGATGGTGTCCCGGCAGCCCTGCGACTTGGGCACCGGGAAGTACTGGCCGAGGCAGGCGAGCATGATGCCGCTGAAGTCGAAGTCGTCGTTGGCGCCGATCGTGACGACCACCATCTTCACGTCGTACTCGGCGGCGGCGTCGGCGAGTTGGACGTCCTGCTTGGGCTCGCCGAAGTCGCCGCTGCCCGGTCCGGTGATCTTCGCCAGCTCGGGGTCGCTGACCAGGTCGCCGGTCTGTGCGCCGGAGCAGGCGAGGTCGAGCGGGACGAGGTCGGGGAGTCCGGTGAGGAAGATCTCCGACCTGGTGGAGCGGTGGCAGTAGTTGCCGGGGGTGTCGGTGCCGGGCACGTAGTCGTCGCCGGTGTCGGTGCCGGCGCCCTCGCCGGAGATGGCGCTGTCGCCGAGGGCGACGATCGCGGCGGGGCGGGCCCCGGTGCCGTCGGCGGCCCGGGCGGGGGCGGCGGCCGGAAGTCCGGCGAGGCCGAGGACGGCGGCGAGCAGGGCGGCGGCCGGAAGTCCGGTGGTGCGGCGTCTGCGGAGGCCGGGCAGGGGTGAGCTTCTCACGCGTGACTCCTGTGGGGGTGGGGCCGCACGGCGGGGGGCCGGGCGGTGGAGCGGTGCGTGGTGCCGGTGGTGCGTGCTGGCGCTGGTGCGTGCTGACGGTGTGCCGTCCCGCGGCGCCGCGGTGGGGGCGGGCGCGGAACTCCGCTGCGGGGCACAAAATGTGAGCCTGACTCACATACTAGGAACTGACACCTCGTCCAACAAGCCTCGGCGCACGACGGAACGGGCCGCCGCCCGGCCCCAGGAGGAAGGGGCGCGGGCGGCGGCCCGGTGCGTGCGGACCCGGCCGGCGGACCGGCCGTCGGGCGTGGGACCCGGTCAGCCGACGTTCGCGCAGGAGTTGCCGAACGCCGGGTTCAGCAGGCCGATGACGTCGATCGAGTTGCCGCACAGGTTGACCGGCACGTGCACCGGAACCTGGATGTTGTTGCCCGAGGCGACACCCGGGGAACCGGCCGCGACGCCCTCGGCGCCGGCGCTCGCCATGGCGGTGCCGGCACCGGCAGCGACGATGCCCACAACGGCGGCGCCGACAGCGGCGGCCTTCTTGACGCTCATATGAGTCTCCTCGTAGTTCAGGTCTTCCATGGGCCGCTCGGGTGGACCGCTCGGGCTCCGCACGGAAGGGCACGGGGCGTGCACCGGGCCCAACGAGGCCTGATCGGTGCGGTACCGAACAGACCGGCACATTCACCCGGACGTAGTAGTGAAGGCATTCGGGTGATCGTGGGATCAGCCCGTTTCCCCCGGCGGCTGCGGTCGTTCTTCCCTGCGTACCGGCTCGACCGGTCCGGCCCGGGGATCCCTGTCCGGCCGGCCCCTCCCGCCCGGGCGGGCCCGCGGCGCCCCACGGCCCGCGGCACGCCAGGCGCGGGACTCGCGAACAGAAAGAGACTGCACCATGCGCAAGATCGCCTACGGCGCGCTCGGCACCGCGGCCGCGGCCGCCATGCTGTTCGGCGGCGCGGCCACCGCGTCCGCCTCGGGCGCGACGGCCGAGGGCGTCGCCACCGGCTCCCCCGGTGTGCTGTCCGGCAACCTGCTCCAGGTCCCGGTGCACGTCCCGGTCAACGTCTGCGGCAACACCGTCAACGTGATCGGCCTGCTGAACCCCGCGTTCGGCAACGCCTGCGCCAACATCTGACCCCGGGCCGCCCTCCGGCGGCCCCACCGGCCCACGGGCCGACCCCAGGACTCCCAGGAGCAGCCGCGAGGCGCCTCCTGGCGGCGCCGCGGTGCCACCGGATTCCCGGCCGTGCGGGAACCGGTGACGGCGCACACGACCGCATGCGGCCGACGGCTCGCCCAAGCCACGGGCGACACGCGCCAGTTGAGCCGCGGGGCGACAATCACGGAGCATCCAGAAAATGTCGGGCGATGATTCCGATTCGCCCGGCGCCCGGCCTCCACCAGGAAATCCGGGCACGAACCTAAGGACAATTCCATGCGCACGTTCAAGAAGGCCACCGTCCTCACCGTCGCCGCCGTCGGCCTGGTCGCCTCCGGCGCCGGCGTCGCCGCCGCCAGCTCCGGTGCCGAGGGCGTCGCCACCGGCTCCCCCGGCGTGCTGTCCGGCAACCTCGTCCAGGTCCCGGTGCACGTCCCGGTCAACGTCTGCGGCAACACCGTCAACGTGATCGGCCTGCTGAACCCCGCGTTCGGCAACGCCTGCGCCAACGCCGGCTGACCAGGCATCGGCTGACGCCGTGTCCGCGCCGCACCCGGCCCCGCCGGGTGCGGCGCACCCTCCCCGTGTGTGATTAGGAGATCGACTCCCATGCAGAACGTGAAGAAGGCCGCCGTTCTCACCGCCGCGGCCGGCATCGTGCTCGGCGGCGCGGGCGCCGCCAGCGCCAGCTCCGGCGCTCAGGGCGTCGCGGCGGGCTCGCCCGGTGTGCTGTCCGGCAACCTGCTCCAGGTGCCGGTGCACGTGCCGGTGAACGTCTGCGGCAACTCGGTCAACGTGGTCGGCCTGCTGAACCCGGCGTTCGGCAACACCTGCGCCAACGTGGACGCGCCGCCGGAGGTCAAGGAGGAGGACTGCTGATCACCACGATCGGCACGACTCGTGCGTCTGCCCCCCGGCCGCCGGCCGGGGGGCAGTTCGCGTAGCCGCGGGCGGACCGGCCGGCGGCCACCCATCCCACCGACAGAAGGATCCCCATGGTGCTGAAGACGGCCCGAACCGGACTGCTGGCCGCGCTCGGCGCGGCCGCCGCGGTGGGCGCGGCGGCCGGCCCGGCCGCTGCCGCCGAGCAGACCGCCCCGGCCGGACTGCCCCGGCCCACCGCCCAGTTGCAGTCCCCCGACACCGGGCAGGTGGTCGGCGGCACGACCGGTGCGCTCGGCTACGCGGTGGCCCCGGTGAAGAACCTGCGGCTCGACCCGTGGGCGCAGTCCTCCGCGGACGTGCTGAACAACGGCGTGGCCGTCCAGCCCGACAACGGGGTGCCGGCGGTGGGCACCGCGCCGCTGACCTCGCCGCTGAGCGCGGGTGGCGGCCCGCAGAGCCTGCCGGTGGTCGGCCCGGCGCTCGGCCTGCTGCCCGGCTGAGCGGCGGCCGTCCGCGGACACGGCGGAACGGCGGGAGCCCGGCGCCCTCGGGGGGTGCCGGGCTCCCGGCGTTCCGGCGCGCGGATCAGAACGCGGGCTGCGCCAGCACGTCGGAGGAGAGCGCCCCGGTGGCGGCCGCGGTCAGGTTGCCGACGGTGTCGGTGACCGAGACCCGCTGGTCGTCGCCGCCGAGCGAGGCCTTGGCGCCGGGCACCGCCTGCACCGGCGCGGTGACCAGCTGCGGGTCCAGCTCGCCGAAGGAGAGGGCGCCGTCCGCGAACTCGCCGCTGTGGTCGGTCGCATAGCGCAGCGGCTGGCCGAGCTCCAGGGCCGGGCCGGCCGTCCGGATCGGGGCGGCGGGCACGTTGAGGACGGCCTGGCCGAGCTCGGCGCTCCGGTCGGCGGCGGGCAGCGGCACCACCGCGTCGACGGCCGGGCCGACCCGGCCGGCGTTGACCGCGGGGACGATCCGGTCCGGGACGAGCTGGGCGCCCGGGTGCTCCTCGGGCACCGGCGGCTGCAGCGGCGAGGCGGGCAGCCCGCCGGAGAGCGTTCCGGTCTGGGTGAGCAGCGGCAGCGGCACGTTGAACGGCACCTCCTGGCCCGCCAGGCCGTTCTCGACGGCCGCCACCTCGCCGGGGGTCATCGGCCGGGCCTCGGCCGCGCCCTGCGCGGAGACGACGCCGGCACCGACCGCGAGCAGCAGGGCGCCGGTGGCCCGCTTGGAGAGCTTCATGCAATTCACCGTTCTGTCCGAGTGCGTTCTACCGGGGCGGTTCCGCGGGAAGAGCCCCGCGGAAAAGCAATCTGCGCAACGACCGACCACCGGCGGGATTGCGTCGGTTAACCGGTACGGGCTAATAGTCGGACTGGAATACCGCCGAGCTGATGATCAATCAGACGCCTGCGAAGAATCTGCGTAACTTTCCCGCCGGTCATTCTTTGAATGGGATGTCGCAGCTCGACGGCGACGCGACCGGATTCCATCGACACCGGACACGGCCGCCGAGCCGCCGCACCCGAGCATTTCAGAGAGGTATCTCCCATGCTGAAGAAGACCTTCGCTGGCCTCGGCCTGGCGGCCGCCGCCCTCGCCACCGCCGCGGCCCCGGCCGGCGCGATCGGCAACACGGACGGCTCCGCCGGCTCGATCCAGGGCAACGGCGGCACCAACGCCACCGGCACCTGGGGCAACCACAGCCCCAACTTCCACTTCGCCGACAACCCGAACGTCTGCCTCCCCGAGATCCACAACATCGGCGTGGCCGTGCTCGGCGTGGCGGTCCCGGTCGAGGTCGACGCCCTCAACAACCAGCCCAAGCAGACCTGCGTGGTCGGCCAGGGCACCCTCGGCAGCGGCGACGGCGGCGTCTCCCACCTGATCGGCTGACGCCCGCCCGCTGCGCCCCGCGGGGCCCGTGCGCGCCCCGCCCCCGCACCTCCCGGTACGGCCGCTCCCCCGGTCGCACCGGCGCAGAACGGCCGGCGTGAGCCACCCGCCGGACCGAGGCTCCACTCCCTATCGAAGATCCCACGAAGGAACGCAGAAATGATCAAGAAGGCTCTCGCCGCCGCCGGCGTCGCCGCCGCCGGTGTCGCCATGGCCGCCGCCCCCGCGATGGCGATCGGCGACGCCGACGGTGCCGCCACCTCCATCCAGGGCAACGGCGGCACCAACGCCACCGGCACCACCGGTGACCACAGCCCGAACTACCACACGTTGGACAACCCGAACCTCTGCCTGCCCGAGGTCCACAACATCGCGGTCGGCGCGGTCGTCGGCCTCGCCGTGCCGATCGAGGTCCCGGTCCTCAACAACCAGCCGCAGCAGACCTGCGTGGTGGGCCAGAACACCGTGGGCAGCGGCGACGGCGGCGTGTCCCACCTGATCGGCTGATCCTGCCGGTCCGATCTGCCGCCGGGCCCGGGGGAGCCGCTCCTCCGGGTCCGGCGGTTGCCGTTCCCCGGCCGGGCGTCCACCGGCCGGGCCGCGGCCACCCCTCCCCGGCCGTCCGCCGGGACCGCTCCGCACGGCGGTCCCGGCGGGGCGTCCGGGTGACGGTGTGTCGTACCGGGCGCGTGGTTGCCGGGCCGGGGCGGCTTGTTGTGATCAGTTGAGTCCGCATCACCGTCGTAGAGAGGACCCCTCCATCATGAAGAGCATGCTCGGCAAGGCCCTGCTGACCGCCGTCGGCGCCCTGGCCGTGGCCGGTGTCGCGGCGCCCGCCCAGGCGCACGTGGACGCGGGCGGCGGCGCCCACCTGGTCGCCACCGCCGACGACCCGTTCGTCGCGGGCGAGGGCCACGGCTGGGCCGAGACCAGCAACATCTCCGTGATCGGCCAGGAGTGGGGCTGGGCCACCAGCACGGCCATCGGCGGCGGCGCCGACGGCGAGGCCCACATCGGCTGACCCGGCCGTACAGGCACCGGAGGCCGGGCCGCGGGGATCCCGCGGCCCGGCCTCTTCGGGTGCACCGCAAGGGGCGCGTGGGGGCGGCTCCTAGCGCAGCATCCCCGCGGCCTCGACCGCCCAGTAGGTGAGGATCTGCTCGGCGCCGGCCCGGCGGATCGAGGTGAGGGTCTCCATGATCATCCGCTCGCGGTCGACCCAGCCGTTGGCGGCTGCGGCCTCGACCATCGCGTACTCGCCGGAGACCTGGTACGCGGAGACCGGCACCGGGGAGGCGTCGGCGATCTGCCGCAGCACGTCCAGGTAGGCCATGGCCGGCTTCACCATGACCAGGTCGGCGCCCTCGGCGACGTCCAGCTCCAGCTCGCGCAGCGACTCGCGGGCGTTCGCCGGGTCCTGCTGGTACGCCTTGCGGTCGCCCTTGAGCGAGGAGCCGACCGCCTCGCGGAACGGCCCGAAGAAGGCCGAGGCGTACTTGGCGGTATAGGCGAGGATGCCGGTGTCCTGGTGGCCGGCCTCGTCCAGGGCCCGCCGGACCACGCCGATCTGACCGTCCATCATCCCGGACGGCCCGACCAGGTGGACGCCGGCGTCGGCCTGCACCACGGCCATCTCGGCGTAGCGCTCCAGGGTGGCGTCGTTGTCGACCGAGCCGTCCGCGGCGAGCACGCCGCAGTGGCCGTGGTCGGTGTACTCGTCCAGGCAGAGGTCGGACATCACGATCAGCTGGTCGCCGACCTCGGCGACCACGTCGCGGATGGCCTGCTGCAGGATGCCGTCCGGGTTGGTGCCCTCGCTGCCGACGGCGTCCTGCACCTCGGGGACGCCGAACAGCATGATGCCGCCGAGGCCTGCCTCGGCGGCCTCCACGGCGGCCCGGCGCAGGGTGTCCCGGGTGTGCTGGACGACGCCCGGCATCGAGGTGATCGGCTTCGGCTCGGTGATGCCCTCGCGGACGAAGGCGGGCAGGATCAGTTCGGCCGGGTGCAGGCGGGTCTCGGCGACCAGCCGGCGCATCGCCGGGGTCGAGCGGAGGCGGCGCGGGCGTACGGTCGGGAATTCGGCGGACAACTGCTGCTTCTCTCTCACGACACGAAACCGCCGGGGAGGCTCGGGGCCTCCCCGGCGGCGGGGTTCAGCGGGCGGCCTTGCGGCGCGACCCGGGGCGGCGCTCGCTCGGCCGGTAGACCGGTTCGCCGGCGGCGACCGCGGTGTCCCGGCGGCGGGCACCGAATTCGGCGAGGGCCTGGGCCAGCGCGGCGGCGGACGGCGCGGGCGCCATCACGTCGACCCGCAGGCCGTGCTCCTCGGCGGTCTTGGCGGTGGCCGGGCCGATGCAGGCGATCACCGTCACGTTGTGCGGCTTGCCGGCGATGCCGACCAGGTTCCGCACGGTGGACGACGAGGTGAAGAGGACCGCGTCGAAGCCGCCGCCCTTGATCGCCTCACGGGTCTCGGCCGGCGGCGGCGAGGCGCGCACGGTGCGGTACGCCGTGACGTCGTCGACCTCCCAGCCGAGCTCGACCAGGCCGGCCACGAGCGTCTCGGTGGCGATGTCGGCGCGCGGCAGCAGCACCCGGTCGATCGGGTCGAAGACCGGGTCGTACGGCGGCCAGTCCTCCAGCAGGCCGGCGGCGGACTGTTCGCCGGAGGGCACCAGGTCGGGCTTCACGCCGAAGTCGACCAGCGCCTGGGCGGTGGTCTCGCCGACCGCCGCGACCTTGATGCCGGCGAAGGCGCGGGCGTCCAGGCCGTACTCCTCGAACTTCTCCCGGACGGCCTTGACGGCGTTGACCGAGGTGAAGGCGATCCACTCGTAGCGGCCGGTCACCAGGCCCTTGATCGCCCGCTCCATCTGCTGCGGGGTGCGCGGGGGCTCCACCGCGATGGTCGGCACCTCCTGCGGGACGGCGCCGTAGCCGCGCAGCTGGTCGGAGAGGCCGTGCGCCTGCTCCTTCGTCCGCGGGACGAGGACGTTCCAGCCGAACAGCGGCTTGGTCTCGAACCAGGAGTGCGAGGCGCGGTGGGCGACCTGCTCGCCCACCACGGCTATCACCGGCGTCGCCGGGTCGACCGGGGCCGACACCGGGGAGGGCAGCACCCGGGCCGCCTTCAGGTCAGCGGCGATGCCGGCCAGCGTGGAGGTGAAGGTGCGCTGTCGGGTGGTGGTGCCCGACAGGGTCGCGGAGAGCGCGGCCTCCGGCTTGCGGCCGTTGGCGACCAGCGCGTTGGCGGTCGCCGGCAGCTGGCCGAGGGTGGTGCGGACGACCAGGGTGGTCTCCAGCGCGCCCAGGTCGACACCGGCGCCGCCGAGCAGCGCCGCCGCGTCGACGAAGCGCACGTCCGCGCCCTGGCTGCTGCGCAGCGGCACACCGGCGTAGGCGGGGACGCCGACCGACTGGGCGACGCCCGGGATCACCTCGAAGGCGATCGCCGCACCCGCGCAGCCGAGCATCTCCTCGGCGGCGCAGCCGTCCAGGCCGGGGTCGCCGTCGACGGTGCGCACCACGTGCTTGCCGGCGCGGACGGCGTCCGCGACGAGCTTGGCGACGTCGAGGCCCGTCTCCTCGGCGGGGTTGTGCACCTGGACGCCGGCCGGGCAGTGCGCGCGGACGGCGGCCGCGGTGAGCGGGTCGGCGATCAGCACGTCGGCGGAGGCCAGCACGTCGACCGCGCGGAGGGTGAGCAGACCGGGGTCGCCCGGGCCGGCTCCCAGGAAGGTGCAGCGGCCGGACGGCTGGGCCGGGCCGTTGGAGGGGCTGGTGGCGGCGGTGGGGCTCATCGGTTTCGCTCCCCCATCAGGCCGGCCGCCCCCTGGTCGAGCAGCCGGGCAGCGAGCGCGCGGCCGAGGGCCGCCGCCTGCTCCTCGGCCGTCCCGTCCAGGACGAGCGGGCCGGTGGCGGTCATTCTCAGCAGAGTGGCGCCGTCGGTGGTGCCGACCACGCCCTCCAGCCGCAGTTCGGTGCCGGCCCAGGTGGCCAGCGCGGCGACGGGCGCCGAGCAGCCGGCCTCCAGGGCGGCGAGCAGGGCGCGTTCGGCGACGACCGCGGCCCGGGTGGGCCGGTGGTCGAGCTCGGCGAGCTGCGCGGCGAGCGCGGCGTCCGTGCACTCGACGGCGAGGGCGCCCTGGCCGGGGGCCGGGACCATCAGCTCGGCGTCGAGGTGCTCGGTGATCTCGGCGCCGCGGCCGAGCCGGTTGAGGCCGGCGGTGGCGAGGACCACCGCGTCCAGCTCACCGGAGGCGACGTAGCCGATCCGGGTGTCGACGTTGCCGCGTATCGCGACCGTCTCCAGGGCGGTGCCGCGGGCGGCGGCCCAGGCGTTGAGCTGGGCCGTCCGGCGCGGGGAGCCGGTGCCGACGCGGGCGGTGCGGCCGCTGCCGGCGAGCTTCTCGACGAGTTCGCCGAGCGTCAGGCCGTCCCGGGCGACGAGGGCGTCGCGGGAGTCCTCGCGCTCCGGCACCGCCGCGAGCAGCAGGCCGGCCGGGGCGGCGGTGGGCAGGTCCTTCAGGGAGTGCACGGCGAGGTCGATGCGGCCCTCCAGGAGGGCGTCGCGCAGCGCCGAGACGAAGACGCCGGTGCCGCCGATCTGCGCCAGCGCCTCGCGGGAGGTGTCGCCGTAGGTGGTGATCTCCACCAGTTCCACCGGGCGGCCGGTGACCCGGCTCACCTCGCGCGCGACCATGCCGGACTGCGCCATGGCGAGGGCGCTGCGCCTGGTGCCGAGGCGCAGCGGCTGCTCGGGGGCGCCCGGGGGGCTGCTCAGTTGACCATTCATGGGGTGCTCGTCCAGGTCGTGCCGGTGGGGGTTGACGGGGTTCATCCGGCCGCTCCGCCGCGGGGGGCGTGGCCGGTGCCCGGCGAGGCTGCCGGGGTGCCGGAGACGGCGTGCACGGCCGCCGGGTCCAGGTCGAAGAGCTCGCGCAGCGCGTCCGCGTAGGAGGCGCCGCCGGGCTCCGCGGCGAGCTGCTTGACCCGCACGGTGGGGGCGTGCAGCAGCTTGTCGACGACGCGGCGGACGGCCTGGCCGATCTCGGCGCGGGAGCGCTCGTCGAGGTCGGGCAGCCGGGACTCCAGCCGGGCGAGTTCGCCGCTGACGACGTCGGAGGCCATCGAGCGGAGCGCGACCACGGTGGGGGCGATCCGGGCGGCGCGCTGGGCGGCGCCGAAGGCGGCCACCTCGTCGGCGACGATGCCGGTGACGGCGTCGACGTCCGCGGCGCCGGGGCCGTCGGCCGAGTGCGCGTGCGAGAGGCTCTCGATGTCGACCAGCAGGGCGCCGGGCAGCTCGTGGACGTCGTGGTGGACGTCGCGCGGCATCGCCAGGTCGAGGAAGGCGAGCGGGCCGTCGCCGGTGCGGGCGCCGACCGCGGCGGCGACCTGCTCGGCGGTGACGACCACGCCGGCCGCGCCGGTGCAGGAGACCACCAGGTCGACGTCGGCGAGCGTCTCGGGGACCTTGGCGAAGTCGACGGTGCGGCCGGTGCCGAGGATGGTGACCAGCCGCTCGGCGCGTTCGGCGGTGCGGTTGGCGATCAGCAGGTCGGTGACGCCGGAGCGCACCAGGGTGGCGGCGGCGAGCGAGCTCATCGAGCCGGCGCCGACGACCAGGACGCGCTTGTCGGCGATGGCGCCGGCGCCGGCGGCGACCTGCTCCAGGCCGAAGGTCACCAGGGACTGCCCGGCCTTGTCGATGCCGGTCTCGCTGTGGGCCCGCTTGCCGACCCGCAGGGCCTGCTGGAAGAGCTCGTTGAGGCCGCGGCCGGCGGTGTGCTCGTCCTGGGCGCGGGCCAGGGCGTCGCGCAGCTGGCCGAGGATCTGGCCCTCGCCGACGACCATCGAGTCCAGGCCGCAGGCCACCGAGAAGAGGTGGTGGACGGCGCGGTCCTCGTAGTGGACGTAGAGGTGGGCGGTGAGCTCCTCCAGGTCGACGCCGCTGTGGTGGGCGAGCAGCAGGGAGAGCTCGGCGACGCCGGCGTGGAACTTGTCCACGTCCGCGTAGAGCTCGATCCGGTTGCAGGTGTTGACCAGGGCGGCCTCGGCGACGGTGGCCGAGGCGGCGGCGTCGTGCAGCAGGCGGGTGGGGACCTCGCCGGTGAGGGCGGCGCGCTCCAGCACGCCGACCGGGGCGGTGCGGTGGCTCAGTCCGACGACGAGCAGGCTCATGCCGGCATCACCGCCGAGAGGTCGCCCTCGCCGCCGGCGGGGGTGGCGCCGCCGGCCGGGGCGGCGGTCTTGGCGGCCCGGCCCTGGGCGGACCGGTCGGTGCCCTTGGCGGGCTCCGCCTTGGTCGCGCCGCCCGCGGCGCGGCGCAGCTTGGCGGCCGCGGCGCGGACCGGGCCGGGGGCCCGGTCGAGGACGGAGTCGCCGCCGCCGGGCTCCTCGCCGGCCTTGCGCTGCTCGTGGAAGGCGAGGATCTGGAGCTCTATGGAGAGGTCGACCTTGCGCACGTCCACGCCGTCCGGGACGGTCAGCACGGTGGGGGCGAAGTTGAGGATGCTGGTGACGCCGGCCTCGACGAGCCGGTCGCAGACCTGCTGGGCGGCGCCGGGCGGCGTGGTGATCACGCCGATGGAGACCTGCTGGCTCTCGACGATGGACTCCAGCTCGTCCATGTGCCGCACGGGCAGGCCCGCGGCGGTGGTGCCGACGACGCCGGGGTCGGCGTCGAGCAGGGCGGCGACCCGGAAGCCGCGGGAGGCGAAGCCGCCGTAGTTGGCGAGGGCGTGGCCGAGGTTTCCGATGCCGACGATGACGACCGGCCAGTCCTGGGTGAGACCCAGCTCACGGGAGATCTGGTAGACCAGGTACTCGACGTCGTAGCCGACGCCGCGGGTGCCGTAGCTGCCGAGGTAGGAGAAGTCCTTGCGGAGCTTGGCGGAGTTCACGCCGGCGGCGGCGGCCAGCTCCTCGGAGGAGACGGTGGGGACGGACCGCTCGGAGAGCGCGGTCAGGGCCCGCAGGTAGAGGGGGAGGCGGGCGACGGTCGCCTCCGGGATACCCCGGGCACGCGAGGGTCGGCGCGCGGCGCCGGTGTCGGGCGCCTGCGAACTGCTCTGGGTGGGTCGGCCGATTGCCACGGTGCTCCCGAGGGTGAAGCTGGGCTTAGGCAGCCAGGCTATGCGTTTGTGAACGTGTGCACAAAGATGGTGTCCGATTTGTCCCTCCACAGTGATGCGCATCACTCACCTCCCTGCGGGGCCGCCGCCGATCCGGGGGCCACCGGAGCGCCTGCCCCGTGACCGGCCGCACCCTGCGGCCACGGGCCGGGCGCGGTCTCCCGGCGCAGCAGCGGGACGAGCTCGCCGCCCGCCAGCGAACGGGCCCGGCCGAGCCGCGGCCAGGGCACCGGCGCGGTGTCCCGGGGCGGCTCCGGGCGGTCGGCGGGCGGCAGCGCCCCGGCCCGGGCGTAGTGGCGGAGCAGGTCGGCACAGGCCCGGGCGTCCCCCATCGCGGTGTGCGCCGGGTACCAGCCGAGGCCGGCCTCCCGGACGCAGGCGGTGAGGCCCCAGCCGACGGCGGCGGGCAGCCGGGTACGGGCCATGCGCATGGTGCACAGCAGCGGGACGGGCGGCAGCGGCACCCCGATCCGGGCGTACTCGCGCTCCAGGAAGGCGTGGTCGCAGGTGACGTGGTGGCCGACCATGACCCGGTCCGCGAGCAGGTCGAGCAGGTAGGGGGCGACCTCGCGAAAGCGCGGGGCGCCGACCACGTCGTCCTGGGTGATCCGGTGCACGTGGGTGGGCCCGACCGGCCCGCCGGGGTCGATCAGGGTGGAGAAGGTCTCCTCGGTGCGGAGACCGTCGTCCAGCAGGACGACGGCGACCTCGACGACCCGGTGCCGCCAGGGGCTGCGGCCGGTGGCCTCGACGTCGACGACGGCATAGCCGCCCATCGCGCTCTCTCCTTCGCCTGCGGCCCCCGGCGGACACGAAACAGGCTCGATCGTAAGCCGACGAATTCACCGATTCGGCGGGTGATCTCTATCGGGTCGGCAACGATTCGGCTCCGCACCCCCGCCGATCGGCGGGGGTGCGGGCGGGCGCGACGGCGGGCGGCGGTGGCGGACGGTGCGCGGACGCCGGCCGGATCAGGCGCCGAGGGCGGCGCGCAGACGGCGCTCGTCCACCCGCCAGAAGTCGTGCTGGCGGCCGTCGATCAGGGTCACCGGGATCTGCTCGGCGTACTGGTGGTACAGCGCCTCGTCCTGGGTGATGTCCTTCTCCTCGAAGGCGGCGCCGAGTTCGCCGGTGACCCGGACGAGGATCGTGCGGGCGTCGTCGCACAGGTGGCAGCCGGGCTTGCCGATCAGGGTCACCACCCGGTCGGCGGGCTTCTTGTTCTTGTCGCGTCGCAGCAGGCTCACCCGGCCATTGTGCGCCCGTGGCGCGGGTCACTGCGCCGATGCGCACCGTTAACGGCTCCTGCACGCGGGCGTCACGGGAACCCCTTCCCGGCTGGCTATGCTCGGTCCATGGCCGCGCTACGAAGGCTCCACCTCGCAAGGCGTTCCCCCGACGAGCGGACCGCGCTGGCGGGCGAGGCCGCCGCCGACGCGGCCGAGGCCGGCCTGATCGCCGCCACCGGGCGGCGCACGGACGGGGCCGGGACGGCCGCGGTCACGCAGAAGAGCGCGGAGAAGGCCGAGAAGACGGAGAAGGCCGGACGCGGCAGGAAGGCCCCCGCCGAGGACCACACCCCGACGCCCGACGACCCCCGGGCGGCCGCTTTCTTCGACTGCGACAACACGATCCTGCGCGGCGCCGCGATGTTCTACCTCGGCGTCGGACTGTACCGGCGGCGGTTCTTCACCCGCCGCGACGTGGCCCGCTTCGTCTGGCAGCAGACCTGGTTCCGGCTGCACGGCTCGGAGGACCCGGCGCACATCGCGGACGCCCAGGACACCGCGCTCGGCCTGGTCGCCGGCAAGCGGACGGCCGAGCTGGAACAGATCTGCGAGGAGATCTTCGAGGAGGTCATCGCGGACAAGGTCTGGCCCGGCACCCGGGCGCTCGTCCAGATGCACCTCGACGCCGGGCAGCGGGTCTGGCTGGTCACCGCCGCCCCGCAGGAGATCGCCCGGATCATCGCCCGCCGGCTGGGCATGACCGGCGCCCTGGCCACCGTCGCCGAGACCTCGAACGGCGAGTACACCGGCCGGCTGGTGGGCGGCCTGCTGCACGGGCCGGCGAAGGCGGCCGCGGTGCAGGCGCTGGCCCGCCGCGAGCAGCTGGACCTCTCCCGCTGCGCGGCGTTCAGCGACTCCGCCAACGACATCCCGATGCTCAGCCTGGTCGGCCACCCCTACGTGGTGAACCCGGACGCCTCGCTGCGCCGACACGCGCGGACGCACGGCTGGCGGGTCCGCGACTTCCGGACGGGCCGCAAGGCCGCCAGGGTCGGGCTGCCGGCCGCCGCCGGGCTCGGCGTCGCGGCGGGTGCCACGGCCGCGGCCCTGGCCGCCCACCGGCGCCGCCGCACCGCCTGAGCCCGCGGCCGGAACCGACCCCTCGTCACATGCGCCCTGGTCCGGGGCGGTTGCCGGGGCGTCCACCCGCGGCCCGTCAACTCCTCACACGTGCGGGCGACATCGGGCGGACGGCTGCGGTTCGCGCCCGCTTCACTCTTGACCGGATCCGATCGTTCGGCCCCTCGGGAAAGTTGTGGGTTACCGGGCCGCGAGGCAGGGAAAGCGCCCGCCCTTCACTCGAATCGGTCACACCGGGTTGCCATTCGATCACCCGGAGCGCGCCCCGACCGGCCACCGGCGATCAGTACCGGCTGAATATACGCGCCATCCGGATCCCAAACGACCAGTTCCACCACAGGGTGTAGCCGTCATTGCACAAAGCGTTATCCTCTCCTGGATGCACGGCACCTGCGTGTCCCCCGGCGGGGGCATGGGGACGTGCTCTCCGCGCAGGCGGAGGTGACCCGTCCACAGTTCTGCCTCTGGGAGTCCCGTGTACCCACCCGTCCGGAACGACGCGCCCACCACCTCCAGCCCGTCGACCGCCACCCTGCGCACCGGCGCCCGACTGGACCGACTGTGGGCCGCCATCCGCGAGTTCCAGGTGCTCGTCCCCCAGCCCGCCCTCGCCGGTGCCGGCGCCCCCGTCGTGCCCGGCCCGCGTGCCCTCCCCGCCGCCCGCCTGGCCGCCACCGGCGCCCTGCTGCGCTCCACCGCCACCAGCGGCACCGCCGCGGGCGGCACCACGACCGGCACCCGCCGCGGCGTCGGCGCCCCGGCCCGCAGCCGCCCGCGCACCGACCGCGACACCGAGACCGAGCACAACCCGGTGATGGAGCTGGTCGAGCGCGCCCAGGCCGGCGAGAGCGAGGCCTTCGGCCGGCTCTACGACCAGTACTCGGACACCGTCTACCGCTACATCTACTACCGGGTCGGCAGCCGGGCCACCGCCGAGGACCTCACCAGCGAGACCTTCCTGCGGGCGCTCCGCCGGATCGGCACTTTCACCTGGCAGGGCCGGGACTTCGGCGCCTGGCTGGTGACCATCGCCCGCAACCTGGTGGCCGACCACTTCAAGTCCAGCCGGTTCCGGCTGGAGGTCACCACCGGCGAGATGCTGGACTCCAACGAGTGCGAGCGCAGCCCGGAGGAGTCCGTCCTGGAGTCGCTGGCCAACGCGGCCCTGCGGGACGCCGTGCGGCGGCTCAACCCCCAGCAGCAGGAGTGCGTCAACCTCAGGTTCCTGCAGGGGCTCTCGGTCGCCGAGACGGCGCGGATCATGGGCAAGAACGAGGGCGCCATCAAGACCCTGCAGTACCGCGCGGTGCGGACGCTGGCCCGCCTGCTGCCCCCGGACGCGCGGTGAGCCTGCTGCCGTGACGCCCCCAACCGACGGACCGTCACCCGGGCCCGTGCTCCGACACGGGCGGGTGAATGCGCGATCACATGATCAGTCGTGCGTAACCGACTCCCGGCACCGCTCGTTGGCCAGCCTGGAAACCCTCAACGGGCGTGCGGTCAAGCAGGTTCGGACCGCATCACCCGATGGTGTGGTTTCGGCCCGCCGAGACAACCCTCCGGCAGGCCACGGTGTCGACAACGACGAAGGGAGGTGTGGCCCGTGACGGCAAACGTGCTGGAGCACCGGCGGGCGAAGGCCTTCGCCGAGGCATTGGAGGCCCACCGGACGGACAACTCACCCGGCGGGGACGGACCCGACGGGAGCACGCCGGGCGGTGCCCACCGCGCCGGATCGACCGCGATGGCCGAGCTGCTGGCCGTGGCGGACACCCTCGGGGAACTGCCCGTACCGGAGTTCTCCGCGGAGGCCAAGGCGATCCAACGGGCCCAGCTGATGGCCGCGTTCGAGCAGGCCTTCGCCGGGGGCGGCACCCCGGCGGTGCCGCGGCAGCGCGGGCACCGGGCCGCCCGGGCGGCCCGCGGGCGCTGGGGCCGCCGGCTCGCGATCGGCGGGCTGGTCGCGGGCGTCGCGGTCGGCGGTTTCGCCGGCGCCGCGGCCGCCAGCGGCGGTGCCCTGCCGGGCGACGCCCTGTACGGCGTGAAGCGCGGCCTGGAGGGCCTCCGGCTGGACTGGGCCGGGTCCGACTCCGAGCGCGGCGCGCTGCTGCTGGAGCAGGCGACCACCCGGCTGGACGAGGCGCAGAGCCTGCTCCAGCGGTCCGGCTCGCCGGACACGCTGAGCCCCGACACGGTCGAGCAGGTCCGGCAGGCGCTGGACGACATGCACGCCGAGGCCCTCCGAGGCCGCGACCTGCTGCGTTCGGTGTACCGGAGCAACGGCTCGCTGGCGCCGATGCGTCAGCTCGCCACCTTCGCCTCGGGCCAGGACGACCGCTGGACGCGGCTGCACGACCGGCTGCCCGGCCAGCTCGGCCCGCAGGCCGACAAGGTCGACGAGCTGTTCGACGACATAAGCGAGGACGTCGCACCCCTGCACCTGGAGAAGCCCGGTCCGGGCGGCCAGCAGGGCACGGGGGCGGGCGACGGTCAGACCTCGGGGCAGGCGTCCGGCGGCGCCGTCCAGGGCGCCACGCAGGGCGGTTCGGGTGCGCCGACGGCGCACGGCACCGGCACAGCCCCGAACGGTGCCGCGCCGAGCACGGCCCCGCAGGGCGTCGGCGGTCTGGTCGACGGCCTCACCAACGGCCTGGGCGGCGGGCAGAGCGGCGCACCGGCCACCGGCGGCACGACCGGATCGGGCGCCTCCCCCGCCCCGAGCGGTTCGGCCACCGGGTCGTCGGAGGGTCAGGGGATCACCATCCCGCCGCTGATCCCCGGTCTGCTGCCCGGTCTCACGCTGGGCTGAGGCCGGCTCCGTCCCGAGCGGCCGTGGGATTCCCGAGCTCCCACGGCCGCTCCGGCGTCGGTGCACCGGTCAGAAGAAGACCGATCGCCGCTGCACCAGCAGCTTGTACAGGGTGTGCTGGATGGTCTCGCGGACCTGGTCGGCGAGGTTGAAGACCAGCATCGGGTCGTCCGCGGCCTCCCGCGGGTACCCGTCGGTCGGGATCGGCTCGCCGAACTGGATCGTCCACTTGGTCGGCAGCGGGATCGCGCCGAGCGGCCCCAGCCAGGGGAAGGTCGGCGTGATCGGCACGTACGGCAGGCCGAGCAGCCGGGCCAGCGAGCGGAAGTTGCCGATCATCGGGTAGGTCTCCTCGGCGCCGACGATCGAGCAGGGCACGATCGGGACACCCGCGCGCAGTGCGGAGGAGACGAAGCCGCCGCGGCCGAAGCGCTGGAGCTTGTACCGCTCGGAGAACGGCTTGCCGATCCCCTTGAAGCCCTCCGGCCAGACCCCGACCACCTCGCCGCGCTCCAGCAGCGCCTGGGCGTCCTCGTTGCAGGCGAGGGTGTGGCCGGCCTTGCGGGCCAGCTCGCCGGCGACCGGCAGCAGGAAGACCAGGTCGGCGGCGAGCATCCGCAGGTGGCGCCGGTGCGGGTGGTGGTCGTGGATCGCGACCTGGGTCATCAGTGCGTCGAGCGGGATGGTGCCGGAGTGGTTGGCGACGATCAGCGCGCCGCCCTCGGCGGGGATGTTCTCGACGCCGAGGACCTCGACCCGGAAGTACTTCTCGGCGACCGGGCGGAGCAGCGAGAGCAGCACCTCCTCGGTGAGCTCCCGGTCGAAGCCGAACTCGTCGACCTCGTAGTCGCCGGTGATCCGGCGGCGCAGGAAGGCCAGGCCGCTGGCGGCGCGGTCCTCCCAGCCCTTGCCGAGGACCTTGGTGGCGGTGGCGCCGAGCTGTCCGGCGAGCGCGCCGCCGACGGCGTCGGCCAGCCGGTCCGCGAAACCGCCGCCCTCCGGGCTGCCGGCGTGCCAGCTGGGCGCGGACTCGATCGGGATGACCTTGGCGTCGGCCGGCTCGGTCTTGCGGGCTGCGGTCATCGTGGCATCGGCTCCTGGGTGGGGCGGTCGTCCTGGCCGAGCAGGGCGGCCAGCCGGTCGGTGACGGCGGCGAGCCGCTCCGGGGGCAGCAGGCCGGCCCGCTGGGCGGCGACGAAGTCGGCGAACGCCTCGGCGGTGGTGAAACGGGGGGTGTGGCCGAAGGTCTCGCGGAGCTGCGTGGTGTCCACGACCCGGCCGTGGGTGAGCAGTTGGATCAGCTCGGGCGAGATGTCGGCCAGCCGGGTCTGCCGGACGAGCCCGGCGACCGCGCCGAGCGCGGGCCTGAGCAGCGGCACGGTGGGCCGGCCGAGTCGGCGGGCGCACTGCGAGAGCAGCAGGACGCCGTCGCCGGCCACGTTGAAGGTACCGGTGTTGGTGGTGCCCGGACGGGGGTCGAGGGCGGCGAGCCGGAGCACCTCGACGGCGTCGTCCTCGTGGACGAACTGCAGGCGCGGGTCACGGCCGAGCACGGTGGGCAGCACGGGCAGGGTGAACCAGGCGCAGAGCGGGGTGTCCCCGACCGGGCCGACGATGTTGGCGAAGCGCAGCACGGTGACGGCGACGTCGGGCCGGCGGCGGGCGAAGCCGCGGACGTAGCCCTCGACCTCGGCGGCGTCCCGGGCGAAGCCCCCGGCGGGCAGCTCCTTGGGCTGCATCCGCTCGTGGAAGACGGCCGGGTCGCGCGGGGCGGAGCCGTACACGCCGGTGGTGGACTTCACCACCAGGCGGCGCACCCCGGGGGCCTTCTGGCAGGCACCGAGCAGCTGCATGGTGCCGATGACGTTGGTCTCCTTGACCGTGGAGCGGCCGCCCGGGCCCATGGCGGAGACGTTGAGGTGGACGACGGTGTCGACGCCGTGATCGGCGATCACCCGGGCGACGGCCGGGCGGCGCAGGTCGACCCGGGCGAAGTCGACCCCGGGCGGCAGGTCCTCGGCGGGGGGTTGGACGTCGACCCCGACGACCTTGTCGACCCCGTGGGAACGGGCGATCCCGGCGGCGAACCGGGCACCGAGGTGCCGGGCCACACCGGTGACGAGTACGGTCCTGCCCACGCTGCTGCGGCCTCCTCGTGTCGCCCTGAGTGCACCGTACCGTGCGGATGTTTCCGGACCGTAGCGGCGCCACACCCGCGGGCTGCGGAGACACCACTGCCCGCCCGGGCAGCGCCCGGGCGGGCAGTTCGGACACCTGGTGCGCGCGAGGCGGCCGTCGGTGCAGCGGCTGGCCCCCCGCGTGAGCGGGAAGTAGTCCGGCCGCGGGTTACTTCTTGTTGCGACGCTGCACGCGAGTGCGCTTCAGAAGCTTGCGGTGCTTCTTCTTGGCCATACGCTTGCGACGCTTCTTGATGACAGAGCCCACGGAACAACCCTCGCTCACTCGGACCCCGTCCATGGGAGACGGGTGTCCATACGACTGACGGAGGGCCTAGCCTACCGTCCGCCCGGGGTAACCAGTAATCGTGCCCTGCCGTGTCAGGCCTACGCGCTCTCGAGCCGCACGTAGGACTCCTTCAGGTACGCGTGGACCGCCTGCTCCGGGACGCGGAAGGAGCGCCCGACCCGGATCGCCGGCAGTTCACCGCTGTGCACCAGGCGGTACACCGTCATCTTGGACACCCTCATGACCGAGGCCACCTCGGCCACGGTCAGGAAGACGACTTCCTGCAGGGGGCGTTCGCCTGAACTCATGACCATCACCGACCCTTACCCGTGTGCAAGGCACCGGCTTCCCCTCCGGTGACTCCACCGGCACACGTGTATGCCCAGAGTAGTTATGGGTGGTACCAGTGGGAAGAGGGGGATGCCCAGTCCTTGTACGGTGAGGCATCCCCCGATTGCAGTACGTAGCCGATCGGCGTATGGCGCAGGCGGACCGGCCGGTCGGCGCCGGCGGGGCGCTCGGGAGCACCGGCCCGGCGCGCGCGGCGCGGGCGCCGCGGCCGGGGACGGGCAGCAGGTCAGGGCAGCAGGCCGTGGTACGGGTAGACGGCGCGGCGGGCGGCGAGGATCGCCTGGTCGAGGCGGGAGGCCGGGTCGTAGCCGTCGTGGAAGTCCCGCCAGTCGGGGGCGGCGCCGTCGGTCATCCGCAGCGGTGCCTGCTGCCGGGTGCGGCGGTAGACCTCGGCGCGCCACTCCTCGGGGGTCTCGGCGGCCGGGTCGAGCGGGCGGCCGGCCGCGGTGGCGACCAGGTGGGTCCAGGTTCTGGGCACCACGTCGACCACCGCGTAGCCGCCCCCGCCGAGGGCGATCCAGCGGCCGTCGGCGTGCTCGTGGGCGAGGCCGTGCAGCGCCTCGGCGACGAGGCGCTGGGCGTCGAGGCTGACCGCGAGGTGCGCGAGCGGGTCCTCGACGTGGGTGTCGGCGCCGTGCTGGGTGACGAGCACCTGCGGGCGGAAGGCCGCGAGCAGTTCGGGGACCAGGGCGTGGAAGGCGCGCAGCCAGCCGGCGTCGCCGGTGCCGGCCGGCAGCGGCAGGTTGGCGGCGCTGCCGGGGGCGTCCGGCCCGCCGGACTCGGTGGACCAGCCGGTCTCCGGGAAGAGCGTCGCGGGGTGCTCGTGCAGCGAGACGGTGAGCACCCGGGGGTCGTTCCAGAACGCCTGCTGGACGCCGTCCCCGTGGTGCACGTCGACGTCGACGTAGGCGACCCGCTCGGCGCCGAGCTCCAGCAGCCGGGCGACGGCGAGCGCGGGGTCGTTGTAGACGCAGAAGCCGGACGCCCGGTCGGGCATCGCGTGGTGCAGTCCGCCGGCGAAGTTGACGGCGTGCCGGGCCTCGCCGCGCCAGACCGACTCCGCGGCGGCGACGGACTGCCCGGCGATCAGCGCGGAGGCGGTGTGCAGGCCGGGGAAGGCCCAGTTGTCGTCGGTGCCGAGGCCGTGCCGCAGGTCGGCGAGGTCCGGGTCGGCCGCGACCTTGCGGACGGCCGCGATGTACTCGCCGGTGTGCACCAGGCGCAGGGTGGAGTCCCCGGCGGCCGGGGCCGAGCGGACGGTGACGCCGGGGCCGCGGTCGAGCCCGAAGGCGTCGACCAGGTGCTTGGTGAGGGCGAGCCTGGTCGGGTCCATCGGATGACCGGGGCCGAAGTCGTACGCGGTCACCGCGTCGTCCCAGAAGAGGTGCAGGCCGCAGGGGTTGTCGTCGCGCTCGGCGTCGGGCATGCCTCCACCGTAGTGGGTGGCCGGGGCCGGGACGCAGGGGGCTCAGTGCGCCTGGGCTGGCTCCTTGGCCTCCCGGGCCGGTGCGGGGGCGAAGTGGCCGGCGAGCGGCAGGATCACCAGCACCAGCAGCATCGGGGCGAGCAGCGCGGCCCGGTAGGAGCCGGCGTCGCCGATCGCCCCGACCAGCGGGGAGCCGACCAGGAAGCCGACGTAGTTGAAGAGGTTGAGCCGGGCGACGGCGGCGTCCGAGTCGGCGGGCATCAGGCGGCCCCCGGCCGCGAAGACCTGCGGGATGATCGCGCAGATGCCGAGGTCGAGCAGGGTGAAGGCGGCGATCCCGGCCCAGGGCGCGGGCGAGACCGCGGCGGCGGCGAAGCCGAGGGCGGCGGTCGCCGCACCGACCCGGACGACCGCGACCGCGCCGAAGCGCTGCACCCCGCGGTCGCCGAGCGCGCGGCCGGCCAACATCGCCAGCATGTAGCCCAGGTAGGACAGCTTGGCGAGGTCGTCGGGGCTGTGCAGGGTGTCGGTGAGGTACTTGACGCTGTAGTTGGAGACCGAGGCGTCCGCGATGTAGGCGACCGCCATGGCGAGGCAGAGCGGCAGCAGCGGTCGCCACGGGACGGCGCGGCCGGCCGCACGGGCGGCCTGCTCGACGGCGTCGCCGAGTTCCGCCGGGCCGGCGAAGCGGGTGCCGACCAGCAGCGCCGCCGGGATCAGCACCGCGGCGGAGCCGGCGAACAGCGCGCTCAGCGGTGTCCCGCGGTGCGCGCCGAGCCCGGCGACGGCGGCACCGGCGATCCCGCCGAGGCTGAACGCGGCGTGGAAGCCGAGCATGATGCTGCGGCCGTACCGGTGCTGGAGGCCGACGCCGAGCATGTTCATCGACGCGTCCAGCGCGCCGACCAGCAGGCCGAAGGCGGCCAGGGCGAGGGCGAGCTGCCACAGGGCGGTGCCGACGCCGACGGCGGCGAGCGCCAGGCACACGGCGGGCTGCACGGCCCGCAGCACGGCGCGCGGGCTGCTGCGGCGGACCAGGGCCTCGGAGGCGATCGAGCCCACGCCGGCGAGGATCGGCACCGCGGCGAGGAAGACCGGCAGCAGGGAGTCGTCGAGCCCGTACCGCCGCTGGATCTCCGGGATGCAGCTGACCAGCAGGGCGAAGGTGGCGCCCTGCAGCAGGAAGCTCGCTGCCAGTGCGGCGCGCGCCTGCCGCAGCCGTCCGGTGGTCTCGGCCATGGGGCCCCCGCTACTGGTGGGTACCGACGTGTGGTGGCCGAGCGTAGGCCCTGGCGGGCCGTTCCGGGAGGGGGTCGGCGTCACACGGTGCGCGGGCGGCTCGTTCGGGCGCGCGTGCCCAGGAGGGCGGGGACCTCGGTGAGGCCGGTGATGAGGCCGGTGGCACCGGCGGCGGTGAGCTTGGCGGGGTCGGTGAGCGCGGCGTAGCCGTACACGTCCATGCCGGCGGCGCGGGCGGCGAGCACGCCGTTGGGGCTGTCCTCCAGGACGAGGCAGCGCTCGGGCGGCACGCCCATGGTGCGGGCGGCGTGCAGGAAGAGGTCGGGGGCGGGCTTGCCGACGCCGACGTCCTGGGCGCTGAAGATGAGCTCCTCCGCGAGGTGCCCGCGCAGGCCGGTGAGGTCGAGCGCGGTGCGGATCCAGGAGTGGTGCGCGGAGGAGGCCAGGCAGTACCGGACGCCGGACTGCTGCAGGGTCTTGAGCAGGGTCTCCGCCCCGGCGACCGGGCCGAGTCCGGCCTCGAAGGCGGCGAACACCCGGCCGTGGAAGAGGTCGTCGAAGCCCTCGGGCAGCCGGTCGCCGTGCCGTTCCAGGATCACGTCGTGGACCCGGTGCGCGGCGGTGCCCATGTAGTCCCGGTAGGAGTCCTCGACGGTGGTCGGGTAGCCGAGTTCGGTGAGGTACTCGGCCAGCACCCGGTTGGAGATGGGCTCGCTGTCGACGAGCACCCCGTCGTTGTCGAAGATCACCAGGTCGTAGCTCACCCGGTCGAGCCTACCGGCCCGGCACCGGGGCTCCGGTGCCGGGCCGCGGCGGGCTACTTGCCGCCGGCGGCCAGCTCGCGGGAGCGGTCGCGGGCGGCCTCCAG
Source organism: Kitasatospora sp. NPDC093679 (assembly GCF_040683455.1). Classification (NCBI taxonomy): domain Bacteria; kingdom Bacillati; phylum Actinomycetota; class Actinomycetes; order Kitasatosporales; family Streptomycetaceae; genus Kitasatospora; species Kitasatospora sp. NPDC093679. The sequence goes on from NZ_JBFBDW010000005.1 coordinate 236,375, forward strand.
GGCACCGAGCAGCGCGGCGCGGACGCCGTGGTTCTCCAGTTCGCGGATGGCCGCGATGGTGGTGCCGGCCGGGGAGGTGACCGCCTCGCGGAGCTTGACGGGGTGTTCGCCGGAGTCGCGCAGCATGATCGAGGCGCCGATCGCGGACTGCACGATGAGGTCGTGGGCGACCTGCCGGGGCAGGCCGAGCAGGATGCCGGCGTCGGTCATCGCCTCGACCAGGAAGTAGAAGTAGGCGGGGCCGGAGCCGGAGAGGGCGGTGGCCGCGTCCTGCTGGGCCTCGGGCAGGCGGATCGCCTTGCCGACCGAGCGGAAGATCGCCTCGGTGCGCTCCAGGTGGGCCTCGGAGGCGTGCGAGCCGCCGGAGATGACGCTCATGCCCTCGTCCACCAGGACGGGGGTGTTGGGCATGACGCGGACGACCGGGGTGCCTGCGGCGAGCCGCTCCTCGAACCAGGCGGTCGGGATGCCGGCGGCGGCCGAGACGACCAGCCGGTCGGGGGCGACGTGCGGTGCCAGCTCCTCCAGCAGGGTGCCCATGTCCTGCGGCTTCACCGCGAGGATCAGGGTGTCGGCGAGCTTCGCCGCCTCGGCGTTGGTGACGGCGGTGACGCCGTGGCGCTCGGCGAGTTCGGCGGCGCGCTCCGGGCGGCGGGCGGTGACCAGGACGTCGGCCGGGTCCGTGCCCGCCCGCAGCAGGCCGGAGAGCAGGGCCTCGCCGATCTTGCCGGTGCCGAGGAAGGCGATCTTCTGTCCGGATGCGCTGCTGGGCATGGGGCCGCTCCTTCGTACGGTGCTGCGGCCATCCTCGCACCGGCGTGGTGCCGCGGGCCGGGATGTCCGAACCGTGGGCAGTGCGGTCGCGCACGGACGGGGCGGCAATGGGGTGCGCCGCCATCCGGCGGCGCCGGGGGTGTCCGTCCGCACCGTGCCGGGCGGCACGGCCCCGCCCGTACGGTCGGCTCTCCCCTGCTCTCCACCACCCCGAGGAGCTTCCCCCATGACGTACGACACGCCCGTGAGACGGTGGTGGGCGGCGCTCGCGCTGCTCGCCGTCGCCGCGGCGGCGGTGCTCGGGCTCGGCCACGGCGAGGCCCGGGCCGCCGGCACCGTCCAGGTCACCGGGTTCGGTTCGAACCCGGGCAATCTGCTGATGTACCGCTACGCGCCCGCCGGGCTGGCCGCCGGGCGGCCGGTGGTGGTGGCGCTGCACGGCTGCACCCAGTCGGCGTCGTACGGCGAGGCGGCCGGCTGGACGCACTGGGCGGACGCCTGGGGCTTCGCCGTGGTGATGCCTCAGCAGCAGTCCGCCAACAACTCCTCGCAGTGCTTCAACTGGTTCCAGCCGGGCGACTTCGGGCGGGACGTGGGCGAGGCGCTGTCGATCCGTCAGATGGTCGCGAAGACCGTCGCCGACCTGGGCAGCGACCCGGCCCGGGTGTACGTGACGGGCCTGTCGGCGGGCGGCGCGATGACGGCCGCCCTGCTGGCGGACTACCCGGACGTGTTCGCGGGCGGCGGCGTGGTCGCCGGGCTCCCGTACCACTGCGCCACCACGGCCGTGGAGGCCTCGGTGAACTGCATGACCACGGGCACCTCGAAGACCCCGCAGCAGTGGGGCGACCTCGTCCGGCAGGCGTACCCGTCGTGGACCGGGGCACGGCCGAAGGTCTCGCTCTGGCAGGGGTCCTCGGACTCGGTGGTGAAGCCGGTGAACCTCACCGAGCTGATGAAGCAGTGGACGGACGTGGCCGGCACCGGCCAGACGCCCGCGGTGAGCGACACCGTCGCGGGCCATCCGCACCAGGTGTACCGGGACGCGTCCGGCGCCGACCGGGTCGAGGTGTACTCGATCACCGGCATGGACCACGGCCAGCCGGTCGACCCGGGCGGCGGCGCCGAGCAGTGCGGCACCGCCGGGGCGTACGTGCTGGACGTGAACCTCTGCGCCTCCTACCGGATCGGCCGGTTCTGGGGCCTGGACGGCTCGGCGCCGTCGCCCTCCCCCAGCCCCTCGCCCTCGCCGTCCCCGTCTCCCTCGGGCGGTTCGGGCAGCACGCAGCTGACCGACGACACCGCCCGGGACGGCTACGTGAAGGCCGCGGCGGACGGCAATTCGCCCGCGGTGGGCACCCTCGCCGGCAGCCTGGGCCTGGCGGTGGGCCGCGGCACCGACGGCAAGCAGAACCGGGCGCTGCTCTCCTTCGACACCTCGGCCCTCCCGGCCGGCGCCACGGTCACCGGCGCCCGGCTCACCCTGGGGTATGGCAGCGGCAGCGGGGACCCGTGGGCCGCGGCGCAGCTGACCGTCGACGTGCGGGACGGCTGCTTCGGCGCGGCCTGCACCACCGGCACGGACGACTGGGCGGCCCCGGCGAGTGCGGGTGCGGCGGCGACGGTGGCCCGGTTCACCTCGGGCAGCGGGACCTCGGGCGCGTTCTCCGCGGCCGGGCTGGCCGCGATCCGGCCCGGGTCGACGGTGCAGCTGCGGCTGCAGTTCGACCAGGCGCTCGCCGCCACCGCGTACGTCTTCCTGCAGCGCGGTGCGGGTGCGGTGCTGACCGTCGACTGGACGCGCTGAGCCGGGTCCGCTCCTCCGGGCGCCCGGGGGCGGCGGCCCCCGGGCACCCGGGCGTCAGCGCTTGGTGCCGTCGACGATGACCGGCGAGCCGCCGGTGCCGCAGGGGCTGGCGTAGACCGGGTTCTTCTCGGCGGCGGCCTTGAAGGCCTCGATGCACTGGCTCATCAGGATCTTGTCGGTGAGCGAGTTGGCGATGGCGGTGTTGGCCGCGGCGGTGCTCTCGGACTCGATCTTCCGCTTCTCGGCCTCGGCCTTGGCGGTGCGGACGGCGGCCTCGGCCTGGGCGGTGGCCTGGTCCTGCTGGATCTTCTGGTCGATCGCGTGCTGCAGGCTGTCGCTGGGCTTCACGTTGCGCAGGTTGACGCCGTTGACCAGGATGCCGCGCGGCGCGAGCCGGGCGGTGATCAGCCGTTCGATCTCGGCGCTGATCGCCTCGCGCTCGGAGCTGTAGCCCTCGACGCCGGTGTGCTTGGCGAAGACGTTGCGGACGATCTCCCGGCTGTCGGGGTAGACCAGGCGCTTCTGGACGGCGTCGGTGTCGCCGGCCAGCTTGAACAGGCTCTGGGTGTGCTTGGGGTCCACCGACCACTTCACGGTGATGTCCGCGTAGAGCACGCCGCCCTCGGAGGAGCGGACCTCGACGGTGTCCTTGCCGGTGAGGTCGAGGTCGACCGGCCGGGTCGAGAAGGTGGAGACGTCGGTCAGCGGCGACTTCAGGTGCAGTCCCGGCTGCCAGGTACCGCCGACCTTGCCCAGGGTGGTGGGCACGCCCACCTCGTAGGGCGCGACCACGTGGACGACGGTGGCGAGGCCCGCGAGCAGGCCGAGGCCGACGGACACCAGGCCGGACGCCGTGGCCGCCCCGGAGTCGGTGACCCCGCGCCACCTCAGGACGAGCAGGACGGTGCCGACGAGGAGGAGCAGGACGGCGATGATCAGCATCTGGGGTCTCTCGGTGGACGGACGGGACGGCCGCAGCATAGGGAGCCGGACGCCTTCCGGAGGCCGGATTCAAATGATGTTCATATGAAGTCCGTGGCCCGCCGACGGTGCGTCAGCGCCCGCTCACGGACGGCGCCCCTCCCGCACGTCCGGCGCGGACCGGACGGCCCGCCCTCGGGGGAAACTCGGGGATCACCCCTATGGATTTCCAGGGACCGCCGGGAGCACGGTTGAGGCATGGGAAACGGAGATTTGTCGCGAAGTGAGAGCCGTCAGGTCGCCGTCGCCGCGGCGACCCTCGGCCCGTGGCGGACGGCTGCGGCCGTCGGGACGGTGGTCGGCGGTGCCGCCCTCGGGGTGGACATCGTCACCGGCAACTGGTCCATGGACATCCTCGCCGGGCCGGTCGGCCTCGGCCTGTTCTTCTTCTTCCTCGTCGGCACGGTCGGCGGCCGGCTCCGCCGGGACACCGGCGACCGGCGGCTCCAGCGCTGGGCCGAGGAACACCCCTGGCAGTCGGCGCTGCCCGCGGCCGGCGCGCTGTGGGTGCTGAACACCCTGGCGATGACCCTGCTCGGCAGCTCCGGGCTGTTCGCCGCGCTGTTCACCTCGCTGCTGCCCGCCGGGCTGCTGCTGGCGGTCGCGGGCGTGGTCGGCTCGGTCAAGCAGGCCCGCCGACGCGGCTGACGGGCCGTGGGCCGGCACGCGGCGGCTCCGCCCCGGCCGAACTGACGGAGCGCCTCGGCGCAGGCACCCGCGTCGAGTTCGGCGACGGATCCGTGCAGGGCCGGGACGCCCCCCGCTGTCGGGCGTGTCGGCCGCCGTCTGCATACTGTCCGGCGTGCCGACAGTCGACGACCCCGCCCCGCGCCCCGACGACCCGTTCGAGGACGTCGTCCTCGACGAGGACTTCGTACGCGCCGCCACGGTGAAGGAGCAGTCCGGGCGGGCCCGGATGCTCGCCGCGAAGTGGCAGCAGCAGCAGCAGCCGCAGCCCGAGCCGTGGCGGGCCTTTGCCGGTCCGGCTCCGGCACCCGCCCGTCGGCGCTTCGGGCGGCGGCCGAAGCCGGTCGACCCGTGGGGCCGGCGCCGCAGGCGCAACTGGCAGACCCCGGTGTTCGTGGTGCTCGCCGCCGCCGTCACCCTGGCCGCGCTCAACGTGGACCGCCTGAACGGCCGGTACCACCGGGGCGAGGACTCCTCGACGGCCGCCGCCGACCCCACCGCCCCGGCGGCCGCGCCGCCGACCACCGATCCGCAGACCCCGACCGTCGAGCGTCCCTGGGCCGGCTCGCCCGCCGACGCCTGGAAGGCCGGGGCGGACGCCCTGGTCCTGCCGCAGGCGAAGGCCGAAGGCGTCTTCGGCAAGGAGGAGGTGGCCGGGCTGCTCGACAAGGTCCGGCAGTACCTCGTCCTCACCAACCTCGACCCGAAGACCGTCCACGGCGAGACCCCGGCCGCCGCCCTCGCCCTGCTGGACCGCTCGTCGCGCGAGGACCTGGAGAAGGCGCTCGCCCACCCCGCCGTCGACTCGGACGCCGCCAACTGGCTGAGCCGCTTCGACCCGCGCCGGGCCGTGCCCGTCACGGACGTGGTGAAGGCCCGGGGCACCATGACCTTCGAGGGCGACGGCGACCGCGGCCTGCTGGTGCACACCGACTACATATTCGTGTACGCCCTGCGGCCCGGCCCGGACGCCGGCGAGCCGCGGCCCGGGCAGGGCACCGGCAGCGGCGGCACGGCCAAGCCGGTGGCCCTGAAGGCCGACGTCGCCCCGCGGGTGGAGCGGGAGATCGTCCGGCGCCAGCAGGACTTCCGCTTCTACAACCCCGCCCGGTACAAGGTGCAGCGCGGCAAGCTGCTGCTGGACAAGTGGACGGCCGACTTCGGCAACAACGTGTGCGGGATGGGCAGCGGCTACCTGGAGACGGACTTCACCGTCGACTTCGGCCTCGGCACCGAGGAGCCGCACACCGGCCCGACCGTCGACCCGTACGACCCGAACCGCAAGTTGGACGACCACGAGGGCTGCGGCACGCTGACGCGGAGCTGACGCACCGTCCGGGGTCAGTCGTCGCCCTCCGTGGGGGCGGCGCCCCGGACGTGGCCGAAGATCAGGCTGGTCTCGGTGTGCTGCACCGCGGGGTGCGCGGTGAGGTGGTCCAGCACGAAGTCGCGCAGCGCGTCGGTGTCCGCGACCGCGACGTGCAGCAGGTAGTCGTCCGCCCCGGACAGGTGGTACGCGGCCACCACCCCCGGCAGCCGGGGGATGCCGCCCGCGAAGCTGCCGATCTGCTCCTTGGTGTGCGCGTGCAGCCGCACCGCGATCATCGCCTGGATGCCGAGACCGACCGCGGCCGGCTCCACCTCGGCGTGGAAACCGCGGATCACCCCGCGCTCCCGCAGGGCTCGGATCCGGCCCAGACAGGTGGACGGGGCGATGCCCACCGCCTCCGCGATCGCGTTGTTGGGCATCCGGGCGTCGGCGACCAGCAGCCGCAGGATGGCCCGGTCGACGGGGGCGAGTTCGCGCTGCGGATTCTTCGGCACGGGGCCCACCATCGTCCGGCCGCCCGAACATCCGCAAGATCTACCGGCCGGTATTCGAATCTTCTGCCGAACTGTGGCCGTCGCACCGCGGACTCTTCACCATGGGGCCACCCCACACCCCGCCGAGGAGGCCACCCATGCCCCACGCCGACACCCGGGCCGTCCACGCCGGCAGAACCGACCTGCGCGGCCTCGGGACCCACGTCCCGCCGATCGACCTCTCCACCACCAACCCCCTGCCCGGCGTGGAGACCGGCGGCGACAGCTACGAGGCGCTGGCCACCGGCGGACTCGTCCCGGACGGGGGCAGCGCCGTCTACCAGCGGCTGTGGAACCCCACCACCGCCCGCTTCGAGCAGGCCCTCGCCGAACTCGAGGACTGCGAGCAGGCGGTGGCCTTCGCCTCCGGCATGGCCGCACTCGCCGCCTGCCTGCTGGCCGCCCGCGCCGAGGGCAGGGGACACGTCGTCGCGGTCCGCCCGCTGTACGGCGGCACCGACCACGTACTGGCCACCGGCCTGCTCGGCACCGAGGTGACCTGGGCGACCGCCGGCGAGGTCGCCGCGGCGATCCGCCCGGACACCGGCCTGGTGATCGTCGAGACCCCGGCCAACCCCACCCTGGACCTGGTCGACCTGTCCGCCGTCGCCGCCCAGTGCGGGGACGTGCCGCTGCTGGTCGACAACACCTTCGCCACGCCCGTGCTGCAGCAGCCGGTGCACCACGGCGCCACCCTCGTCCTGCACAGCGCCACCAAGTACCTCGGCGGCCACGGCGACGTCCTGGCCGGCGCCGTCGCCACCGACGCCGAGTGGGCGGCGCGACTGCGCCGCGTCCGCGCCGTCACCGGCGGCATCCTGCACCCGCTCGCCGCCTACCTGCTCCACCGCGGCCTGCAGACGCTCCCGCTGCGGGTGCGGCACCAGGCCGCGAACGCCGCCAAGGTGGCGGCCTGGCTGGCCGCCCGCCCCGAGGTCGAGCAGGTCTACTACCCGGGCCTGCCCGAGTGCGACCCGCAGGGCCTGGTCGGGCGGCAGATGGCCGGCGCCGGCTCGGTGCTCGCCTTCTCGCTGCGCGGCGGCTACGAGGCGGCGGCCCGCACCGCGGCCGGCTGCGACCTGATCACCCACGCGGTGTCGCTCGGCGGCGTGGACACCCTGATCCAGCACCCCGCCTCGCTCACCCACCGCCCGGTCGCCCCCGAGGCCCGCCCGCACCCCTCCCTGCTCCGCCTCTCGGTCGGCCTGGAGGAGCCCGAGGACCTCTTCGACGACCTCGCCCGGGCCTTCTCCGAGTAGCACCCCAGGGGCGGCGGGGAACTGCGCCCCTGGGGGCTGCCCCGAGCTGCACGGCCGCTTCAGCGGCGCCCGCGGCGGGCCTTCTCGTAGGCGGCGCGGTGCACCGCCTCCCCCGGGGCCTCGACCAGGCTGCGGAAGAAGTACGCGGCGAGGGCGCCGACCCCGCCGATCAGCCAGACCGCTCCCAGTGAGCGGTCCTCGGCCATCCAGCCGTCGAGGGTGTGGCGGCCCTCGGTGAGGGACTTCCAGGTGCGGATCGCCGCGAGGCAGGAGCAGATCGCGACCGCCCCGATCAGCAGCACGTCGACGAGGCGGCCGGCGTCGGAGAGCGTCACCCCGGCGACGGCGAACCGCAGCACCAGGGCGGCGGCGGCCGTGCAGACCAGGGCGCCGAACGAGACGAGCACCCGGCGCAGCCAGTAGCCGCCGCCGTGGTCGACCCAGGTGGTGCCGAAGAACCGGATCGGCTCGGGCTCGGGGCCTGGGGCGGGCTTCCCGCCCGGGGTGCGCTGGTTCACGGCACCCATTGTCGCCCGGCCGGGGAGCCGGACGGCGGAAGGGCGCCGTGGACCCAACGGCAACAGGGCCGCGGGGTACGGCGCCCTTCCGGTCAGCCGGTGCGGCCTCAGCCCAGCTTGCTGATGTCGCGGACGGCGCCCTTGTCGGCGGAGGTGGCCATCGCCGCGTACGCCTTCAGGGCCTGGCTGACCTGGCGCTGACGGTTCTTCGGCCGGTAGCCGCCCTCGGCCTCCAGCTTGAGCCGGCGCTCGTGGAGCTCCTCGAAGGAGACCTCCAGGTTGATCTTCCGGCCGGGGATGTCGATGGAGATGGTGTCGCCGTCCTCGACCAGGGCGATGGTGCCGCCGGACGCGGCCTCCGGGGAGGCGTGGCCGATCGACAGGCCGGAGGTGCCGCCGGAGAAGCGGCCGTCGGTGATCAGCGCGCAGGCCTTGCCGAGGCCGCGGCCCTTGAGGAAGGAGGTCGGGTAGAGCATCTCCTGCATGCCGGGGCCGCCCTTGGGGCCCTCGTAGCGGATGACGACGACGTCGCCCTCCTTGACCCGCTTGGCGAGGATCGCCTCGACGGCGTCCTCCTGCGACTCGACGACGACGGCCGGGCCGCTGAAGGTCCAGATCGACTCGTCGACGCCGGCGGTCTTCACGATGCAGCCGTCCTCGGCGAGGTTGCCGTACAGCACGGCCAGGCCGCCCTCGACGGAGTAGGCGTGCTCGACGCTGCGGATGCAGCCCTTGGCGGCGTCGGTGTCCAGGGACTCCCAGCGCTCGGACTGGGCGAAGGCCTCGGAGGTGCGCTTGCAGCCGGGGGCGGCGTGCCACAGTTCGACGGCCTCGGCGGAGGGCGAGCCGCCGCGGACGTCCCAGGTCTTCAGCCACTCGGCGAGCGAGTCGGAGTGCACGGTGTGCACGTCCTCGTTGAGCAGGCCGCCGCGGTACAGCTCGCCGAGGATGGCGGGGATGCCGCCGGCCCGGTGCACGTCCTCCATGTAGTACGAGCCGTTCGGCGCGACCTTGGAGAGGCAGGGGACCTTGCGGGAGATCGCGTCGATGGCCCGCATGTCGAAGTCGAGCTCGGCCTCCTGGGCGGCGGCGAGCAGGTGCAGGATCGTGTTGGTGGAGCCGCCCATCGCGATGTCCAGGGCCATGGCGTTCTCGAACGCGGCCCGGGTGGCGATGTTGCGCGGCAGCACGGACTCGTCGTCCTGGTGGTAGTGCCGCTTCGTGATCTCGACGACCGTCCGTCCGGCCCGCTCGTAGAGGGCGCGGCGGGCGGTGTGGGTGGCCAGCACGGAGCCGTTGCCGGGCAGCGAGAGGCCGATCGCCTCGGTGAGGCAGTTCATCGAGTTGGCGGTGAACATGCCCGAGCACGACCCGCAGGTCGGACAGGCGTTCTCCTCGATGATGGCGATGTCCTCGTCGGAGACGTTCTCGTTGACCGCCTGGGAGATCGCGTCGACCAGGTCGAGCTTGCGGACGGTGCCGTCGACCAGGGTGGCCTTGCCGGCCTCCATCGGGCCGCCGGAGACGAAGACCGTCGGGATGTCGAGGCGCAGCGCGGCCATCAGCATGCCGGGGGTGATCTTGTCGCAGTTGGAGATGCAGATCAGGGCGTCCGCGCAGTGCGCGTTGACCATGTACTCGACCGAGTCGGCGATCAGGTCGCGCGAGGGCAGCGAGTAGAGCATGCCGCCGTGGCCCATCGCGATGCCGTCGTCGACGGCGATGGTGTTGAACTCGCGCGGGATGCCGCCGGCCTCCTTGATCGCCTCGGAGACGATCCGGCCCACCGGCTGGAGGTGGGTGTGGCCCGGCACGAACTCGGTGAAGGAGTTGGCCACCGCGATGATCGGCTTGCCGAAGTCCTCCCGGGCTACGCCGGCGGCCCGGAGAAGGGCGCGGGCGCCCGCCATGTTGCGGCCGTGGGTGACGGTACGGGACCTCAGCTCGGGCATGCGCTCCACTCCTTCGGGGCCTGCGGGCGGCCGCTGCGCTGGTGGAAGAGGGTGCAGGACCGCTGTCCTACCGAGGTTACGCCCCCCGGTCCGGGCGGTGGACGCGCTGTCCGCGATGCGGTCAGCGCGTCCACGGATCAGGCCGCCGTCCGGGCCACGAAGAGGTCGAGCAGGTACGGCTCGTTCAGCACGCCCTCGGGGTGGGCGGCCAGTAGGGCGTCCCGCTCGGCGGCCAGCACCGGCGCCCGCTGCTCGGGCGGCAGCACCGCGACGTAGGAGCGCGACTCCAGGTCGGCCAGGTGGCTCTCCACGGTCACCCGCCGGGCCCAGTGCAGCCGGGCGGTCTCCACCCGCAGCCCGTGGGCGCCCAGCGGGCCGGCGAGGTCCTGCGGCGTGGAGCGGTGGGCGTGGTACGAGGGCAGCGCCCGGCCGAGCCGCTGCTGCTGGTCGGCGATCCAGCCCTCGGTGTCGTCCTTGACGTTCCACCAGAGCGCGAGCGCGCCGCCGGGACGCAGCACCCGCAGCGCCTCGGGCACCGAGCGCCCCGGGTCCGTCCAGTGGAAGGCCTGGGCGTAGGTGACCAGGTCGGCGGAGCCGTCGTGGCAGGGCAGGTCGTCGCCGACGCCCTTCACCACCGGGATCTCCGGCGAGACGGCCCGCAGCCGGGCCGCCATGCCGCCGCTGGGCTCGACGGCGAGCACCCGGGCGCCGCGGGCGGCGAGCAGCCGGGTGGCGATGCCCGTCCCGGCGCCGACGTCGACCACGTCGGCCCCGGCGAGCGGGCGGCCGGCGAGGCGCTCCAGCTCGTCGAAGAGCTCGGCCGGGTAGGTGGGCCGCGCCGCGGCGTACTGCTCCGCGACCGGGCCGAACGAGAGTGCGTGGGCCTGCTGCTGAAGGTCTGTCACGTCCTGCCTCCCTCGGTACGGGGACAGGCTAACCCCGGTGCGTCCGGGCGGGGGTGGCGAGGTGCAGCCGGGTGAAGGCGAGGGCCTCGGCGAGGTCGGCCTCCCGCTCGGCCGCCGAGGCGGAGCGGCGGGTGTTGACCTCCAGCACCACGTGCCCGTCGAAGCCGTTACGGGCGAGGCGTTCCAGCAGCGCGGCGCAGGGCTGCTTGCCGCGGCCCGGGATCAGGTGTTCGTCCTTGCCGGAGCCGGAGCCGTCGGCGAGGTGGATGTGGGCGAGGCGGTCCCCCATCCGGTCGGCCATCTCCAGGGCGTCGATCCGGGAGGTCGCCGCGTGCGAGAGATCGATGGTGAAGTGCCGGTACTCCTCGTCGGTGACGTCCCAGCCCGGCGCGTAGGCCAGCATCTCGCGGTCCTTGTACCGCCACGGGTACATGTTCTCCACCGCGAAGCGGACGTCCGTCTCGCCGGCCATCCGGCCGATCCCGGCGACGAACTCCCGGGCGTACTGCCGCTGCCAGCGGAACGGCGGGTGGACGACGACGGTGTCCGCGCCGAGCCGCTCGGCGGCGGCGCGGGCGCGGACCAGCTTGGTCCACGGGTCGGTGGTCCACACCCGCTGGGTGATCAGCAGGCAGGGGGCGTGCACCGCGAGGATCGGCATGGCGTGGGCGTCGGAGAGCCGGCGCAGCGCCTCGACGTCCTGGCTGACCGGGTCGTTCCAGACCATGACCTCGACGCCGTCGTAGCCGAGCCGGGCGGCCAGCTCGAAGGCGGTCTCGGTGGTCGACGGGTACACCGAGGCGGTGGACAGCGCGACCTTGGTGTCCGGGACGTGCACGGCGGGGTGCGGGGGCAGCACCAGGCGGTCGGTGGTGCGCAGCAGGGGCGCCCGCTGCGGCTCCTTGCGGCGGGCCTCCTTCACCGCGCGGGCGACCTTGGCGACGGCGGCGGTGCGGGCCGCGGTGGCGGTCTGCACGGACTTCGCGGAGCGGGCGGTGCGGGTCGCGGCGCCCTTGGCCGTCCGCGAGGCGGCGCCCTTGGCGGTGCGGGAGGCGGCGGCGGCCCGTTCGCCGAGCGTGCCGGCCCCGTCGTCGCTGCGGCGCCGCGGCGGGGTGCCGGCCGCGGCCCGGCGCGGCCCGGAGGCCCGCCGCGCGCCGTCCTCGGCCGCGCGGCCGGCCGGCGATGCGTCGTCGTCCGGTGCTTCCGCCACGGGACACAGGGTATGCGGCGGCGCGGACGAATGGGGCAGAGCCGGAGGAAGCGTGGGCCACGTCTCACCCGGCGGGCCGCCTGCGGCGGGCCGTCAGGGGGTGAGGGCGGGCCTCCGGTCGGCCGGGGTGTCGAGGGCGTCGAGGCGGCGCAGGATGATGCCCTCGCGCAGCGCCCACGGGCAGATGTCCAGCTCGTCGAGGCCGAAGAGGTCCATCGCCGCGTCGGCGACGAGCGCCCCGGCGAGCAGCTGCCGGGCGCGGCCCTCGGAGACGCCGGGGATGCGGGCCCGTTCGGCGACGGTCATGGTGGCGAGCCGCGGCAGCCAGGCGGAGAGGCCGCTGCGGGTGAGCCGCCGGGGCACCCGCGGTCCGGCGTCGGTGGGGGCGGCGCCGGCCATCCGGGCCAGCTGCTTGAAGGTCTTGGAGGTGGCGACGGCGTGGTCGGGCGCGTTCTGTCTGGTGAACTCGCCGACCACGTTCGCGATCTCGGCGCGGATGTGGCGGCGCAGCTCCCGGACGTCCGCCGGGTCGGCGACGTCGCCGGGCAGCCGGGCGGTGAGCCGGCCGGCGCCGAGCGGCAGCGAGGCGGCGATGTCGGGCTGCTCGTCGAGGCCGCAGGCGATCTCCAGCGAGCCGCCGCCGATGTCGAGGTTGAGCAGTCGGCCGGAGGACCAGCCGAACCAGCGGCGGACGGCCAGGAAGGTGAGCCGGGCCTCGTCCTGCCCGGAGAGCACCCGCAGCTCGATGCCGGTCTCGTCGCTGACCCGCTGCAGCACGGCCTCGCCGTTGGCGGCCTCCCGGACGGCCGAGGTGGCGAACGGCAGTATCTCGACGACGCCCTTGTCCTCGGCGACCGCGATCGAGGAGGCCACCATCGAGACCAGCCGGTCGACGCCGGTCGGGGTGATCGCCCCGTCCTCGTCGAGCAGCTCGGCCAACCGCAGTTCGGCCTTGTGCGAGTACGCCGGGAGGGGGGCAGCACCGGGGTGCGCGTCCACCACGAGGAAGTGGACGGTGTTGGAACCCACGTCGAGAACACCGAGTCGCATAGCGGAACACGCTACGCGATCCGGTCCGCCCACCTGCCCGGATCCCCCGTTCCGGCGTCCGGGGGCCGCCGGCGGCGACCCGGTCGGCGGCCGCCGTCAGCGGCCCGGCGCGGTCACAGCAGCCCGTGCCAGAGCTGCTCGACGATCACCGCCCACCAGTTCTCCGGGTCGGTGAACACCGTGCGGTCGACGGCGGCCAGGGCCCACTGCAGCTCGGAGACGGCGGGGCCGGCCGCGTACGGGTGGAGGCCGCGCAGCGCCGGGAGGCGCTCGGCGAGCAGCACCAGGCAGCGGGCGAAGGCGGTCACGTCGGCGTTGCAGTAGCGGGCGGCGGCGGTGTCCGGGTCGATCGCCCGGACGCGGCCCTGCAGCGTGTCGACGGTGATCAGCGCCCAGCCGTCGGTGCCCAGCACCACCTGGCCGAGCAGGGCCTGCCGGGCGTCGGCGGTGGCCCGGGTGCCGCGGCCGGCCTCGGCGAGGCGGGCGGCGGCGTCGGGCAGCACCCGGTCGGTGCGGGTGCCGTCGTGGACGCCGTCCGGCTCCGGGTGGTGCACCGCGAAGAAGCCCTCGACGGCGACCGGCAGGCCGACCTCCAGCAGCGGCCGGGCGACCGCCTCCGGCAGGTCGGCGTGCTCCACCGCCGCGGCGTCGAACCGGCGGACGCCCTCCGGACCGAACCGGGCCGCCAGCCGCTCCGCCAGCGGGCGGCCGCTCTCCGGCTGGGCCGGCGGCACGGAGCGCGGGAACGGCACCCGGTTGGGCCGTACGCCCTCCGGCGCGGGCACCGCCCGGACGGCTTCCGCACGCCCGTCGAACCACGGCCCGTACGCCAGGTCGTGGGTGATCCGGACGCCGGGCAGGGCGGCGGCCAGCGCGTGCCGGGCGTAGCCGCCGGGCAGGGCGGCCGGTCGCAGGTCGGTGTGCAGGTCGAGGACGTCCTCGGCGGGCACGCCCTGCTCGCGGAGCTGCTCGGCGGCGCGCAGCGCCGGGTGCGGCAGTCCGGTCGCGGACCGCACGACCAGGGTCCGCACCTCGCCGAGGGCGTCCCGGTAGCGGAGCGCGGCCCGGGCGCCGGCGCCGGTGGCGGGCGGCAGCCCCGGGTCGTAGTCGCCGGCGCCGAGGAAGTCGCGGTACATCCGGACGACGTCCGGCACCGGCACGGACGGCCAGACGGTGAGCGCGCCGGTCAGCCGGTCGACGACCGCGCAGGCGGCGCCGATCTCCTCCGGGGCGCGCCGGACGGCGGTGAACGGGTTGACGTGGACAGGCGGCGGTTCGGGCCACACCACCCAGCCGTGCTCGAACTCGTGGCTGTGCACCGGGCGGGCGCCCTCCGCGGGGAGCGCGCCGTTGATCCAGCGGTGGGCGGCCTCCATGGCCTGCTCGCGGGTGGTCATCGGCGGGCGCTCCCGGCGGTGGTGCGGTGGACGTGGAGCCGGGACCGCGGCGGGGCGGGCTCGGCGGGACGGGCGGGTTCAGCGGCCGGTGCCGGGGCGGGCTCCGGCCCGGACTCCGGCGGGGCCGCGGCGGCGGGCGCCGCCGCGGGGCCGGGCTCCGCGGGACCGGCTGCGGCGGGATCGGCCTTCGCCGGTCCGGAGCCGGCGTTCGCGGCGGCCGGGGGCACGATGTCCAGCGGCCGGCACTCGGAGTCCAGGGCGATCGCCCACAGGCCGTGCTCGGCGCTGTGCAGCGGCTCGGGGCCGCTGCGGGCGGTCTGGTGGTCGAGCCAGGTGAGCCGCTCGCCGTGGTTGACCACGTTCCAGGCGTGCGAGCGCCGGAAGCCGTCCAGGGTGACCAGCAGCGCCTGGGCGCCCGGGCCGGAACGCAGCAGCGTCTCGGCGACCCGGGCGAGGGCTCCCTCGCCCGCACCGACGTCGTGGAACTCCCGGCCGAGCTCGCGCTCCGCGCGGTCGCGGCCGCCGTACTCGCCGGCCGGGCCGTCGGGCAGCCGCGGCGCGGAGCAGACCGGCAGGCCGGAGAAGGTGTCGACCGAGGAGAGCGCGACGTCGACGGTGTTGTTGGCGCGGCCCGCCTCGCGCGGGCCTCCGCCGTTGAGCGCCTCCGTCCAGCCGCCGGCCGGGTCGGGGTGCAGCTCGGGCGTGCCGTCGGGGCGGCGCGGCACCAGCCGCTCGACCTCGGCCTGGTGGGCCGGGTCGACCGGGCCGAGCCCGCCGGGCAGACCGTAGGGGCGGCCGTCGGCGATCCCGCGGACGGGAACGGGTGCGGCGGGCGCGTCCTGCGCGGAGCGTCCGGAGCGGGCCGCCAGGTAGGCGGCGGCGACCTGGCCGGGGTGTAGCACCGGGACGACGGTCGGGCCGGTGTGCGGCTCCAGGCCGAGGACCTCGGGACGGCGGCGGAGGTCGCCGCTCTCGCCGAGCCGGAACGGCAGCGGGGCCGGGGTGCTGCCGCCCGCGCCCGGGGCACCGCCGCCCGGGGCGCCGCCGCCGGGGGCACCGGCCGGGGTGCGCGGCACCGCACCGGGCGTGCCGACGACCGCGCCGACCACGCCGTTGGCGGCGCCCTGGGCACCGGGCTGGCCGGCCGCACCGGGCGCCGCCGCACCAGGGGCGCCGGGACCGGAGGCACCGGCACCACCCGCACCGGGGGCACCGGGACCACCGGCGACCGGGGTGCCGGCCGGGACGCCGGGCGCACCGGCCGCACCGCCCACCGGGCCGCCGACCGGCGGCACCGCGGCGCCCGCGACCGGGCCCGCACCGGCGGCCGGACCGCCGCCGACCGGGCCGAGCGGGAAGCCGGAGCCGGCCGCGGGCGCCACCGGCGCGGCCGGGACGGCGTAGTCGCCGCCGTGCCGGATGCCACCGGTCGGCACCTCGGCGGGCGGGCCGTAGGTCTGCGGGGACGGCGGGGCGACCACCACCGAGTCGGTGTGCACGGAGATCGGGCCGGGCCGCGGACCCGCGGCCGGCGGGTCGTAGGCGTCCGGCTCGTACACCGGCGGAGCGGGCGTGGCGTGGCCGCCGGAGGGGGTGCTGTGGCCGCCGTACCCGCCGCCGTACCCGCCGCGGTGGCCGCCGGTGTCGGCGGGCGGGGCCTGGACGGCCTGCTGCGGGGCTGCCGTCACCTGGACGCCCGCGGCCGGGGCGGCCTGCAGGTCCACGTCCAGGACCGGTGCGGTCCGGCCGGGACCGTTCCTCGTCGTGCCCGTCGGCCCGTCGGCCGTCCGGTCGCCGGGGCCGCCGAGGCCGTCCGGGTCACCGGAGGTACCGGGGACGCCGTGCCCGCCCGGGCCGGTGCCCAGGTCGGCGGCGGCCACCGGGAGGCCGTCCGCGCCGAGCCGGACGCCGTCGGGGCCGACGGCCGCGTCCACCAGCGGGCGGCCGTCCCGGCCCGTCCCGGCGACCAGCGGCCTGCCGTCGGCGTCGGTGAGCAGCTTGCCGTCCTTGCCCACGGCGAGGCCTGCGGCCGGGTTGCCCTCCGCGTCCAGCATGACCGGGCGGCCGTGCGCGTCGAGGACGGGCCGGCCGTCCTTGCCGACGGCCAGGGAGAGACCGGTGTCGCCGACCACCCCGTCGGCGCCGACCGTCAGCGGCTTGCCCCGGGCGTCGGTCAGCGGCTTGCCGTCGGCGCCCAGCGCGAGGCCCGCCACCGGGGCGCCCGCGGCGTCGAGCAGCACGGGCTTGCCGTCGGTGCCGAGCACCGGGCGGCCGTCCGCGCCGACCTGCACGCTGACCCCGTCCACCGCGGGCAGCCGCTTGCCGTCCGCGCCGACCAGCACCGGGCGGCCCTGCGCGTCGGTGGCGACCGTGCCGTCCGGGTTGAGCGCGGCGGAGACCCCGCTGACCCCGGCCACCGCGGCGGCACCGCCGACGGCGGTGCCGAGCAGCTTGCCGGTCATCTCCCCGCCGGAACGGGCGGCGCTGAGGGTGCGGAACTGCCCGTGCTTCCCGGCGCCGTCGGCCTGCGCGATGCGCTCCAGGGCCGTCACGGCGGGCTCCTTCAGGGCCGCCTGCAGGCCGTCCTTCATCTCCCGGCCGAGCTCCGCCAGCAGCGCGCTGACCTTGATCTTCGCGGCCTCGACCGCGATCGCCTCGCCGGCCTCGGCGGCCGCGCCCTTCGCCGTGCCGACCACCTGCCCGACCAGACCGGAGAGGCCCTCCCCCTGCGCGGCCTTCACCTGGGCGGCGGCCGCGGCCTCCGCCTTGTCCGCCTCCGCGATCTCCTCGGCGAGCTCGGTGAGGACGGCGATCAGCCGGGCCTTGCAGTCGTCGACGGCCGCCGCGGCCCTGTCGAAGGCGCCGGCCAGCGACTCGGCGGCGCCGTGCGCGTCGTCGAGGTGGCCGCGGCCGCCGCCGCTGAAGCCGCGCCAGTGCTCGGCGAAGGCCTCGACGGCCGGGCCGGAGTTCTCGCCGGTGACGCGCTCGGCGGCCGAGACGCCGCGCCGGCCCAGCCGTTCGGCCTCGGCGCCGAACTCGCGCCACAGGCCGCCCGCGCGGCGCAGTGCGTCCTCGTCGGCCTCCGGCCAGTGGCGGCCGAGCCGGGCCATGACCGGAGCCAGCTCCTCGGGCAGGTTCCTGGGCATGTGGTCCCCCTTCGGTGGTGCGGCTTGACGGTCCGTCGACTCAGAGCGCGGTGGGAGCGGCGCCGGTTCCCCGGCCGACCGCCCGGAACGCGTCGCGGTTGCCCTGCTCGTTCTGCTCCGCGTTGTCGGCCATGGTGTGCAGGCCGGTTCCGACGCCGCCGAGCCGGTCGGCCAGGCCCTGCAGCCCGGCCAGCACGCCCTCCCGGGCGCCCTCGTACACCTGGCCGAAGCCCTGGCCCGGCTCGTCCCGCCCCCAGGGGGTGCCGAGCGCGGCCAGTCCGTTCTCCAGGTCGAGCGCGGCCCGCGCGAAGTCGTTCGAGACGGTCTCGAACTCCCGCCCCTCGCCGTGCAGTTCCCAAGGCTTCAGCAGAACCCTGTCGGCCATCCCCGTCCCCCGTCGTCGCGTCCCGTCCCCGCACGCAGCCGTCTGCAGCCCGCCATCCTAGGCCCCGGGCGCGGGGCGGCCCGTGCCGCGGTGAGCCTCTTCACCCTGCCTTCACGACCCGGCGGACGGGTGCGCACGGCCGGTGCACGGCCCGTGCGGGCGGGGTGCGGGGCAGGTGCGCCGCCGGTGCGCGGCTCCGGCGGCATCGGGAAACGGCAGCCGAGGCCATACCCTTGCAGCGTGGCAGCAGCAGACACCGCACAGCACAAGAAGCCGAAGAAGAACGGCACGAAGCCGGCCTCGACGGTGGTCGACCTCGCGATGCCGACCGTGCGGCCCGAGGTCCCGCTGGACTTCCCCCGCGCCTGGGCGGAGTTCACCGACCCGGCCGACGAGGAGCAGGTGTTCCGCTGCGACCTCACCTGGCTCACCTCCAACTGGGGCTGCATCTTCGGCCGGGGGTGCCACGGCATCCAGGAGGGCCGCGGCGCCTCCGACGGCTGCTGCACCCTCGGCGCCCACTACTCGGACGAGGAGGACGAGCAGCGGGTCGCCGGCCACGCCGCCCGGCTCACCCCGGAGATCTGGGAGAACCATCCGCACGGCACCGACGCCAAGGGCCGGATCCGCCTCGACGGCGGCATCACCATGCTCGACGAGGACGGCGACCGGCAGACCCGGCGGATCGACGGCGCCTGCCTCTTCCGCAACAGCCCGGACTTCCCCGGCGGCGCGGGCTGCGCGCTGCACATCCTGGCCCTGCAGGAGGGCCGCGAGCCGCTGGAGACCAAGCCGGACGTCTGCTGGCAGCTCCCCGTCCGGCGCACCTACGACTGGATCGACCGGCCGGACGACACCCGCTACCTGCAGGTGAGCATCGGCGAGTACGACCGCCGCGGGTGGGGGCCGGGCGGCCACGACCTGCACTGGTGGTGCACCGGCAGCCCGGAGGCGCACGGCGCGCCGGACCCGGTGTACGTCAGCTACCGCGCGGAGCTCACCGAACTGATGGGGCCCGAGGCGTACGCCGTCCTGGCCTCCCTCTGCGAGCAGCGCATCGCCACCAAGGGCCACAAGAAGCTCGCCCCGCACCCCGCGGACGACTAGTGCCGCGTCGGGCAACCTTCGCCCGTCAAGGAGCGGCGTCCGGTGCGTGCTGTCGGCGTGCCGGCCGGAAGTCCTCGTACTGGACGTACTCGGA
>NZ_JBFBDW010000006.1:0-219070 GCF_040683455.1 Kitasatospora sp. NPDC093679
CGTGTGTCCCCGGGTTGGCGGCGCCCCCGGCCGGGGGGGCCCGCGCCGACGGTGGGGTCCCGACGGTGGCCCCGGGGCTCAGGAGGAGCGGACCTCGCTCAGGCAGAGCGTGTAGACCTTCGAACCGCGCTCCTGGACGTACGCGGCGTCGGTCTGCGGGTAGCCCTTGCAGACGTCGGCGTCGGACACCTCGAACCGGGCGATGATCCGGAACTCGGCGTCCCAGCCGGAGCAGTCGACCACGCTGAGGTCGGGCCGGTAGTCGCTGCCGGTGTTGTTGACGCAGTCGCCGACGTCGGCGTAGTCGGGGTCGCGCTGCGCCGCGAACGCAACGGCAGCGACGACCAGCACCGGCAGCAGCAGGCCGAGGATCTCCACCCGCCGCAGCAGCGGCCGGCCCGGCGTCAGCGGGACACCGGGGGCGCCCGGGACGGGCGGGGCCAGCCTGCGGATCTTCGCCAGGGCCACCAGGTTGACCAGCATGGTGACCGGGTTGATCACCATCGAGGCGATGCCCCACCAGCCCTGCCAGAGGCTCTTCGCCGTCATGTCCCGGAAGACCGCGGTGCCGCAGTCGCGGCAGAACGGGCCGCGCAGTTTCAGGAAGCGCATCACCACCAGGAATCCCTGGTGGCCGCGGACGGTGGCCTGCACGGCCGGCACCGAGCCGCAGCAGCGGCAGAACGGCCCCGCGGCGAAGCCCCCGCCGGGGCCGGGAGCCGCCGCCGACGGGTCGGGAACCGTCGCGGACGGGTCGGACGGGAGCTGCGGTGCGGGTACGGACATGCGGATCCTCTACGGGGGCGGGGTGGGTGAGCAGGGCGGATGCTATCGGTGCGCACCGCCGCCGCGTCACCCCTTTTCTCCGCGGCCGGCGTGCGGTCCCCGGAGGCTCCGTCAGATCGCCTGCGGCGAGCAGGGATCGGTTCTGCGGGTGTGCGAAACCGCTGGACAGGCGGGCGCCGCATGGAAGATCATCCAGTCGATGACTACACGAACCGACGTACCCGCGGCCCTGGACGAGCGCACCCAGCTCACCACCTTCCTCGACTACGCCCGCGCCACCGCACGGGCCAAGTGCGAGGGAGTCAGTGCCGAGAACGCCCGGCGCGCTCCGCTGCCCGGCTCGCCCCTGATGACCCTCGCCGGCCTGATCAACCATCTCCGGTGGGTCGAGCACTGGTGGTTCGAGGTCATGTTCCTCGGCGAGGAGGACCGCGGCCCCTGGACGGACGAGGACCCCGACCGGGAGATGCGGATCGCCGTCGACCGCCCGCTCGACGAGCTGCTCGCCGAGTACGAGGCCGCGTGTGCCCGCCACCGCGAGCTGGTCGCCGCCCACCCCCTCGACACGGTGGCCAAGCGCACCCGCGGCGACGGCGGCCGGTTCGACCTGCGGTGGATCCTGCTGCACATGACCGAGGAGACCGCCCGGCACAACGGACACCTCGACATCCTCCGCGAGCTCGTCGACGGCACCACCGGCGCCTGACGGAGCGTCCCGCGGCACACCGCGGGCGGGCCGGGGACCCGGGTCGTCGCCGTACACTGACGGCATGGCATGCCGCATCAGTGAGCTGGTCCTCGACGCGGCCGACCCCGGCCTGCTCGCCGCCTTCTGGAGCGAGGTCCTCGGCTACGTCGAACTCGGCCGCGAGGACGACGGGAGCATCGAGATCGGGCCGCCCGGCACCGGCTTCGGCGGCCCGCAGCCCACCCTCGTCATCGGCCCCACCACCGACCCCCGGCCGACGAAGCTCCGCCTGCACATCGACGTCAGCGCCACCGACCGCGACCAGGAGGCCGAACTGGCGCGGCTGCTCGCCCTCGGCGCCCGGCACGCCGACGTCGGCCAGACCGGCACCGAGAGCTGGTACGTCCTGGCCGACCCGGAGGGCAACGAGTTCTGCCTGCTGCGCCGCCGGATCGAGCCCGTCTGACGGGCGTCGGCCCAGCCGCTGCCGTCGGATCAGCCGGTGCCGTCGGCCGCGCCCATGCCGAACGAGTCGTGGACGGGCCGCACTTCGACCGCCACGACGTGGAAGTCGACCACCCGTCCGGCGATCTCGCGGGCCCGCTCCGGGCTCGCGCAGTCGAGCACGTAGTAGGCGGTCAGCTGTTCTGCCGCGGCGGTGAGCGGCCCGTCCGACGCGACCGCGCCGCCGTCCCCGCCGACCCCGCCGTCCCCGCGGGCCGGCCGGAGCGTGGTGGTGTCCGCTGGGTAGGCCAGCCCGGCACCGTTGAGCAGCTCGCCGGAGTCCGCCAGGTCCCGGTGCAGCGCCTCGTGCCGGGCGAACACCTCGGCCCGCTGCTCGGCCGTCATCGCCGCGGTCGCCGCCGGGTCCGCGTACATCAGCACCATGTACTTCACGGCGCCCAGCCTGACACCGATGCGGGCGCTCCGGCGCGCACATCCCCGAGCTGCCGCGCCGGGCCGGACGCGAACGAGTGGCACCACCGGCCCCGGCGGCGGGCGGTGGACGCCGGCCCTCGTCCCGGAGGACTGAACCGGCCCCGGACCGGGCCGGTCCGGGGCCGTTCGCGGCAGTCCGGGGCCGTTCAGGTCGGTGGTCAGCCGAGGGCGGCGGCGAACATGCCGGCCTCGTAGGAGCCGCCCTTCTGGTGCACGATCACGGCGAGCCGGTTGGCCGCGTTGATCAGGGCGACCAGGGCGACCAGCGCCGCGATCTGGTCGTCGTCGTAGTGCTTGCGCACCAGGGCCCAGGTCCTGTCGGACACGCCCTCGTGGGCGTCGGCGAGCCGGGTGCCCTCCTCGGCGAGCGCGAGCGCGGCCTGCTCCGCCTCGGTGAACACGGTGGACTCGCGCCAGGCGGCGACCAGGTGCAGCCGGGCGGCGTCCTCGCCGGCGGCCGTGGCCTCCTTGGTGTGCATGTCGATGCACCAGCCGCAGCCGTTGATCTGGCTGGCCCGCAGCGAGACCAGTTCCTGGGTGGTCCGCGGCAGCGGCGACTGGTGGATCACCAGGCCGGCGTTGGCGAACCGCTTGGCGAACTTCGCGGCGAGCTCGTTCTCGAACAGGTTGAACCGGGCGTCCATGACGTCGTCCTCACTCGTGGTGTGCACTGGCGACCACAAGATGCCGCCGCCCCGGCCCGCGTGACGGCCCGTCGGTGTGACGAGCGCCACGTCCCGCGGGTGTCACGCGGCGGCCGCGGGCGGCGTCCTGTGGGCGTGACGCGGACGCGAGCGAGCGGGCAGGAGCAGCCGGTGGAGAACGGGCAGAGCGGGCGGAGCGGGGCCCCGGCGGGGACGGATCCGGCGACCGAGGCGTTCGTCGAGCATCGCAACCTGCTGTTCACCGTCGCGTACGAGATGCTCGGCTCGGCCGCGGACGCGGAGGACGTGCTGCAGGAGACCTGGCTGCGGTGGGCGGGCGTCGACCTCGCCGAGGTGCGGGAGCCCCGCGCGTACCTCGTCCGGATCACCACCCGGCAGGCGCTCGGCCGGCTGCGGACGCTCGGCCGGCGCCGGGAGTCCTACGTCGGGTCCTGGCTGCCGGAGCCGCTGCTCACCGCACCGGACGTGGCCGAGGACGTCGAACTGGCCGACAGCGTCTCGATGGCGATGCTGCTGGTGCTGGAGACGCTCGCGCCGACCGAACGGGCGGTGTTCGTGCTGCGCGAGGTGTTCGACCTCGAGTACGGGGAGATCGCCGAGGCCGTCGGCAAGAGCCCCGCGACCGTACGCCAGATCGCGCACCGGGCGCGGGCGCACGTCGCGGCGCGGCGGCCGCGCGGGGCGGTGTCCCCGGCCGAGACCCGGGACGCACTGGACGCGTTCCGGCGGGCGACCGAGACGGGCGACCTGCAGGGCCTGCTCGACGTCCTCGCGCCGGACGTCGTCCTGCTGGGCGACGGCGGCGGGATCAAGCAGGCGGTGCTCCGGCCGGTCGTGGGCGCCGACAAGGTGGCCCGGCTGCTGGCCGCCGGCTTCGGCAGGCTCACCGCCGACCGGGCGCTCCAGCCGGCCCAGGTCAACGGCTGGCCGGCGCTGGTGCTGCGGCTCGACGGCGAGCTCGACACCGTCCTGGCGCTGCGCTTCGAGGACGGCCTGGTCACCGGCCTCTACGCGGTCCGCAACCCCGAGAAGCTGTCCCGGATGGGGCAGGAGACCGAACTCTGCCGCTGAGCCACGGGCCGGGCCGGCCGCCGCCCGGCGCCCGGTGAGGGGAGCAGAAGGGGCTTACGGGGTCGGAGGTCCGGCCGAGTGGGCGAGGTGGCGGGCTCGGGCCGCGGCGAGGGCGCGGCGGAGGTCGTCCTCGGGGACCTCGGGGGCGAGTCCGGTCCGGCCGGGGTTCTGTCGTAGGCAGTCGCAGGGGCGACGGTAGGTGCGGTCGTCGGTCGAGGTGTCGAGCAGGTCCGGCAGGGCGGCGAGGCGGGGGTGGGCGCGGACGGCTTCGCGGGCCCGGTGGGCCGCGTCGAGCAGTCGCAGCTCCCACCGCAGGACGCAGTACGAGCAGGCAGGGACGGCCGCCCGGTCGGCCTCGGCCAGCTCGGCGAGGGCGGCGCGGGCGGTCGCGGGCAGGGACTCGTCGGCCGCGGCCTGCCGCAGCAGGAGGCCGCGGGACTCCCGGTCCCGCGGGTCGCACCAGGTGAGCCTCAGCAGGGCGGAGGCCAGCAGGTGGTCGCCGCCGTCCGGAGCGGGTGCGACGAGGTGGATCCGGGTCAGCAGTTGCCCGTCCCCTGCCGTCTCCCGCTCGTCCGGTGCGCGCCGGACCTCCCAGTCCAGCTCGAAGCGTGCGGCGTCGGCCTCGCCGTCCACCGGGAACTCCAGCGTGCACCGCCGCCCGCCGTGCACGGTGGGCACGAGCTCCAGGTGCGTCGCCGGGCCGTCGGCGGTGTCGTGCCTCCGGCGCACCCGCACGACCGGGCGGGCCGCGGGCATCACCAGCCGCAGCACGGGGCCGCGGGCCGGCCACCCCGGGGCCGGCGGCACCACCCGGAGCAACGACCTGCCGCCGTCGAGGCCGAGCGGCACCATCTCGTCGTGCGTGACGTCCAGTTCCCAGTCCATCCGCGCTCCCTTCCCCGGCTACCGACGTGCTTCCGGGCGGCACCGGTTGCATCCGGCCGGCCGTGCGGGCCGTTCACGGGGACGCGAGGTCGCCGACGAGCCGTTCGAGGCTGCGGCGCAGCACCTGGCAGGCGCGCCGGTCGGGTCCGGAGTGGGCGGGCTCGGCGGTCATCGCCGCCCAGTGGGCCAGCCGGGTGACGGCCCGGTGGTGGAGTTCGGGGCGGGGCGTGCCGGCGGGGAGGCCGAGCCGGGCGGCCGGGTCGGTGCCGTACTCGCCGGCCACGCGGCGGAGTTCGAGCCGGTCGGGGTCGGAGAGGCCGGTGAGGCGCCCGTCGTAGCAGTCCCGTAGCACGGTGAGTTCGCGGAAGGCGTGCTGCTGCACCTCCAGGTCGACGAAGCGGCCGACGGCCCGGTCGACGGCGGCCCGGTCGCGGGCCGCGGCGGCGTCGGTGGCGGGCGGCAGGAGGGCGGGCAGGGTGTGGGCGCGGTCGACGATGCGGCGCAGTTTGAGGAGGTCGGCGCGGGCCCCGAAGTGGTCGGCGAGCAGCAGGCGGAAGTCGGCGAGGCCGCTGCGCCGGTCGAGTTCGGTGCGCAGCTCGGGCAGCCGGTGGACGCCGTCGCGGACGAGCCCGCAGGCGAGGGTGAGGCCGTAGCCCGCGAGGAGGCCGAAGAGCCGGGCGCGGCGGTCCGCGGGGACGGGCAGGTCGGGGTAGGGGCGGGTGGTGAAGTACGGTCCGCGGGCGGCCCGTTTGGCGAGCAGGGCGGGTTCGACGGCGGCGAGGGCGGTGAGGTCGGCGAAGTCCTGCTCGGTGAGCTGTCCGGCGGCCGCGCCGACGAGGCTGCAGACCGGCCGCAGGTCGTACATCAGGCGGGTGCCGCCGCCGGCGGTCATGACCCGGTCCGCGACGCGGCGGCCCTCGGCGAGCGGGTCGGGGTGCTCGGGCCAGTACAGCTCGGCCTTGGTGAGCCGGCCGCCGAGCGGGACCGGGGCCCGTTCGCCGAGGTCGCGTTTGAACTCGTCCCGGTAGGAGCCCGGTTCCGCCCGTTTGCGGTTCTCCGCCGCGGACCCGACGAGCAGTCTGCCGTCCTCGCCGACGGAGACCGCCGACGGCCACGACAGCAGTCCGCTGGACGGCTCCTTCACCAGCCGCTCGCCCCGGTCCGCCACCACGGCCGCGGCCGAGGAGGACGTCCCGAAGTCCACCACGAGCACCGGCGCTGCCATGCCCCACCCCCTGGACGCATCCGGCCGGTCACAGAGCGTGCCGATCTGGATGTGCCGCGAGACTAGCAGCGCGGAATCCTCCGGCTCCGGCGCTTCCCGGCCCCCGAGGGACACCGATGCGATCTCGTAATCGACCGTCCAAGCAAGAATGTTGATGGACCGTCAGACAATGTGAGCGAGTCGTGCCGACCTCGTCGGACACAGGAGCGGGGGTGCTGCGGGCCTGACGGGCCGGCGGGGATCCGCCCCCGGCGCCGCCCGGGGAGCGCGACCGCGGGGACGGGCCGCCGGTGCCGCCCGTGCGGGCCCGGCCGGCACCGGCGGCGACCGTGGCGGCCGGGCGGCCCGCCGGGGTCAGCAGGGCGCCACCGCCTCGGGCCCGATGGGTATCAGGGACGAGGTGACGATGCGGCGGTTGGCCTGGCGGAACTCCTCGGCCACCCGGCCGCAGCTCAGGCACTCGTCGAGGTGCCGCGCCAGCTCCCGTCCGCGCCGCCGGCCCGGGCGGCGCACGGCGCCGGCCAGCAGCGAGGTGAAGTAGCGGCACTCCAGGCCGGTGCCCTCGTCCACGTGCGCCCGCAGGTACGCCTCGCGCAGCCCGGACCGGGCGCGGGCGGCGAGGGAGCGCACCCCGCTCGGCGTCATGCTCATCCGCTTGCCGACGGTGGCGGCGGACTCGCCCTCCACCACGAAGAACCAGAGCAGCACCTGCCAGCGTTCGGGCAGGGCGCGGAAGGCTCGCGCGATCAGCTCCGCCTCCTCGGCGGCGAGCTGCGCACCCTCGGTGGCCGTCTCGTCGGCCAGGTGGTCGGCCCAGCTGTGGAAGTCCTCCGGCAGCAGGACGCGGTCCGTGGTCTGGGCGCTCCACTCCATCGCCGTCCGGCGGACGCACGCCTTCAGGTACGGGCGCCAGGCGTGCCGCGGCCCTCGGCCGCGGGCGACGGAGTGGTAGGTGCTGGCGTAGGCCTCGGCGGCGAGGTCCTGCGCGGTCTGCAGGTCGCGGCAGTAGCGGCGGGCGTAGGCGAGCACCGCGCCGTGGTGCCGCGTGAACACCTCGGCCATCACCTCCCGGATGCGGGAGGTTCCGGTCGGGGTCGGGGCGGCGATCGCCTCCGCGAGTTCGGCGTCGCTCAGCGCGCTCAAACCGGACTCGGGGGTACTACTGGTACGAGGGGTCACCCTGTTCCTCCTCAGCTCTGGCCTTCTCACGGGGGGAGTTCGCGGGGCCTGGCCGGCGTGTCGGCCGCACGGGCCGGGACGGGGAACTGCCTGAACGAAAGGCATCGACGGCGTTTCGCTGCTGGGGCCGTCGGGACGGTGTGGCGGAAGGGCCACAGCACACCAGTCCCACGGGTTTCAGTGCAACAGTCTTCAAAACGGCAGCGCGCCGGACGATTCCGGATCCGAATGTGGGGGAATCGCGTGCATCGCGTCACGGCTGCGTCTCGATGCCGCCGGACGCGCTCCCACCGCTGGTGGGCGCGTCGGCCGACACTCTGGCGCGACCGCGTCAAGTGGAACGGCCGCGAAAAGTGCGGAAAGTTCATACAGCATTTGCATGGTTGAGCGCCCCCGGCGGGCTTCTTGTGTGACAGAGTGTCAGCAATTTGGGTGACGCTCCGACACATCCCGTGCAGCGCACAGCGACAACACGCGTGCAAGAGGGCGGGGTCACCCCCGGCCGCTGCCGGCGGTGACCCCGCCCTCTGGTTGCTGTGCGTGCCCGGCTACCCCCCGCCGGTGTGCTCGTGCGTTCCGCTGTGGTCGGCCCCGTTCACCACCTTTCCGCCCAGGAGGCCGTGGAGTTGGTCCGCGGTGGCGTCGGAGAGCACCACCACCCAGTCGTCGCCCACCAGATAGGACCCGCCGTAGGCCTCGGCTTCGGTGATCCAGGCCTGCTGGGCCCGCGCCTCCGGGAAGGTCGCGATCCAGATCTCCTCGCCGCCCGAGGTGCACAGTCCCTGGCGGAGGTCGGCCGTGTCCGCGGTGATCTCGGCCGTGCAGCCGATCCGCCGGGCCAGCAGTTCCACCGAGTTGTCGGCGGGGCGCTGGGCGGCCTGCGAGGTGCCGGCCAGTCCTCCCGGCCCCCAGAGGAGTTCGAAGACCCCGAGGAGGAGCAGGAGGACCAGCGCGGACCACTTCAGCGCGGTGCGGACGGAACGGCCGTCCCCGGGCGGCTCGAGGGCCGCGCTCAGGGCCCTCACTTGCCGGCCGCCGCCTTGCCCTGCGGGTTGATGGCCGTCCACAGGCCGTTGGCCAGGCCGTTCCCGAGCGCGTCGCCGGCGCTCTTGTCACCGGTGTAGAGGTAGGCGGGCGTGCAGTTGATGCTCAGCTGCCAGGAACCGTCCGAGCGCTGCATCTTGCCGATCAGCTTCGGGTCCACGCCCTTGATCTTCTTGGGGTCGACCGGCGGCGCGGGCGTCCAGGTCTTGAGGCACTCCCCCTCGCAGTTGGACTTCATCGGCCAGGCGGTGTCCTTGCCGAAGTGGTAGAGCGTCATGCCGTTGGCGTCCACCATGATCGGGCCGAGCTGCGGGTGGTTGAAGATCGAGATCTGCACGCCGGCCGGGGCCTGCTGGGTCATCGACGGCATGGCGGTCGGCTGCGCGGACGCGGTGGCGCCGCCGGCCTTGGCCTTGCTCCCGTCCGGAGCCAGGGCGTGCCAGGTGCCGCCCACGCCCTCGCCCTTGGTGTCACCGGGCGCGGAGTCCTGCGCGTAGCGGTAGGCGGGCCAGCCGCCGACCGTCAGCTGCCGCGAGCCGTCGGCCCGGGTGATCTCGCCGAGCTTGCCGGCGTCGACGCCGGTGCCCGCCGTGGTGGCGTCGTCCTTCAGCACGGGCGGCCAGGTGGTGGCGCAGGTCCCCGCGCAGTTGGACGCCGGCGGCTTGGCGGTGTCCTTGTCGAAGCGGTAGAGGGTGAAGCCCTCGCCGTCCGTCAGCACCGGGCCGAGCTTCTCGTCGACGCGGACGGCCAGCTGGCCTCCCGGCTTGCCCGCGGTGCCCGCCGGCGCGGAGGACCCGTAGTCGCCGTAGGCGCCGCCTCCGCCCGCCGGGGCCGGGGTGCCGCCCGCCGCGGCCAACTGGCCGGTGTCGGCCTTGCCGTTGGACGGGCTGGCGCTGCTGTTGGCGCTCCCGAAGGCCGCCATGAGCACGAGGCCGGCCAGCAGGAGGCAGACCGCCACGAGGCCGTATCGTTTCGTGGTCATCGTCAAGATCTTCCTAGCCTTTCCATCGGTGGTGCTGTTCGAGGGATCGCTGGTCGAGGTCGTTCGGTCAGGGGTGTCGTAGGTACAGGTGGGTCGGGGGTGTCGGTACAGGGGTGTCGTAGGTACAGGGGGTGTCGTGGGTCAGGGGTCGTTCGGTCGGGGAGGTGCGGGGATCACTGGATCTTCAGGGCCAGCGCCGGGCACCGGTCGACCGCGCGGGCGGCCTGCTGGAGCAGCTCCGGCGGGACGGGCATGACGCCGGCCGCGGGGAAGCCGTCCGCCTCCAGGCTGATGACCTCGGGAAGGACGCTGGTGCACAGGCCGTGCGCCTCGCAGAGGGTCCAGTCCACGACGATCGTCCCGGCGCTCTCCATGACCGGCATGGGGAGCACGTCCTGGACGGGCCGGCCGCAGCCGTACTGGTAGGTGTGCATCTGCAGGTCCTCGTCGAAGACCTCCAGCGCCGAGGCGACGAACCGGGCGGCGGCGTCGGGATGGCTGCACGCACCCCGGCCGGTGACCGCCTTCATCCGGGACTCGACGGCCTCCAGGGCGGGCCGGCCGCCGCCCTTCACCACCTGCTCCAGCTCCTTCACCAAGGCCGGCAGACCGAGGTAGCAGGGCCCGCACTGGCCCGCCGTCTCGTCCGCCAGCCAGCGAGCGACCCGGAGGACCTCACCGAGCGGGCAGGTGGTGTGCGGCAGCGGGAGGAGCGCCCCGGCGCCCAGTGCCCCGCCGAGGCTCTGCAGGGACTGCCGGGAGACCGTCGCCTTGCCGGCCGCCTCGGGGCTGAGCCACTTGCCGTGGTAGCCGCCGGTCAGCACGCCCTGGCCGATCTCCAGGTCGAACAGCGCAAGCAGTTGCGGGAGCGGGACGCCGAGGGGCGTCTCCACCACCTGGCGGCCGGCCAGGGTGAGCAGGACCGTCCCGGGCTCCGACGGGGTGCCGGACTCCCGGTAGGGCAGCGCCCCCAACCGGGCGGCGACGGCGAGCTGCGCGTACGTCTCGGCGTTGGACAGCAGGGTCGGCAGGCCGCGGACGCCGCTGTCGCTCGTCCGGACCTTGCCGCCGCGCGGCAGGGCGATCCCGCTGGTGATGCCACGGGCCAGCGAGCTGCCCTCGCCCGAGACGAACCGCTCGGGCAGCCGGGCGACGTTGACCGGCACCCGGGTCGTCCGCCGCTCGGCCAGCGCCCGGCGCAGCGACTGCTCGGTGTCGGCGCGGGTGACCCCGAGCACCACCTGCTCGGCGTCCAGGGCCTCGGCTGCCAGCAGGGCCCCGTCCACGACGAGGTGGGG
Source organism: Kitasatospora sp. NPDC093679 (assembly GCF_040683455.1). Taxonomy (NCBI): domain Bacteria; kingdom Bacillati; phylum Actinomycetota; class Actinomycetes; order Kitasatosporales; family Streptomycetaceae; genus Kitasatospora; species Kitasatospora sp. NPDC093679. Next base: position 10,763 of record NZ_JBFBDW010000006.1, read on the forward strand.
GGTGCGCAGCAGCAGGGCCGCGTCCTTGAGACAACTCGGTTCTCCTTCCGTTCCGTTGACCACCACGACCGGGCGGGTGCGGCGCCGGGCGGCCGACTTGACGACGGCCCGGAGCTTCCTCGCGAACGGGAAGCCGGCGCCGCCGCGACCCCGAAGGTCGACGTTCTCGGCGAGGTCCGCGAGGTCCTCGGCCTTCATCGGGGACAGCCGGCCGTGGACGACCAGGTGTTCGCGGTAGTCCAGTTGCTCGCTGTGCTCCAGGCCGGCGAAGAGCACGGGCCGGCCGAGCCAGGCGATCGGGGCGCCGCTCATCCGTCCTGCCTGCGTCGTCCGGTGCCGGCCCCGACCGTCGGCCGGCCGGCCGTGTCGGGCCGGACGGCGGTGGCCGGGCGGCGCGGGGCGCCGCGGTCCTGGAAGGCCATCCGCAGCCCGAGGGCCACGATCACGCCGACCACGGCCACGCAGTACATGACGGTGATGTAGGTGGCGGGCAGCCGGCCCGCGTTGAGTCCGTGGACCAGGCCGGCGCCCCAGGCCGGGTAGGCGAGGACGTGGACGATCCGCCAGCGCCGCGAGTCGCCGGTGCGGGCCAGCAGGCCGCGGGCCGCGCCGGCGAGTGCGACCGTGAGGAGCACGTAGCCGGAGAGCACGCCGAGGCCGTAGAGCACCGGCTTCTGCGGGTCGGCGAAGGGGACGAACGCGCCGAGGGCGCCGATCTGGTCCTGGATCAGGTTCATCCACACGTGCAGGACGAGGAAGACCACGCCGCTGATGCCCATCACCCGGTGGATCGCCTGGGCGGCGAGCCGATGGACGGGGTACAGCAGCAGCCGGTCGGTCGCCGCCAGCCCCCACAGCACGGCGGAGGTGAACGACACCAGGGCGAGCACCCCGGCGGCGATGCCGAGGAAGGCCTGCAGTGCGCCGTTGACGGCGACGGCCGTGAGGCCGAGCCCCGCCGCCAGCACGGGGAGGAACGACCAGACCGAACGGGGCTGCCGGCCGCCGGCCTCGGGCCGGTCCGCCGCGACCGCGGCGGGTGCCTGCTCGCTGCGCGCGGCCCGGTCCGACCGGTTCGCCTGGCGTGTTCGGGCCGCTCGGCCCGCTCGCGCCGGCCCTGCGGCCGAATGCCAGGATCGGCGTCCTTGACCTGTCAACATCGCTGAGCCCTCCGGCTGTGTCCTTGCTCTGCTCGAATGGCGCCCGGTCCCACCGGGCCGGCCGCGCGAGGGGTCGCGGCCCGGGCCGCCCGGGGTGAGCCCGGGGCGGCCCGACGAATCAGCCGCAGCGGCGACCCTCGTTGATGCAACTCACCATCTGGTCCAGCAGGTTGCGGTTCATCACGTTGATGAAGTCGCCGTGGTCGGTGATCGGGTTGTGGAGCTGCTCGGGGAAGCTGTCGACGGCGAACTTGGCGCCGGACGGCACGTCGTAGGCGACGCGCTCGACCAGCTGGGGGATGGCCCGGAAGTTCCGCGGGCAGCTGCCGTTCTTGGAGAAGGCGGTGTGGGTGCGGTGGTTGGCGCTGTCGATGTTCTTGCCGTCCCAGCAGTCCGGGAACTTCAGCGTCCGCACGACCCGGCTGCCGCCCGGGCAGATCGGGTACTTGTCGGCGAGCTGGCGGTCCTCGAAGCCGGTGCAGCTCCAGGAGGCGTGGGCGTTGGCCGGCCCGTTGGTGAGCGCCTTGGCGTCACCGGTGATGATCCGCAGGAAGCGGGTCATCGGCTGGACGCGGCTGCCGTTCGGGGAGCTGTAGGTGATCCCGACCTCGGCGGGCTGCAGGATGCGTCCGACGTTCTTGTCCTTGCCGCCGCCCGGTGCCTTGGCGTCCTTGTCGTTGGTGCCGTCGAGGAGCCGCAGCACCGGCCAGTAGTAGGCCGACTGGTCGCCGTTGGAGCAGGTGGTGCCGGCACCGGCGAGCTTCCCGTTGGAGGAGAAGCCGTCGGTGATGCGGTTGCCGACGTAGTCGTGCATGTGGTGGGCGCCGTTGCCGACGCCGGGCGCGACGATGACGTTGTCGGGGTTGAGGTGGCGGTTCTCGTTGCGTCCGCAGCGGGAGGTGAAGGTGCCGGTGGCGGGTCCGCTGCGGGTGGGCCGGGCGGTGTTCGGGGCGACGTTGCGGATGTCGACGAAGCCGCGGCCGGGGCCGGACTTCGACCCGCCGGAGCTCTTGCTCTGCGCGGCGACGTTCTGCGCGTCGTTGGCGTAGTCCTTGGTGGAGGCGTCGACCACCAGGTCCTTGCGGATGGCGCAGTTCGCCAGTCCGGACATGTCCTGCGGCAGACCGGAGTCCTTTCCGGCGCTCGCGGCGAGCTTGCGCAGGGTGTCGGACCGTTTGGCGGCCAGGTCGCCCATGACCCGCTTCTCGCCGCCCCCCGAGCCGGGCTCGGAGAGGCTGCGGTAGGCGTCCGCGACCTGCACGTCGAGGTCGGCGAGGTCCCGGTCGACGTCCGCACGGGCGTTGTCCGGCACCGCGGTCAGACCCAGGCCCACGTCCGCGCAGGCGACCGTGCCCGTCTGCCCGTTGGCCTGTTGCGACCTGGAGGGGCGCTGCCCGGCGAACGCGGCCGCGGCGATGACCGAGCCACCGCCGACCGCCAGCACTCCGGCGAGCAGCAGGGCCAGCATTCTGCGCCCGGCCTTGTCACGTTTGTGAGTCCTCATGTTCGCACTCTCGGTAGTGGTGGACAGGGTATTTACTGCATGTGTCCGGCGCTGCGGACCACGGCTTCGTTCAGCGCTGTCCGGCCGGCTTCGGGCTCGGCGAGGCGGATCCCGCGGGCAGCGCGGAAAGTCCGCCGTAATTGACCAGCCGGGTTTCCTCCAGCACCGTCATGTGGTCGAGCACCGTGGAATTCGCCACGGTTGCCAGGTCCCGGACGGTGGAATTCTGGGTACTGGCGCGCACCTGCGCGACCACCGCGAAGACCTGCCCGTGGGCATTGCGCACGATGTTCGCGAAGAGCCGGTCGAACTCGGCGCCCTGGGCCGCGTCCAGCTGCTGCAGCCAGCCCTTCTGCTGGTCGTTCGGCTCGCTGGGGACGTCCATCCCCAGGGCCGCGGCCGCCTCCAGGTCGGCCCGGTCGAGCGCGGCGTGCCCGTCGACCAGGTGCTGGCCGGCGGTCTTGACCTCGGGCGTGCCACCCTTGGCGAGGGCCATCCGGCCTGCGGGGATCTCCCAGAGTCCGGCCAGCCGGACCCGTTTGACGAAGTCCCGGTCGAGCGCCGTCAGCGGACCCGTCGCGGTCTGCGTCGTCGTTCCCGGCGACGCGCCGCCCGCCTGCGGCGTCCGGTAGGAGCCCGCCGACTTCACGACGGGGACCACCAGCGCGGTCACCGTGGACATCATGGCCACGATGATCGCGAGCGTGGCGAACGACCGCGGGAGACGGCTCACCCTGGGAAGGCCGTAGACGCCTTTCTCGGTTCCGCGTTTCTTCCTGGAAGATGACATCGGTTTCCTATCACGCCGGAGAGGGTGATCGCACCGGCCGCCGCCGGAATTCCTTTTCGGACGGTCCCGACGACCGCGGTGAAAACCCTACGGAACGCGGGGGCGCCCCGTCGGTGAATTCATCAACAATGGACAGATATGGCGACGGCCAGGGACACCGGTCGAAGGTCACGGAATCCGGGGGCGGTCGGGGCGCGCGCAGCACTCACCGGCTGCGGCGGACGTCCTGGCGGGGGCCGAACGTCCGGTGCGGGGGCAGTTCCTCCGCTCTGCGGCGCAGCCGCGCGCATTCGGCGGCCGTGCCGTGGATCTTCAGGGCCAGCAGGATCTCGAAGCGCGCCTGCGAGGTGCGCAGGCTGCTGCCGAAGATCCGCTCCAGCTTGCGGAGCCGGTACCGGACGGTCTGCGGGTGGATGCGCAGCAGCACCGCCGCCTCGGTGGCGCCGCCGCCCTCCAGCCAGGCGAGCAGGGTCTGCTCCATCCGTTCGCGCTGGCGCGGTGTCAGGTCGTTCAGCCGGCCGAGCCACTTGGCCGACAGGCGGCCGGCCAGCAGCGGGTCCTGGAGCAGGAGCACCTCGGCCAGGTGGTCCTCGACGAAGAGGAGTTCCCCTGCGCCGTCCGGCCACTGCGGAGACAGCGAGAGCAGGGTGCGGGCCCAGCGCAGCGAGGCTCCGGCGTCGGACCGGGAGACCACCGGGCCGACCACGGCCGCGCGGCCCTGCAGCCAGCGGGTGAGGTTGCGGCGCATGCTCGGTGCCGGGTCCGGGATCAGCAGGTAGGGCTCGGGTCCGTGCAGGTAGGCGACGACCTTCGCGGTGGAGAGTCCGGGCGGTGGCGGTCCGGGGACGGCGGAGAGGGCCACCGCCTGGACGACTCCGGGGCCGGCCTGCGGCCGGGGCTTGTCGGTGGGCGCGGAGGGCGGGCGCCGGACGAGTTCGCCGCGGCCGCCGCCGGGCAGGGTCAGTGAATCCACGACGCCTCCTTCCACGGCCTGCCGGGCCTGCACCGCGGAGGGCGGTCGCCCGACTCGGCGACGTCGGCGCGGCGGCCGGCCGGGGCGGGCGTCCTGCGCACGGGGACGCCGGAGGACTGGGCGGGTGTCCGCCGCACGGATGCGCCGGACGGGGAATGCACTGCCGGTCGACCGCTGGGGCAAGCGTGCACCGGACCACCTCCCGAGGAACTGCCGGCCACGGGCGGGCCGGTCACCGTGAGAAGAGGGCCGGATCGAGGTTTCGTCCCGCGCCTTTGCCAATCCTTTGCCATTCGCCGGGTTCCGGGCCCGGCGCGACCCGGGGGCGTCGCGGCGGCCGCCGACCGGCCCGACCGCTCGTCAACCCGGGTGCGGGGCAAGGAGAACGGGCGCACACGACCTGTTGATCTTGCAGGTGAACCGCCTGTGACACGGGCCCGGTGCACGGTACATTGCCGTACCGGCCGGTACCGCGGCTGCCGCGCCGGCCCCTGTGTCCCAACCCTCCGGACGCGAGCGAGGCCATGATGCGACTGAACCTCAACCAACTGGCGGTTTTCGCGAAGGTCATCGAGTGCGGAGGGTTCTCGGCCGCCGCACAAGTGCTGTTCCTGAGCCAGTCCTCGGTGTCGAAACAGGTGCAGAACCTGGAGATAGCCCTGCGGACCCAGCTGGTCGACCGCTCGGGTCCGAAGATCCGCCCCACCCTGGCGGGCGAGATCCTGCTCGCGCAGAGCAAGGAGGTGCTCGCCGTCGCCGACCACGCCGTCGAGGCCGTCCAGGCGGCGGCGCTGCTGCGGACGGAGCCCCTGGTCATCGGCAGCACCAGCACCGTCAGCGGCCAGTTCCTGCCGTCCGTCCTGCGGGAGCTGCGGCGCCGCGAGCCGGCCGCCCAGTTCAACCTCGCCATCGGCACCGCCGACCAGCTCGCCGAGGCGCTGGAGGAGGGCCGGACGGGCATCGGACTGAGCGGCGGTCCGCTGCCGCCCGGCCGGTACCGCTCCGAGCGGCTCGCCGAGGACGACATGCTGCTGGTCTGCCCGGCCGACCACCCGCTCGCGGGCCGGACCGTCACCCCCGCCGACCTGGCGGGCGAGACCTTCCTGCTGCGCGAGTGCGGCTCGCAGACCCGCCGCCAGCTCACCGACCTGCTGCACAGCTGGGAGCTGACCGGCGCCCGCACCCTCGACCTGTGGGGCACCGAGGGCGTCAAGGAGGCCGCCCGGATCGGCCTCGGCGTCGGACTGGTGCCGCGCTGCTCCGTCCGGCTGGAACTCCGGCACGGCGTGCTCGCCGAAGTCCGCGTCCGTCCGGCGCCCGAGCGCCGCGCGGTGCTGGTCAGCTGGACGCTGGCCCGACCGCTCACCGCCTACGAGCAGCTGCTCCTCCCCCTCCTGCGGGACGTCGCGGGCACGGCGGCGAAGGCGGCGTGACCGCGGTGCGGCTCCACCCCGGTCGGTCCGATCCGGGATGCCCGGGAACTCACCGCCGCCCCGCCCCGACTGCTGGGGTGTGGAGACTTCGGAGCCGGGTACCCGGCCGCATCGTGTTCTGACGGGCTTCGTGCTGCTGCTCGTCCTGGTGTTCGGCGGGGCGTTCGCCCTGGGCAGGGCGGTCGGCCCGGTGGCACCGGGGCTGCGGCCCGCCACCGGCGGCACGCCCGGCACCGGTCATCCGGGCGGCGGCATGCCGGGCCATGCGGCGGGGGCGGCCCGGTGAGCGCCGCGACCGGCCGCGTGGTCACCGACCTGGCCGTGGGCGGCATGACCTGCGCGGCGTGCGTCGGCCGGGTCGAGAAGCGGCTGGCCCGGATCGACGGCGTGACGGCGACGGTGAACCTGGCCACCGGCCGCGCCCGGGTCGTCCATCCGGCCGGCGTCCCGTTCGCCGACCTGGCAGCCGCGGTGGTACTCCGGGTGTGCGGCCCACACCTCCGCGGTGCTGTCCGGGAGCAGGTCGAGCGGCCGGCGGCCCACCTGCCTGGAGTGGCGCGAAGAGCCGTACTGACCCCGGGCCCCCGGCCCGGACCGGCCCACCACGGCCCGGCCCCGCCGGACAGGCGCTACGGCACCCGCAGGGTGACGGCCGCGGTGTGCAGGCGGCCACCGGTCTGGAACTGCAGGAAGACCCACCAGTTCCCGGCTTCGCGAGGAGGGCGTAGAAGGTCAGCACCGGGCCGCCGCCGCCCGCGGTGACCGGGGTGATCGGGGTGATCGGCCGCACGATCAGGAGATCCGCCCGCACCGCGCCGATAACCGAAATTCGGCAGCCTCTTGCCGGGGCGTCACGTCCGGACGGGGCCGGCACCGCCGAGGAGCAGGCGGTGCCGGCCCGCCGAGCGGCATGGCGGGCCTCACGACCGGGGCAGGCCTCAGGACCGTGACGGGGCTCAGGACCAGGGCTGGGCGGCGAGCCAGCTGGTGTCCTCGCTCCAACTGGTGGCGTTGTCCCAGGTGTTGCTGCCGCCGTCGCCGGCGAGGTAGCCGGTGTAGGCGTAGTGCCGCAGGTACTTGTTCGGGTAGTTGACCGACTGGAAGGAGAAGCCCTGGCCGCTGTGGCCCGCCTGCGGACAGAAGGTCGCGTCCTGCATGAACAGGGCGGTGCCGTCGCTCGCGGCGGTGTGGAGCTGGAAGCCGGAGTGGCGCAGGTACTGGCCGGGGGCGGCGGCGGACTCGAAGGACAGGCAGCTGCTGTCGGCCAGTCCGGCGCGGACGGTCCAGCCCGCGGCGGTCCTGTCGGCGGCCGGGCTGACGGCGTTGATCGGCGAGATGGCCACCGTGCCGTCGGTGTTGCGGCGCAGCGAGTCCGCGGTGCAGCAGGCGGTGGTGGCCCGGAGCGAGATGCGGGAGCCGACGGTGAGCGAGCTCGACGTGACGGGGGCCGTCTGGTAGCCGACGGCGTTGATGTTGGCCTGCACGGCGTTCTCGGTGGCGTCGGAGGGGTAGCCGGAGGTCATGACGCCCTCGTAGAAGGTGCCGCTCGAGGATTTGCTGTTGTCGCCGCCGATGCCGAGGATGATGGCGCCCTCCTTGTGCATCGGGTTGTAGCCGGACGCGTTGGGGCGGGCGCCGCTGTAGAAGGTGGAGAGTCCTCCCGAGCGGGCGTTGCCGGCGCGGATGGCCCACTGGTTCGGGCCGCCCTTGACGACGGCGGTGAGGAAGCGGTGGCCGACGCTCGGGTCGTTGGCGTTGTAGCCGACGTCGGCGCCGGAGAACAGGCCGTTCTCGAGGTCGGCCATCACCCAGGGGCCGTTGCCGGCTCCGGTGCCCCAGATCCGGCTGTCGCCGAAGTAGACGGCCTCCATGTGGCCGTTTCCGGTGTCGAGGTTGTTGGTCTCGGCGTTGCCGTAGTCGAAGCAGCAGCCGCCGCCGAAGTGCGTTCCGTCGAGGACGGCGTACATGCCTTCGGGCTGGTCGCCGGTGGCGATCCCGGAGGTGTGGTTGTTGCGGTAGCCGGTGCCGGCGGCCACGTAGACGCCGTAGACCGGGTGTCCGCCGGCCTTCACGGGTGCGGCCGTGGCGGGCGCGAGGTCGTCGGGGCCGCCCGCGGCCCCGCCCGCGGGTGCCTGGGTGAGGTTGTTGCCGCGGCCCGACTGGTCGTAGACGACGGTGATCAGGCAGGTGGTGGCGGCGCAGAAGGTGTCCTGGGCGGCGGCGGCGTAGCCGCCGGCGCTCAGCGGGCCGATGTCCCTGGTCGCGCCGTCCGAGGCGCGCCGGACCTGGTAGAGGGCTCCGTTGTAGGCGCCGTAGAGGGCACGGGTGGTGCTGTGGGCCGCGACGCAGGGCGTGCCGCCCGCGGCGTAGATGTCGCACGGCCCCTGGGTGGCGGCCTGCGAGGTTGCTTCCGTGCCGGCGAGGAGGGCCGCGGCGAGGACGGCGGTGGTCCCGGACGCGAGCAGGGCGCGCCGGGCGCGGCGCAGCCGTGTTCGAGCAGCCAAGGGTGGGCTCCTTTGCTGGTGGCGGGAGTTGAGTGTTAGCGCTAACAATCTGAGCCGGCGGCAACGCAAGGCAGCTGGGGTGATCGAGAGTTCGGCTCAGAGGCGGCCGGGCATCACTATGAACACTCCGTATGACCGCGTCAAGGTGCCCGACAGCTCCCGACGCACAACCGCCGGTCGCCACCGGTCGCCACCGGAACGGCCCCTCCCCGCACCACCTAGGCATTCGCGACCCGCTACACCCAACGGGGCGACATCCGCACCGGTGCAGCAGGCGCCGGCCACGGATCCCCTGCCCGACGTCCCGGACCCCCGACGCCGTCGGCGACCGGACGAGCGGGCCGGCCCGCAGCGGTCAAGATTCGATAAAGCGGTGCACCACTCTTGCCCCCGCCATATGTGAGCGCTAACAATCATCGGGCGAAGACGCCGGTGCTCCCACCCCAGCGCACGCCGGTGACGCATCGGTACGCCGAAGGATCATCCTCACACCGTCTTTGACGATCCGTCCGATCGCTTCAGGGCCCGGGCCGGCGGCTGCCGCCCGCCCGGACCAGCACACCCGTCCCTCCGCCGACCGCTGCCTGCCGCCCGCTCCGCAGCCCCCGGCCCGGAGGGGACCATCGAGAGGAAGCCCAGATGTCCAAGAGAGCCGCTGCCGCCGTCCTGGCCGGCGTCATGATCGTCGGCCTGTCCGCCTGCTCGTCCACCGGCGGTTCGTCGGACGGCAAGAAGCCGGGCGGCAAGCTCGTCCTCGGCTTCGCCCAGGTGGGCGCCGAGAGCGGGTGGCGCACCGCGAACACCAAGTCCGTCCAGGAGGCGGCGAAGAAGGCCGGCATCACCCTCAAGTTCTCCGACGCCCAGCAGAAGCAGGAGAACCAGATCAAGGCGATCCGCTCGTTCATCCAGCAGAAGGTCGACGTGATCGCCTTCTCGCCGGTGGTCGAGTCCGGTTGGGACACCGTGCTGAAGGAGGCCAAGAACGCGCACATCCCGGTGATCCTCACCGACCGCGCGATCGACTCCGAGGACACCTCGCTCTACGCCACCTTCCTGGGCTCGGACTTCGTCGAGGAGGGCAAGAAGGCCGGCGACTGGCTGGTGAAGGAGTACCAGGGCAAGCCGGGCGAGGTGAACATCGTCCAGCTGGAGGGCACCACCGGCTCCGCCCCGGCGAACGACCGCAAGTCCGGCTTCGCCGACGTGATCAAGGGCGACCCGAAGTTCAAGGTGGTCGCCTCGCAGACCGGCGACTTCACCCGGGCCAAGGGCAAGGAGGTCATGCAGGCCTTCCTGAAGGCGCAGCCCAAGATCGACGTCCTGTACGCCCACAACGACGACATGGCGCTCGGTGCGATCCAGGCGATCGAGGAGTCCGGGAAGAAGCCCGGCACCGACATCAGGATCGTCTCCGTGGACGGCGTCAAGGACGCCTTCACCGCCATGTCCCAGGGCAAGATCAACTTCGATGTGGAGTGCAACCCGCTCCTCGGCGACCAGCTGATGGAACTGGCGAAGAAGGTCAAGAACGGCGAGAGCGTCGAGCGCCGGATCAAGACCGTCGAGGGCACCTTCACCCCCGAGCAGGCCACCGCCGCGCTGCCGACCCGTCAGTACTGACCGGCCGGCGCACCGGGCCGCCCGCCGCGCCGCAGCCCCACGGCGCGGCGGCCGCCCCGGTCCCGACCGACCACGAAAGGAGGACCGATGCAGCAACCGGTCCTGGAAGTACGCGGGCTCCGCAAGGAGTTCCCCGGCGTGCTGGCACTCGACGACGTCGACTTCCGGCTCTTCCCCGGGGAGGTGCACGCGCTGATGGGCGAGAACGGCGCGGGCAAGTCCACCCTCATCAAGGTCCTCACCGGCGTCCACCCCGCGGACGGCGGCGAGGTCGCCCTGGCCGGCCGGCCGCTGCGGATCGCCGGTCCGCTGCAGGCGCAGCAGGCCGGCATCTCGACGGTCTACCAGGAGGTCAACCTCTGCCCGAACCTGTCGGTCGCGGAGAACCTCTTCATCGGCCGTGAGCCGCGCCGCCGCGGTCTGATCCACTGGTCCGAACTGCGCCGCCGCGCCGCGGCCTCGGTCGCCGCACTCGACCTGGACATCGACGTCACGGCCCCGCTGGAGAGCTTCTCGATCGCCGTCCAGCAGCTGGTGGCGATCGCCCGGGCGGTGGACGTCGAGGCCAAGGTGCTCGTCCTGGACGAGCCGACGTCCAGCCTCGACCGCGACGAGGTCGCGCAGCTGTTCGCCGTCATGCGCGGGCTGCGCGAGCGGGGCGTGGCGATCCTGTTCGTCTCGCACTTCCTCGACCAGGTCTACGAGATCTGCGACCGGATGACCGTCCTGCGCAACGGCCGGCTGGAGGGCGAGTACCTCACCCGGGACCTCAGCCAGGTCCAGCTGGTCTCCCGCATGATCGGCGCCGAACTCGCCGACCTGGAGGGGCTGGCGACCGCGAGCCGCCGCACGGACCGGCCCGCGCCGGAGCAGCCCTTCCTCAGGGCGGAGAAGCTCGGCCGGCGCGGCGCGGTCGAGCCCTACGACCTGACCGTGCGGCCCGGCGAGGTCGTGGGGCTGGCGGGGCTGCTCGGCTCCGGGCGCACCGAGGCCGCCCGGCTGCTCTTCGGCGCCGACCACGCGGACAGCGGCACCGTGCGGATCGACGGCCGGCCCGCCGCGCTGCGCACCCCGCAGGCCGCGGTCGCGCACGGCATCGCCTTCTGCTCCGAGAACCGCAAGTCCGAGGGCCTGGTCGGTGAACTCACCGTCCGCGAGAACATCGTGCTCGCCCTCCAGGCCTCCCGCGGCTGGCTCCGGCCCCTGTCGCGCACCGCGCAGGACGACTACGCGCTGCGCTGGATCAGGGCGCTGAACATCCGCCCCGGCGATCCCGAGGCACTGGTGCGCAACCTCTCCGGTGGCAACCAGCAGAAGGTGCTGCTCGCCCGCTGGCTGATCACCGACCCCAAGCTGCTGATCCTCGACGAGCCGACCCGCGGCATCGACGTCGGCGCGAAGGCCGAGATCCAGAAACTGGTCGCGGACCTCGCCGAGAAGGGCATGGCCGTGCTGTTCATCTCCGCCGAACTGGAGGAGGTCCTGCGCCTCAGCCACCGGATCGGCGTGCTGCGCGACCACCGCATGGTCGCCCAACTGGCCAACGACGGATCGCTCACCCCGGAGCACCTCATGGAGACCATCGCGAGCGGAGCCCGGCGATGACGAAACACCGGCTCTTCTGGCCCGCAGCGGTCCTCGTCGCCATGCTGCTGACCAACCTGCTGTTCACCCCGGACTTCTTCGCCGTCCACACCAAGGAGGGGCACCTCTACGGCAGTCTGATCGACATCCTGCACTTCGGCGCACCGCTGGTCCTCGTCTCCCTGGGCATGACGCTGGTCATCGCCACCGGCGGCATCGACCTGTCGGTCGGCTCCACGGTCGCCATCGCCGGCGCCCTGGCCTGCCTGCACATCAGCGAGGCCGCCGACCCCGGCAGCGTCTCCACCGTCCTGACCGCCGTGGCACTGGCGCTGGCCGTCGCACTCGTCCTCGGCACGGTCAACGGCCTGCTGGTCTCCCGCATCGGCGTGCAGCCGATCGTCGCCACCCTCATCCTCATGGTCGCCGGCCGCGGCGTCGCCCAGCTGATCACCGACGGCCAGATCATCACCGTCACCAGCGACCCCTACCGGCTGATCGGCGGCGGCTACTGGCTGACCGTCCCGTTCTCGGTGCTGCTCGCGGCGGCCGCCGTCACCCTGGCCGTGCTGCTCACCCGCTCCACCGCCCTGGGCCTGCTGCTGGAGTCGGTCGGCGGCAACCCCGTCGCCAGCCGGCTGGTCGGCATCCGCGCCCACCGACTGACCACCCTGGTCTACGTCGCCAGCGCCGTCTGCGCGGCCGTCGCCGGACTGATGATCAGCTCCAACGTCTCCGCCGCCGACGGCAACAACGCCGGCCTGTGGATCGAACTCGACGCCATCCTGGCCGTCGTCATCGGCGGCACCTCGCTCAACGGCGGACGCTTCTCGATCGGCGGCACCGTGCTCGGCGCCCTGGTCATCCAGACCCTGTCCACCACCGTCTACACCATCGGCATCCCGCCCGAGACCACCCTGGTCTTCAAGGCCGCCGTGGTCATCACCGTCTGCCTGATCCAGTCGCCGCAGTTCCGCGCCAAACTCGCCCGCCGTCGCACCACCGCGCACGGCGGCCGGCAGCCGAAGCCCGCATCCGCCGATCTGAAGGTGGGCGCATGAACACCACCCTCGCCGCAAGACTGCGCGGCCACGTCCCGCTGCTGGTCACCACCGTCCTGCTCGTCGCGATGTTCGGCGTCGGCTCGGTGCAGTACGAGGGCTTCTTCTCCGGCCAGGTCCTGCTGAACCTGCTGATCGACAACGCCTTCCTGCTGGTCGTCGCCGTCGGCATGACCTTCGTGATCCTCACCGGCGGCATCGACCTGTCGGTCGGCGCGGTCGTCGCCCTCTCCACGATGGTCTCGGCCTGGCTGGTGGAACAGCACCACTGGCCGATCCTCGCCGTCGTCCCGCTGGTGCTGGCGATCGGCACCGGGCTGGGCTGGGCCATGGGCTGGGTCGTCCACACCTTCGAGATCCAGCCGTTCATCGTGACGCTGGCCGGCATGTTCCTCGCCCGCGGCCTCTGCTACACGATCAGCGTCGAGTCGATCTCCATCACCGACCCGTCGTACACCGCGATGGCGCAGACCCGCGTCCCGCTGCCCGGCGGTACCTTCCTCTCCCCCAGCGCCGTCATCGCCGTGCTGGTCGCCGCGGCGGCCTTCGTGGTCCTGCACCACACCCGGTTCGGCCGCAGCGTGTACGCGCTGGGCGGCAGCGAGCAGTCCGCGCTGCTGATGGGTCTGCCGGTGGCCCGCACCAGGATCACCGTCTACGCGATCAGCGGCTTCTGCTCCGCCCTCGGCGGCGTCCTGCTGACCTTCTACATGCTCTCCGGCTACGGCCTGCACGCCGTCGGCCTGGAACTGGACGCCATCGCCGCCGTCGTCATCGGCGGCACCCTCCTCACCGGCGGCTCCGGCTACCTCGTCGGCACCGTCCTCGGCGTGGCGGTCCTCGGGCTCATCCAGACGATCATCAGCTTCCAGGGCACGCTCAGCTCCTGGTGGACGAGGATCGTCATCGGCGCCCTGCTGTTCGTCTTCATCGTGCTGCAGCGCGTCATCACCGCCCGCCGCCGCACCTAGGAGTGTCGTCGAAGGCGTACGGATGCCACGCAGGTGCCCCCACGCGCCCCTGAATCGACCACCCGAGCGCCCTTGAAGCCAGCTCTCCCAGGAGTCTTCGACCGGCACTCGGGGCGCGATTCAGCGGGCGCGCCCCGCGCCCTCACGTGTCGGAGTCGTGGGCTACCGTGCCTCCTGTCCTGACCCGATCCGTGGTCAGGACAGGAGGAACGGGGGCGGCATGGACGAGGGCGGATCACAGCCGGGGGACGTCCTGCGGGAGTGGGAGCGGATCGTCCGCCGGGTTCGGCGGCACGCGCCGGAGGCGGTCGCCGCGCTCGACGGCCCGGGGGACCCGGCGGCGATCGAGGCGGCGCAGCGCCGCACGGGCGTCGTCTTCCCGCCGGAGCTGCGGGCGTGGCTGGCGGCGAGCGGCCTCGGCCGGCTCCGGGCGGACGGCGGCCGCGAGACGCTGGTGGCGTTCGGACACGAGGGGGTCCTGCCGACCGGGGGGCTGCTGCTCGGCCTCACGGACATCGAGCGGGTCCACGGGTTCAAGCAGTCCCTGGAGGAGTCCGACCCGCCGGACGGCGACGACGTCAACTGGCGCAGCTGGTGGGTGCCGATCACCGCCGAGTGCGACGGGTTCTCCGGGCGCTTCCTCGACGCCCGCACCGGCGCGGTGGGGGCGTGGAGCGAGGGGGAGCTCCCGTCGGAGGGCCTCCACCCTTCGCTGTCCGCGTTCCTGCGGGCGGCCGCGGACGAGCTCGAAGGAGTCCCCGCCGCACCGGGGTCCGGCCCGGGCTCCCGGGTCCGGCAGGGGCCGGACGACGAGGCCGTCCGGGCCTGGGCGCGTCGGAGCGGCTACGCGGTCAACGACCGCGGCAGGATCCCGTCCGCCCTCCGCGAGGCCTGGCGGGCGGCGCGGGCCGGCGGCTGACGGGCCGCCACCGGTGGTGGTTCCCGCCGGGCAGGGCCGGCGGGCCCTCGTACGAACGGGTGGTCTACCGCGGCAAGCGGTGGGCTCGGCCCGGTTCGACCACGACCGGTGCCTTCGGCGGGTGTTAGTTTCGAACTCCTCGTCGGGTCGGGCCGGCGCCGGCCGACGGCGCGCGGACGGCGTGTCCGTCGAGCGGTTCCCTGTCCGATCGGCGTCGTGAGGTGGCCGGGTGGGTGTGTGGTCGCGGCGTGCGGTGCTGGCCGGTCTCGTCTCCGCCCCGGTCCTGACGGCGGGTTGTGTCGCCGGACCGGCCGGCAGGGCGGTGCCTGACGGCGAGTCGGGCAGCGGGGCGGCGTCGGAGGGCCCGGGGCCCGCCGGCTACCGGCGGCTGCCCGTCCCGCCGCTCGCGGAGTCCCGCACGGAGGACGGCGTGCGGTGGTTCACGCTGGAGGCGCGGCCAGGCCGGGCGGAGATCGTGCCGGGGAGGTCCACGCCGACCTGGGGCTACTCGCAGGACCTGCTCGGTCCGACGCTGCGCGCCCGCACCGGTGAGACGGTGGGCGTGCGGGTCCGCAACCGGCTGCCCGAGCCGACGTCCGTCCACTGGCACGGCATGCACCTGCCCGCGGCGTGCGACGGCGGCCCGCACCAGCCGATCGCCCCGGACGCCGCCTGGGAGCCGTCGTGGACGATCGCCCAGCCCGCGGCGACCCTCTGGTACCACCCGCACCCGCACGGCTCGACCCAGCTGCACACCTACCGCGGTCTGGCCGGTCTGTTCCTCGTCGACGACGGGGCGGGCGCGGGGGCCGCCCTGCCGCACGAGTACGGCGTCGACGACCTCCCCGTCATCCTGCAGGACAAGAAGCTCAACGCCGACGGCACCCTGGACGAACGCGACGAGGCCGGGACGGGACTGACCGGCCCGACGGTGACGGTGAACGGGATCACGGGCGCGTACGCACCGGTGGCCACCGACCGGGTGCGGCTGCGCATCCTCAACGGCTCGACGATGCGGATCTACAACCTCGGTCTGGACGACGACGGCGAGTTCGAGATGGTGGCCTCCGACGGCGGGCTGCTCGCCGCGCCCGTCCGGCTCCGCCGCCTCGTCCTGACCCCCGGGGAGCGGGCGGAGGTCGTCGTCCGCCTGCAGGCGGGCCGGCCGCGCACCCTGCGGTCCTTCCCGGCCCCGCTGCCCGCCAGGAAGGGCCGCGGCCCGTCCGCCGGAGCCGCCCAGGGCGAGGAGTTCGAGCTCCTGCGCCTGGACCCGCGACCGCAGCTCCGCGCGGGCACGGCGACGCCCCCGGCACTGGCCGTGATCCCCCCGCCGGTGACGGCGTCCGCGGTGGCGCGCGCCTTCGAGCTCGACGGCAACACCATCAACGGCCTGCCGATGGACATGGAGCGGATCGACGTCACCGCCACCGTCGACGTCCCGGAGGTCTGGACGGTGACGAACACCCACAACCGGGTGCACAACTTCCACGTCCACGACAACCACTTCCAGGTCCTCGACGTCAACGGCGGCCCTCCCCCGCCGGAACTCGCCGGCTGGAAGGACACCGTCTCCGTGCCGCCGTCCGGTTCGGTGCGCCTCGCCGTGGTCTTCCGCGACTACGCGGACCCGCGGAGCCCGTACATGTACCACTGCCATCTGATGCGCCACGAGGACGACGGCATGATGGGCCAGTTCGTGGTCGTCGGGAAGGGCGGGCGGACGGGCTGAGCACTCCCCGGGCGGGGGCGGCGCCCCCGGTCCCGGGTGCGGCGGATCAGTCGACGGTGAGGACGATCTTGCCGGTGGTGCGGCCCTGCTGGCCGATCTCGTGCGCCTTGGCCGCCTGCGCCAGCGGCAGGACGGTCTCGACCACGGGCTTCAGCGCGCCGCGCTCCGCCAGGGCGGCGATCTCGCGCAGGCCGAGGTGGTCCGGCTCGACCAGGACCCAGGACGCCCGCACGCCGTCCGGAGCGGCCGGGACGTCGTCCGGGCCGGGCAGGGTGATCAGCCGGCCGCCGGTCCTGAGCACCTTCAGGGAGCGTTCGGCAGTCTCGCCGCCGAGGCCGTCCAGCACCACGTCGACGTCGGAGACCACGTCCTCGAACCGGACCGCGCGGTAGTCGACCACCTCGTCCGCGCCCAGCTCCCGCAGCAGGTCGTGCTTGCCGGCACTGGCCGTGCCGATGACGTACGCGCCGCGGGCCTTGGCGATCTGCACGGCGAAGTGGCCGACGCCGCCGGCCGCCGCGTGCACCAGCACCCGCTCCCCGGGGCGGACGTCGGCCGCGTCCACCAGGGCCTGCCAGGCGGTCAGCGCGGCCAGCGGCAGCGCCGCGGCCTCCACGTGCGTCAGGTTGGCGGGCTTGGGCGCGAGGTGGCGGGCCGGTGCGACCACGTACTCGGCGTACCCGCCGGCCTGGCGGGGGAAGAGCGGCATCCCGTAGACCTCGTCGCCGGGGCGGAAGATCCCGACGCCGGGGCCGACGGCCTCGACCGTGCCGGACACGTCCCAGCCGACCGCCGGCACCGCGCCCCACTCGATGAGGGCGCCGCCGGCCCGGGTCTTCCAGTCCACCGGGTTCACCCCGGCCGCGTGCACCCGCACCAGGACTTCGTTCAGCCCGGGCTCGGGCCGCTCGACCTCGCGCTCGACCAGGTTCTCGGGTCCGCCCCACTGCTCCACGACCACCGCACGCATGTCTGTTCCTCGTCCTTCGTCTGCGTTCCCGTGCGCCGGGCTCCCCCGGCGACGCAGTCAACGATCCGGCACCCGGGCCCGGCACGGTGTTGGCCGTTCGGTCACCATGTGACAGGATCTGGCCATGGCCGGATCACGGATGGACATGACGGAGAGCGAGCGGAAGCGGACGCCGGGTGCACCGGGCCGGCCGCACCGGATCGCCGTGCTCGCCCTGCCCGGGGTCCCGCCCTTCGAGCTCGGCATCCCGTCCCGCGTCTTCGGCAGCGCCGAGGACGCCGAGCGGCGCCCGCTCTACGAGGTCACCGTCTGCACGGCCGACGGCGCCCCCGTCCTCAGCGACGCCGGCTTCACCGTGCAGCCGGCCGCCGGCCCCGAGGCGCTGGCCGCCGCGGACACCGTGATCGTCCCGCCGACGCACGCCATGCCCGAGCTCGGCCACGGCGGCCCCCTGCCGCCCGAGGTCTCGGCGGCCATCGCCGGGATCCGGCCCGGCACCCGGCTGGTGTCGATCTGCACCGGCTCGTACGTGCTCGCCGCGGCCGGCCTGCTCGACGGCCGGCCGGCCACCACCCACTGGAACCTCGCCCCGGAGTTCCGCCGGGCCTACCCGGACGTCAAGGTCGACGAGGACGTCCTGTTCGTCGACGACGGCGACGTGCTGACCTCCGCCGGTGTCGCCGCCGGCGTCGACCTGTGCCTGCACATGATCCGCCGCGACCACGGCGCGGCCGTCGCCAACCGGGCCGCCCGCATGTGCGTCGTGCCGCCGTGGCGGGACGGCGGGCAGGCGCAGTACATCGACCGGCCCGTCCCGGAACCCACCGTCGCCAGCACCACCGCCACCCGCGCCTGGGCCCTGGAGCACCTCGGCGAGCCGCTGCCCCTCGACCGGCTCGCCGAGCACGCGCGGATGAGCCTGCGCTCCTTCACCCGGCGGTTCCGCGACGAGGTCGGCATGACCCCGGTGCAGTGGCTGACCGCCCAGCGCCTGGAACTCGCCAAGCACCTGCTGGAGACCACCGACCTGCCGATCGACCTGGTCGCGCACCGGGCCGGCCTCGGCTCGGGCAACTCGCTGCGCACCCACATGCGGACGGCCTTCGGGGTCTCACCCGCCGCCTACCGCCGCACCTTCAGCCCCCACGACACCGTCACCGCCGTCCCCGCCGCCGGGGCGCGCCGCTGACGGTCCGGCGGGCGGCACCGCGCCGCCCGGGCGGGTGGCACGCCGGCGGCGATCCGCGCGGACGGCCCCGGGGCAGCGGTGGGGCGCGCCCCGGGACCCGCGAGGCGGCCGGCCACTGCTCGGCCGGCCGCCCGTTCGTCGCGACGACCGCGGCTGTGCGCCGATGTTAGAGCCGGTCGGCGCCGCTGTCACCGGACCGCGCGATGGACACCTTCGATGCGTCGCTCCCGCCCACTGCCGTACGGGCGGCCGCGCCGGACGGGAGGGCGGTCGGGGTCCTCGGTGCACGGCAAGCGACCGGGCCCGGTGCGCTGATGCGCACCGGGCCCGGTCGGTTGGTAGCGGGGACAGGATTTGAACCTGCGACCTCTGGGTTATGAGCCCAGCGAGCTACCGAGCTGCTCCACCCCGCGTCGGCGAAGGCGACTCTACGGCACGGGGGCCGCGGAACGCGAACCGCTTCCGCCGGGTCGGCGCGTCGGCCCGCGCGGGGGCGGCGATCGCCGTCGGCGGCGTCTCCAGCCAGCGGCGGTGGGCGGCCTCCTGGTCGGCGGCGGTGGCCGCCAGGTGCGCGGGGGCGGGGGCGAGGATCGGCAGGGCGGGAAGCTCGGTGCCGGCGGCGGGCGGCAGGAGCAGGTAGGCCTCCTCGCCGCCGCTCTCGCGCAGGAACCCGCTGGGCCACGCGTCGCGGCGGGCCCCGGCGACGGCGAGCAGCCAGCCGAGCGGCTCCAGTCGGCGGCGGGCGTCGAGGAGGGCGCCGAAGCCGTCCCATCCGGTGCCCTCGACGTGCCCCCAGGGGCCGTCGGCCCGGATCGTGTAGGTCTGCCGCCGCGGGGCGTCCTCGTCGAACCAGCAGGCCAGACGGCAGGGGGCGGTGCGGCCGCGGTCGGTGGTGGACAGGGCGAGGGCGCTCGGGTTCTCGGTGCGCAGCTGGGGGCTCACGGTCGGTCGGTCCGTCCTGGCGGCAGGGCGCCCGGTCCCGGTGCGGGCTCGGGTGCGGTCGTCGTGGTGGGGTCGGTGCGGTGGCCGTCGCCCCGTCAGAGGAGGACGAGCAGCTTGGTGCCCGGCACCAGCTTCCGGTTCACGGAGGTCGACTGGACGAAGACGGTGTACGAGGGGTTCTCGCCCGGCTTGACGGTGGCCTCCGAGGCCGGCAGGCCCAGGAGTTGACGGGCCGCCGGGCCGGAGAACACCCTGCCCGTCATCCGGCCGGTCACCGGGTCCTTCTCCGCCACGGCGAGCTGCTTGGTGCCCTGGATCTTCTCCCGCTTGGAGAGCTCGTAGAAGGCGCAGCCGGTCGTGTAGGCGTGGCCGGCGCTGGTGACGAACTCGCGGATCGGCAGCTGCTGGTCGACCGGGACGAGGATGTACTTGCCGGTGTCCAGCGCGTCGAGGTTGGCCTTCACCTCGTCGGTGCTCAGGTCCTGGCCCATGGCGAAGAGGTTCCTGGTGCCGCGGACGCCCTGCTCGCGGCCGCGGAGGAAGCTGGTGGCGGCGGACTTGACGGTGCCGATGGCCTCCTCGACGCCCTTGCTGGAGTCGGCGTCCCAGATCGCGATGTTGCCCGCCGGGAAGCCGTACTCCTGGGCGGTGCGCTTGGCCAGGGAGTTGGGGACGAGGATCGCCGACGTCCAGTGGTCGGGGAGGTCGTCCATGGCGCCCTTGATCCGGTTCATCCAGGTGCGCAGGGTGGCGGCGCCGCGGTCGCCGCCGACGCGGGTGTGCATCCGGCCGGTCTCCGACCAGCCGGAGGCGTTCTCCTCGCCGTCGGTGACGACGACCTGGAGGAAGGAGTGCTCGCCGTACCCCTCCCAGATGTTCTTCAGGTCGTCGACCGACTTCACGGCCGCCTCGATCAGCGCCGTCGCACCGCCGTCGACCGCGTAGAGGCCCCGCAGGGACGGCAGGTGCTTCACGTCCATGTCCCAGACCAGGTTCTCCACCTCGTGGTCGAAGGCGTAGAGGCTGATCCGGGTCTCGTGACCGAGCCGGTCGGACTCCTCCTGGAGGCCCTTCACGAACTCGTCGACGACGCGGACGAGCTGCGCCTCGTGCTGACGCATCGAGCCGGACTTGTCGACTACCAGCGAGACGTGGTTGACCTTGTGCTTGATCCTGTTCGCAGACATGGTCCGCCCCTTTTCCAACGCAATTCCGGCGCCGTTCCCGGCGCCCCCTCCGACGTTGGTTCCACCGTAGGGCGGGGCACTGACAGCCCCCGGGCCTCCGGAACGGCCGATTGTCGACGGTGGTGGGAACACGTACTGACGGTCCATCAGTTCGTCCGGGCGGGGCCGGCCCGCGGGCCGGCCCCGGAATCGTCCGAGCGACGCAACACCCGGGAGACACACGTGCGCATCCTCTTCACCGGCCCGGCAGCGCCGAGCCACCTGTACCCGATGGTGCCCACCGCGCAGGCCCTGCGGGCCGCGGGACACGACGTGCTGTTCGCCGTCCCAAGGCCGATGGAGCAGCTCGGCCTGGCGGGCTTCCCGATGGTCGGGATCGGCGACGGAACGTCCCTGCAGGAGGCGTTCGAGGCCTTCAGCGGCGAGGAGGCGGTGAGTTACGCCAAGCCCGACCTGACCCAGGACCAGATCCTCGAACGGGCCGCGGCCGCCTTCGCGTACGCCTCGCGTCCCACCGTCGACGACCTGCTGGAGACCGCCCGCGGGTGGGGGGCCGACCTGCTGGTCCACGACTCCTGCCTGGCCTCCGCGCAGCTGGTCGCAGCCCGGCTGAAGATCCCGGCGGCGCTGCAGAACTTCGGTTTCAGCTCCGGCCTGGACATGGCCGCGCGGCTGGCCCGCCGGGTCACCGACCTCTACGAGCGGTACGGCGTGTCCGCCCCGGCCGCGTCCACCCCGCTGAACATCGTCCCGGCCGCGCTGGGCGGCGATTCGGGCGGCCTGCGGATGCGCTACGTGCCCTACAACGGCGGCGGCGCCGTGCCCGTGGAGCTGCTGCGCCGGGGCGACCGGCCGCGGGTCGCGGTGACCCTCGGCACGGTGATCACCCGGATCGACGGCCTGCGGGCGATCACCCGGCTGATCGGGGCGGCCGCGGCGGTCGACGCGGAGTTCCTGCTCGCCGTGGGTGACGCGGATCTCACCCCGCTCGGTACCCTTCCGGCCAATGTCCGGCCGCTGCCGTGGGTGCCACTGGCCGAGCTGCTGCGCGTCTGCGACGCGGTCGTCCACCACGGCGGTGCCGGCAGCGCGCTGACCGCGCTGCAGGCCGGTGTGCCGCAGCTGCTCCTCCCCCAGGGCGCCGACAACTTCACCGTCGCCGACGTCCTCACCGCCACCGGCGCCGCCCTGCGCAGCGGCTCCGAGGACGTGGACTCCGGGCTGCTCGACCGGCTCGTCACCGATCCGGCGCTCCGGACGGCCGCCGTGCGCCTCCGGGCGGAGAACGACGCCCTGCCCACCCCGGCCGCCCTCGTCCCCGACGTCGAGGCGCTCGTGACCGCCCGCCGCTGACCGGGGCGGGTCCGGACGGCCCCGGCGCCGCAACCCCCGACGCGTCGGCACCTGCGGCGGCAGGCGCCGATCGGACCCGGTCGGCCGCCGCGACCGGCGCCGGCCGTCCGAGCCGGATGCTCGACGACGTCGAGAAGACCGTGCTCCGCGCCCCCTTCGCCCCCGCACCGCGCGGCCTGTTCACCGGCTCGCCCTCCCTCGCGCCGCGCCCGCCCCACTTCGTCACCCACCGCTCCGGACGCGCCGCCCTGGAACGCCTGCCCCCCGCCCGCCGGCTGCCCGGTCTGCTCGCGTCCGCCCTGCGCGGCTGACCGGTCACCCGGCTCGGCGTCGACGAAATCGGACGCTCTGCGTGTTCCTTTCACCCGCGCGGACCGAGGTGGGGGACGATACGGGCAAATCCGAACAAAACCGAGGAAGGAAGAAGGGGCGGACGTGTCCGGCAGCGAGAGCGAGAACCCAGCAATCCCCTCCCCCACCCCCGCATCGACCCGGCCCCGGACGAACCGGGACTGGTGGCCCGACCGGCTGGACCTCCAGGTGCTGCGCCAGCACTCGCCCGGTTCCGGTCCGATGGACGAGGACTTCGACTACGCGGCGGAGTTCGCCACCCTGGACGTGGCCGCGCTGAAGCGGGACGTCATCGCACTGATGACGCAGTCGCAGGACTGGTGGCCCGCCGACTACGGCCACTACGGACCGCTGTTCATCCGGATGAGCTGGCACGCGGCCGGCACGTACCGCATCGCGGACGGCCGGGGCGGCGGCGGCAGCGGAGCCCAGCGGTTCGCGCCGCTCAACAGCTGGCCCGACAACGCCAGCCTGGACAAGGCGCGACGGCTGCTGTGGCCGGTCAAGCAGAAGTACGGCCGGAAGATCTCCTGGGCCGATCTCCTGGTGTTCGCCGGCAACTGCGCCATGGAGTCCATGGGGTTCAGCACGTTCGGCTTCGGCTTCGGACGCGAGGACATCTGGGAGCCCGAGGAGATCTTCTGGGGCCCCGAGGACACCTGGCTCGGCGACGAGCGCTACAGCGGCGACCGCGAGCTGGCCGATCCGTTCGGCGCCGTGCAGATGGGCCTCATCTACGTGAACCCGGAGGGCCCCAACGGCACCCCGGACCCGCTGGCCGCGGCCCGCGACATCCGGGAGACCTTCGCGCGGATGGCCATGAACGACGAGGAGACCGCCGCGCTGATCATCGGCGGCCACACCTTCGGCAAGTGCCACGGCGCCGTCGACCCGTCGTACCTGGGGCCGGAGCCCGAGGCCGCTCCCGTCGAGCAGCAGGGACTGGGCTGGCACAACACGTACGGCAGCGGCAAGGGCGCCGACACGCTCACCAGCGGGCTGGAGGGCGCCTGGACCAACGAGCCGACGAGGTGGGACAACGGCTACCTGGACAACCTGTTCCGGTACGACTGGGAGCTGACCGCCAGCCCCGCCGGGGCCCACCAGTGGAAGCCCACCGACCCGGCGGCGCAGGACACCGTGCCGGACGCGCACGACCCCTCGAAGCGGCACGCCCCGATGATGCTGACGACGGACCTCGCCCTGCGGGAGGACCCGGTCTACGGGCCGATCTGCCGCCGCTTCCACGAGAACCCGGACCAGCTCGCCGAGGCGTTCGCCAAGGCCTGGTACAAGCTGCTGCACCGCGACATGGGCCCGGTGTCCCGGTACCTGGGGCCGTGGGTCCCCGAACCGCAGCTCTGGCAGGACCCGGTCCCCGCGGTCGACCACGAACTGGTCGGGGACGAGGACGTCGCCGTGCTCAAGGAGCGGATCCTCGGCTCCGGCCCGGGCATTCCGCAGCTGGTCACCACGGCGTGGGCGGCGGCGGCGAGCTTCCGCGGCACCGACAAGCGCGGCGGGGCCAACGGGGCGCGGATCCGGCTGGCGCCGCAGAAGGACTGGGAGGTCAACGACCTGCCCGAGATCTCCGGGACGGTCCGGCGGCTGGAGGAGATCCAGCGGGAGTTCAACGGCGCGCAGACCGGCGGCAAGAAGGTCTCGCTCGCCGACCTGATCGTCCTCGGCGGCTGCGCGGCGGTCGAGCGGGCCGCGCGGAACGCGGGGCACACCGTCACCGTCCCGTTCTCTCCGGGACGCACGGACGCCTCGCAGGAACACACCGACGTCGAGTCGTTCGCCGTGCTCGAACCGCGGGCGGACGGGTTCCGCAACTACCTGCGGGACGGCGAGAAGCTGTCGCCGGAGACCCTGCTGCTCGACCGGGCGAACCTGCTGACGCTGACCGCGCCCGAGATGACGGTCCTGGTCGGCGGCATGCGCGCGCTGGACGCCGGCTTCCGGGGATCCCGGCACGGCGTCCTCACCGAGCGACCGGAGGCACTGACCACGGACTTCTTCGTCAACCTGCTCGACATGCGCACGGAGTGGCGGGCGTCGGAGTCGGAGGCGAACGTCTTCGAGGGACGGGACCGCGCGACCGGCGAGGTGAAGTGGACGGCCACCGCCGTCGACCTGGTCTTCGGGTCGCACTCCCAGCTGCGCGCCCTCGCCGAGGTCTACGCCTCCGGGGACGCGGCCGAGAAGTTCGTGCGCGACTTCGTGGCGGCGTGGAGCAAGGTGATGGACCTCGACCGGTTCGACCTTCGCTGAGCCCTCGAACGGCGCCGGGCCGTCGCACGGCGGTGCTCGGCCGGCCCTGTGGGCCGAGCAGGCACCGCCGTGCG
This sequence comes from Kitasatospora sp. NPDC093679, assembly GCF_040683455.1. NCBI lineage: Bacteria > Bacillati > Actinomycetota > Actinomycetes > Kitasatosporales > Streptomycetaceae > Kitasatospora > Kitasatospora sp. NPDC093679. The sequence goes on from NZ_JBFBDW010000006.1 coordinate 35,351, forward strand.
ACGGCCCGCCGTCAGAGCCGCTCGGGAACGGGGTTGCCGACGGCCTCGACGGCGCGCCGGAGCGGGACCTTCACCAGCACGGCGAAGCCGATCACGAAGAACACCAGCAGGGAGATGATCGCCGAGCGGTAGCTGCCGGTGATCTGGTACGCGAGGCCGAAGACCAGCGGGCCCATCCAGCTGGTGCCGCGGTCGCTGACCTTGTAGAAGCTGAAGTACTCGGCCTCCTTGCCGGGCGGGATCAGGTGGGAGAAGAGCGAGCGGGAGAGCGCCTGGCTGCCGCCGAGGACGAGGCCGATCATGCAGGCCAGGGCGAAGAACCAGATCGGCTTGTGGGCGGGCATGACGTAGCCGAGGGCGAGGGTGAACACCCAGGCGACCAGCGAGCCGAGGACGGTCCGCTTGGCGCCGTACCGGCCCGCGATGCGGCCGAGCAGCAGGGCGCCGCCGATCGCCACGATCTGGACCAGCAGCACGGCGGCGACCAGCGAGGTCTGGTCCATGCCGAGTTCCTCGCTGCCGTAGAGCGAGGCCTGCGAGACGACGGTCTGGATGCCGTCGTTGTAGCAGAGGAAGGCGGCGAGGTAGAGCAGGGTGAGCGGGTACTGGCGCATGCCGCGCAGGGTGCGGGCGAGTTCGCGCAGGCTGCCGCCGGCGGGCCGGTCGGCCGCGGCGGGGTCGGGGGCGGCGCCGGCCCGGGAGGGCAGCCGCAGCATCGGGACGACCGTGAACAGCGCCCACCACAGGCCGGCCGAGGCGAGGCAGATCCGCACGGCGGTGCCGGAGGACAGGCCGAGCGCGTCGTGCCCCTCGAACAGCGCCAGGTTGGCGATCAGCAGGAGTCCGCCGCCCGCGTAGCCGTAGGCCCAGCCCTTGGAGGAGACCGCGTCGCGCTCGTCGGGGGTGGCGAGGCGCGGGAGGTAGGCGTAGGAGAGCGCGACCGACACGGCGTACGCGATGTTGGCGACCACCAGCAGGCCGCCGCCGAGCAGGTAGCGGTCGCCGCCGAGGAAGAACATCGCCATGGTCGCGATCGCGCCGACGTAGGCGAAGCCGCACATCAGTTCCTTGTGCCGCCCGGTGCGGTCCGCGACCGTGCCGGTCAGCAGCATCACCGCGACGGACACCAGCACGGAGAAGGAGACCGTGTACGGGAAGAACGAGCCCGCGCGGATCGTCAGTCCGAGCGGGTGCACGTCGCCGGCCGCGTCGGCGGCGTTCTTGGCGACGGAGGTCAGGTACGGTCCGAGGAACACCGTCAGCACGGTGGCCGAGAAGGCCGCGTTGGCCCAGTCGTTGATGTACCAGCCGAACTGCATCCGGCGCAGGGTCCGGCCGTCGGTGGAGGTGTCGAGGTGGTCCGGCAGTCGGGCCGCTGTGTTCATGGGGCTCCTGTCTCCGTGCTGGAGCCGGTGCTGCCGTCGGTCCAGCAGCCGCGCTCACCGAGGACGTCCCGCAGGACGTCGATGTGATCGGCCATGATGCCATCCACGCCGAGGTCGAGGAGAGCCCCGATCCGTACCGGATCGTCGACCGTCCAGACGTGCACCTGCAGGCCGAGCCGGTGGGCGGCGCGGACGAAGGCCCGGTCGACGACCGGCACGCCCCGGTGACGCTCCGGGACCTGCGCGCAGATCCCGGCGAACGGCGTCCCGCGGCCCCGCAGCAGCGGGCCGGCCAGTGAGCGCAGCCGCAGCCGGGCCACCTCGCGCGGGCCGAGCGAGGTGGCCAGCCGGGGGCCGGCGGCGGCGCGGACGGCGGCGAGGCGGCCGTCGGAGAAGCCGCCGACGCAGACCCGGTCCCAGGCGTCGGTCCGCCGGACCGCCTCGACCAGCGGTCCGACGGCCTGCGCCGCCTTGACGTCGATGTTGAAGCGGGCGCCGGGGAAGGCGTCGAGCAGGTCCTCCAGCAGCGGCACGGGTTCGGTGCCGCCGATCCGGGCCTTCCGGACGGTGTCCCAGGGCAGTTCGGCCACCGCGCCGGAGCTGTCGGTGACCCGGTCCAGACGGGAGTCGTGGAAGGCCACCAGGACGCCGTCGCGGGTGGCGTGCACGTCCGTCTCGAGGTAGCGGTAGCCGAGGGCGACGGCGGCCTCGAAGGCGGCGAACGAGTTCTCCGGGCGTCCGAGGTCGCCGCCCCGGTGCGCGAAGGCGAGCGGCCCCGGGTGGTCGAGGAAGGGGTGCATGGCGTGCTCCGGGGTGCGGGAGGGGCCCACGCGGGGCCGGGTGCTGCTGCCCGCTCCGAGCCGCCTCGGACCGCGCGCGTTACAGTATGACGCAAGGTGTCAAGCAGTAACGCGCACGGCCCGCGGGCTCAGCCCCGGGCGACGGCCTGCCGGGTGCGCCGGGCGAGGCGGTGCAGACGCTGCACGGCGACGAAGCGGCGCATCCGATCGGCCAGCGTCAGCCGGTACTTGAGCCACAGCTGGGTGTTCAGCCCGGCCAGCCGCTCGGGGCCGATCGCCCGGACCAGCCGGCTGACGTGCCGCTGGTAGGCCTCCCGGTAGGCGCGGTCGCCGTCCGGGACGGACCAGAAGAACATCGGGATCTCCTCGACCAGGCAGTTCCGGTCGTAGGCGCGCAGGTGCTCGGCGAACACCGGTTCGGGGCGGCCGAGCAGCCACTCCCGGACGAGCTCCATCGAGCGGACCCGGTCGGCCAGGCCGCGCGGGTCGGTCTTCTTCTGGGTGATCGACGGCTCGCCGTCCTCGCGGACCCGCCAGTGGTAGACCGGGTCGGCGAGCACGTCGACCCGCTCGGCCAGGAAGTGGTGCGGCACGCTGACCGGCGCGTCCTCGTACAGGATGCCCTCGGGGTAGAGGATGCCCGCGACGTCGAAGAACGAGCGCCGGTAGACCTTGTTCCAGGCGGTGCGGTCGGTGACCAGGGCCGGCAGTTCGCTGACGTGGGTGCGCAGCCGCGTCTCGCGGAACGGGCGGCGGTGCGCGTGCGAGGGGGTGAGGCCGTCGCGCCGCAGCCGCATGGCGTTGCCGGAGGCGAAGTCGGAGCCGGTCTCGTCCAGCGTACGGATCATCAGCTGGTACGCGTGCGGCGGCAGGGTGTCGTCGCTGTCCACGAAGGCCAGGTACTCGGTGCCGGGGGTGAGGTGGCGCCAGCCGGTGTTGCGGGCGGCGCCGAGGCCCTTGTTCTCCTGCCGGACCAGCCGGAAGCGGGGGTCCTCGGCGGCGCGGGCCTCGGCGATGGCGGCCCCGCCGTCGGTCGAGCCGTCGTCGACCATGACGCACTCGAAGTCCTCGAAGGTCTGGGCCGCGATCGAGTCGAGGCACTCCCGGAGGTAGCGCTCGACGTTGTGGATCGGAACGACGACGGAGAGGCGCGGGGCCATCCAACGGCCTTTCGCTCAGGGGCGGCCGCGCCGGGCGGGCGCCGGCCACCGATCACCGCAAGTGACTGGTCGCCACCGGTAGCGGCCGAGCGTAGGGAACGCGCACGACCGGCGGATGAACGGCGGTTGGCGGTCGGCCTGCGACTCGGTGCGGCGGCCCCGGCCGGCCGGGCCGGGTCACCCGGCCTTCGCCGGGGGACGGACCGGCCCGGAGATGACACGGCCCGAACGCCCGGAACGCCGAGGAGGGCGCACCCCGGTGCCGCGGAACGCCGTCGCCCGGAACCCCGGCGCCCCGGCCGGGCCGGCCGGGGCGACGGTGGTCCGCTCGGTGTGCCGTCAGTTCCAGACGCCGCTGATGTCGGAGGCACCGGCGGCCTTGCCCGCGTGGCTGCCGACCCCGGCGAGGTCCTCCAGGGTGCGGAGCATGTCGTAGTGGTTGTACTTGGTGGTCGGCTGGGAGCCGGCCTTCACGGGCTGTCCGTAGAGGACGGTGGGGATCTGGTTGCCGCTGTGCTTGTTGTCCTCGTCGTAGGTGATGACGAGCAGGCTGTTGTGGGTCTTGGCCCAGGAGGCGTAGGCGTCGAGGTTCTTCTTGAGCCAGCCGTCGCCGGTGCCGATCGAGCAGTCGTGCATGTCGGAGCAGAGGTTCGGGACGACGAAGGAGACCGTGGGCAGCTTCGAGAAGTCGGACGGGAACTGCCCGAAGGTGTGGCCCGTGTTGGCGGGCACGTTCTTGAAGGCGAACCAGGGGTTGTGCTTCTGCGCGTACTTGCCGCTCTTGCAGGTGGTGGAGCCCTCGCCGGGCAGCCCCTCGTTGTAGCTGCCCCAGGTCTTCTTCGCCGCGATCAGCTCGGAGCCCAGGTTCGCGGCGGTCATGGAGCCGGCCTGGTAGCAGCCGTCGCCGCTGATGCCCTGGGTGCCGCCGGAGAACAGCGCGAAGTAGTTCGGCTGGCTGGGGTGGGTGATGCCGTACGAGGCCTTCAGCACGGCGCCGCCCTTGGCGAGCTGGTTGATGTAGGGCGCGTCCTTGCTGCCGATGATCTGGTTGTACGCGTGGTTCTCCATCACGACCACGACGACGTGGTCCGGCTTCGGCACGGTCGCCGCGGCAGAGGCCGCACCGGTGCCGGTCAGGGTGGTGGCGAGGCCGGCGGCCGCGGCCGTCGGCACGGCGACGGCGAGCGCGATCTTCTTCCGGCTGCGGCGATGGCGGCCGGGGGTGCTGATGGGCATGCCTGTCTCCTGTGTGAGGGGAGGATGGGGGTGGCCCGGTACGTCGGCGGCGGCGCCCGGCTGCCGGTCCGAACCGGACTCGACAGTTCTCCACCGACCGGGGTGCGTCAAGCGCTCGTCGGCCGGCGTCCTCCGCTCTGTCGAAACCGGATCAAATCCTTGAACGGCCGTGCCCGTGCGGGGCCGGGGCACCGCCGGGTCGACGCCCCGGCGAGCGCCGCCAAAACTGTGTTGGCCAACCGGGCACGGACGGGGGCCGGTTCGGGCGGCGGCACCGACTCCGATCGTCCACGTCGATGACGGAGCGTCATGAACCACCCCTGAAAGGCCTGGTGCGGGGTGCAGGGGGCCGGTCGCGCCCGTTCGCGCCGGTGGCGGTCGCGCGCCACCGCACGGGACCGGTCGGCGGTAGACCGGCAGCCCCTGACCGACCGTTCCTGGAGTCCACTGTGATCAGCGTGTTCGACCTGTTCCGCATCGGCATCGGACCGTCCAGCTCCCACACGGTGGCGCCGATGCGTGCCGCGCACCGCTTCGTCCGGACGCTCGGCGAGGACGGCGTGCTGGCCGACGTCGCGACCATCGAGATCGAACTGTTCGGCTCACTGGCCGCCACCGGCGTCGGCCACGGCACCGACAAGGCCGTGCTGCTGGGACTCGCCGGCGAGCAGCCGGAATCGGTCGACGTCACCACCGCCGACGAGCGGTTCCGCCGGCTCAGCGCCGAGCACCGGGTCCGGCTGCCGGGATCGCCGACCGCCGTCGACTTCACCCTGGTCCTCCACCACCGGTTCCGGCCGGCCGCCCACCCGAACGCCATGACCTTCACGGCGTTCGGCCGGAACGGCACCGTCCTGGGCAGCCGGACCTTCTACTCCGTCGGGGGCGGCTTCCTGCTCCACGAGGCCGAGGACGCGCCGCAGGACGTCCCCCACCCCTTCACCGACGCCGGGCAGCTCCTCCGCCTGGCCGGGGACGGCCGGATCAGCGACGTGATGCTGGCGAACGAGACCGCCCGCCGGCCCGAGAGCGAGGTCCGCAGCCGACTGCTGCACCTGTGGGACGTCATGCGCGACTGCGTCGACCGCGGTTGCCGTGCGGAGGGGACCCTGCCCGGCGGACTCGACGTCCCCCGCCGCGCCCCGGCACTGCACCGCCGGCTCCAGCAGCACGGCGCCTCCGCCGACCCGCTGCAGGCCATGGACTGGGTGGCGCTCTGGGCGCTGGCGGTCAACGAGGAGAACGCCGCCGGGGGCCGGGTCGTCACGGCGCCGACCAACGGCGCGGCGGGTGTCCTCCCCTCCGTGCTGCACCACTACCACCGGTTCGTCCCCGGCGCCGACGAGGACGGCACCGTGCGCTTCCTCCTCACGGCCGCCGCCGTCGGCATCGTCGTCAAGCGCAACGCCTCCATCTCCGGCGCCGAGGTCGGCTGTCAGGGGGAGGTCGGCACCGCCGCCGCCATGGCCGCCGCCGGTCTGACGGAAGTCCTGGGCGGCAGCCCCGGACAGGTGGAGAACGCCGCGGAGATCGCCCTGGAGCACCACCTCGGCCTGACCTGCGACCCGGTCGCCGGCCTCGTCCAGATCCCCTGCATCGAACGCAACGCCGTCGGTGCGCTCAAGGCCGTCGCCGCGGCCCGGCTCGCCCTGAACGGCGACGGGCGGCACCTCGTCCCGCTCGACACCGCCGTCCGCACCCTGCGCGACACCGGGGCCGACATGAGCAGCAAGTACAAGGAGACCGCGCGCGGCGGCCTCGCCGTCAACTTCCTCCGGTGCTGACGGAACGGCGGAACGGCCGACGGTTCCAGTGCCGCGTCAGGAGGCCGGGCCGTTCACGGGGGCGGAGCCGGCCTGCGGCTCGTCTCCCCACTCCCAGTACAGCCCGTAGACGCCGGGGCCGGCCTCGGGAACGACCCCGCAGGCCTGGCCCGTCGACGAGATCCGCACCTCCTCCAGGGTCTGCAGCGGGGCGTCGTGGCTGGGCCGCCAGGCGAGCTCGCAGCCCGCCGGCAGCATCCGCCGGTGGAATCGCGCCCGCAGCACCAGGTTCTTGCTGGGGAAGCGCACCATCCGCTCGTACTGCGTCTCCACCTCGGACGACGGGTACGCGTAGCTGTACTCGATCACCGTGGCCTGGCCGCGGCGCAGCGGCAGGTCGAAGAGGAGCTCGGCGGCGGCGAAGCCCTCCTTGCCGGCCGCCGTGCGCCGCCGGCCGAGCCGGCATCCCACCAGGTCGGTGACGCCGGGCGCGCCGTCGGTGGAGGAGTCGGCGCGGGTGAGCAGGACCAGCCGGTCGGCGCCGTCGTCCAGGGCGCGGAGGATCTGCAGCACGTCGACGCGCTGCTCCTCGCGCTGTTCTCCGATGTGGACGTCGATCCGGGTGTGGAGGTTCTCCAGGCGGGCGTTGTTCCGCGGGTCGAAGTCGGCGAGGACACCGCCGACCTCGGGGTCGCCGAAGGTGCTGGCGTAGTCGATCGATCCGGGTATGTGGTTGATCCAGCGGCCGCGGGGGCGCCGCGGTCCGAGCAACACGATCAGGGAGTCCGGTCGCAGTGCCAGCACCTCCTCCAACGCCCGGACGACGGTGAGCGATTCGGCGCGTTCGGGCCGGCTGCGGCCGCGCTGCCAGTAGCTCAGGCTGGAGACGCTGACCTGCAGTCCGCGGCCGGCCAGTCGGCGCTGGATCCCTTCGAGGCCGAGTCCGCTCTCGCGGATGGCCGTGCGCAGCGCGAGGTCGAAGGGCCCCGTGCGCAGCGCGTGGAGGAGTTCGGCCGACGGTGCCGGGGAGGTCTGCCGGGAGGATGAACGGGTCAGGATGCACCTACCTCGCACAGGGACCGCACCGGTCGGCGGTCACTCCGATTGTCCGGGAATGTACCGGCGATGATCATGAAAATTCAACACGGACCGGACTTACCGGTCAGTAGCCGACCGGGGAGGACCACCCGCCGCACCTGCGGGCGGTCGGGACGGGCGGCGCCACCCGGGCACGCGCCGGGGCGATCACAGGCCGGATCCCGAAACCCCTGGCCGGATCGGAGAATTGACTATCAGTCGCCATCCTTGCCAGGAACGCCCATTCCCGCCGTGGGCACCGATGGGCGGCCGGACGGGTTTCCTCCGGACAGATCCGGGACGTCCCCGGATCCTCCGCGGCCCGGCCACCGCCGCCGTCCACCTGGACGTGACGGACACCGGGGCGGGCCGATCCGGGTGGCGGTGGCCGGTCATACGACCCTCCTGCGGCTGCCGCGGGTCCTCGACACCCTGGAGGCGCTGCCCCGGGACCGGGCGATCGAACTCGACCTGAGCGCGCTGCGCCACCTCGACCACTCCTGCCGCACCGCACTCCAGGAGTGGGCGGGCCGCCACGACGAACACGGCGTCGAGGCGGTCCGGGTGCCGGAGTCGGTGCTCGGCTGACCGCACGGCCGGCCGGCACCGGCCCACCGGCCCACCGGTGCTACGGCACCAGCCGGGCCACCCCGGTCGCCCGGTGCATCAGCGCCTCCAGCGGACCGCGGGCGAAGCGTGCCGTCCACAGCCCGGCCGCCACCAGCGTCCCGGCGACGAACGCGGTGAACAGCGGCAGCGGCGGCCCCGGATCCAGCCGGATCCCGAGCAGCACGACCACCAGGACGTGCGCCACGTACGCCGTCAGCGACAGCCGTCCCACCGCGGCCACCGCCGCCACCACGGCCGCGCCCGTGCCGGTCGCCGCCGGGCCGCTCCTCCCGGCGGGCCGTGCGGTGAGCTCCAGGCAGCCGGCGACCAGCAGCAGGGCGAACCCCAGGGCGCCCAGCACCTCGAAGCTCGTCCCGGTGTGCGGCGCCGCACCCAGCAGCCCGGCCGCGTCCCCGGGGTCGACGGCGCCGGCCCCCTCCTGCGGCACCGCCGCACCCAGCAGCCGCACCGCGAGCCAGGAGCCCCCGTACCCGAGGGCCAGCAGTCCCGCACCGACGGCCGCGGCCCGGCGCCGGACGGCCGGCCCGGAGGGGTCGAGGCGGGCCAGGGCCATCCCGGCGAGCACGAACGGCATCCAGGTGGCGGCCGGGTAGGCGCCGGTGAGCAACGGCTCGGCGAGGCGCTGCGGCAGGAGGTCGGCCGCCCCGGCCGTCCGCAGCGCGTACGACAGCTGGGGGGCGAGCAGGGCCCAGGCGGCGGCGAGGCCGGCGAGGACGCCGGCGGGCAGCCGGAGCAGCGGCAGGGCCAGCAGGAAGTAGGCGCCGTACGCGGTGAGGATGAGGCTGATCGGCGGGTCGAGGGCGTCCAGGGCGGTGCCGAGGGCGATCAGCAGGACGGCTCGGACGGCGATCCGGGCGGCCGACCGCCGGGCGTCCCGGCCCGTCCCCGGGCGGCGGCCGGCGAGCAGGACCAGCGAGCAGCCGGCCAGCACGGCGAACAGCGCGGAGGCCCGCCCATGGGCGAGGCCCATGGCGGCACCGACCGGACCTCCCGTCTCCGGGTCGGGCCCGAGGTGCGCGGCGAACATCCCGAACACGGCGAGGCCCCGGGCCAGGTCGAGTCCGGCCAGGCGGGCGGGACGCGGCCCCGGCCGCTGGTCGCGGCGCTCCGCGGCGGTCGCCGGCCCGGCGGTTTCTGACATGCCGTCCACTCTGCCGGGCCGGCCCGGGGGGTGCATCGGGCGATCGGCGGACGCCGTCACCCGCCGACCGGGGGGGGTGGCACGGCCCGCCCCCGGGCGGGACCGACGGCCGGACGCCGCCCGGGCCTGCGGGGTGCGGGCCACCCGGTCCTGCCGGGTGCGGGCCGCCAGGTGCAGGCCGGGCTCCGGCATACCCCTGTCAGGAATCGCGGGGCGGGGTTAGCCTGCTCGGCATGGCACCACGGCCCCTCGCGCCCGTCGTCCTGCACGGCCGGTACGTCCGGCTGGAGCCGCTGACCACGGCGCACGTACCCGACCTGCACCTCGCGGGCAGCCGCGACGACGGCCTCTGGCAGTGGCTGCCGGTGGTCACTCCCTACACGCTCGGCGAGATGCACATGCTGGTCGAACAGCGGCTCGCCCAGCAGTCGGCGGGGAACGCGGTGATGTTCGCGATCGTCCCGGCGGGCTCCACCCGGGCCGCCGGCTGGATCGCGTACACCGACATCGCGATCGTCGACGAGCGTTTGGACATCGGCTGGCACTGGGCCGCGCGGAACACCTGGGAGACCCCGATGACCGCCGAGGCCCACTTCCTCCTGCTCCGCCACGCCTTCGACGACCTGGGCTTCGGCCGTGTCCAGTGGCAGGTCGACCACCTCGACGTGCGCACCCAGCTCACGCTGTCCGGCCTCGGCGCCGTCCGGGAGGGGCCGCTGCGCCGCCACGCGCGGCGCTCGGACGGCACCTGGCGCGACACCCTCGTCTACGCGGTGCTCGCCACGGAGTGGCGGGACGGCCTCCGTGCGGGGCTGCTCTGAACGCGGCCCCGCGCTCCCCGGGAACGGTCCCGGGGAGCGCGGGGCGACGGGGGCGCGGTCCGCGCCCGGGGATGTCCGGAATCAGGCCGGAGCCGGACCGGGTGAGGCCGTGGACGCGATCGCGCCGATCGCCGCGCTCTTGACGAGCCACGCGACACCGAACGCGAACACCGACACCGCCTCGCCGACGTAGGTCAGGGTCAGCGGGAGGTCCCACGCGAAGTGCAGCACGCCGGCCGCGGCGATCATGACGGTGCAGCCGACGACGACCCAACCGCACACCAGGTAGACCGCGTTGTGGATGCGGTGTCCCGGCCGGCCCCGGCTGTCGCCGAACAGCCGCAGGCAGAAGAACGCGAGCAGGCCGAACAGCCCTGCGGCGAAGCAGAGGTGGAGGATGCCGACCGTCGTCTGCACCTGGGTGGGGTGCGGGGTGACGGACGTCGGCGGCAGGGTGGGGAACATCGCCACCAGGATCGCGAACACCCCGGCCAGTGAGCTCAGCCGGTCCTCGCGTCGGTCGTGGCGGTAGCAGATCAGGAAGACGCCGATGGCGCACAGACTGCCGACGAAGACGTTGCGCATGTGCGTGTAGTACGACGCGCTCATGGAGGCGAGCAGTGTGAGCCGCGCCGACGTGATGATGTTTCCGACGAGGAGGACGATCGGCAGGAGGAACCCGATGACGCCGACGCCGAAGCGGAGGCGCTGAACGGTCTGCGGGTCCTGGGCCTGCGGGTCGAATCCGGAGTCACGGTGGGTCATGAGACGCTCCCTCAGCCACCCGGAATGCTCAGTACCTCCCGATTTTCCCGGACCCGTGTACCTCGAAACCGCGCCACGCGCGCGTCGAATTCACGCCATCCCCGCGGACTCAGAAAGCGGAGTGGGCGAACCAGTGCGCCAGCAGCTCCGCATCCCCCTCCCGGGCGACGGCGTCCGCACCGAGGGAGGGCCGTCCGTACACGAGCAGCAGCAGGTCGGCGGCGGCTCCCCGGACGGTCGCGTCGGCGGGGGCCGATCCGTCGTCGGCGGGGTCGAGGCCGAAGCCGTCCGGCCGCAGGCGGACCAGCCAGCTCTCGTCCCCGTCGGTCGCGCGGAAGCGGATCGTGCGGTCGTCCGCGCGGAGCTCGGCCACCCCGGGGGCGAACAGGCCCGCGAACGGGAGGTTGGTCAGGAACTCGTCCACGCCGTCGGCGGCGAGCGTGCGGTCGACCTCCGGCCGCACCCCGAGGGCCAGCTCCGCGTCGACCCGGTGCACCAGGGTCTCGAACAGCATCCGGCGCGCCCAGAACCGGGCGTGCCGGTCGGCGCCCCAGGCCCACATGGGGGCGTCCGGGTCGGTGGCCCGGAAGGCGTCCGCCGCGACCGCCGCGCTCCCGGCCAGCCAGTCGGCCCACCCGTCGTCGCCGGCGGGCAGCTGCAGGTCGACGTCGCGGCTGCGCGGCGGCTCCTGGATGCGCCCGTGCAGCAGCACCGAGAACCAGCGGTGCACGCTGCCCGCGTGCCGGACCAGGTCGGCCAGCGTCCAGCCGGGGCAACTCGGCACCGGGGTCGCGAAGTCGGCGCCGTCGAGGGCCGCCGCGAAGCGGGCGGTCTCCGCGGCGACGGCCGCACGGTGGTCGATCGGGGCGGTCCCGGGGAGCCGGAGGCCGGACGTCGTCATACCAGTTGCGCCTCTCTGGAGGGAACGGCGCTCCCGGTGGATCGCGGGCTTCCACGGATGCGGACCTCGTGCGCCGACTCGACCGTAGACTCAATGGTTCATATGGTCAACCATTGAGCCCACCATTCGATCTGTGTCCGACATCACCCATGTCGTCGCGGGCGCCGGCTTCCGCTCCGCACCGTCCGACGGCACCGGCGGCGGCCCGGATGCCGGGTCGCCGCCGATCGACCGCTAGTTCACGTCGAAGGCGTAGTAGTAGGCGTCGTACACCGTCCCGTCGGCGTCCGTCTGATAGACGTAGACGAGGTGCTGCCCACTCGTGTCGGGCGCCCACGACACCTGGGCCGTGCCGTCGGCCCCGGGGGCGACGGTCGTCTCCGGCCCCCAGTCGAAGGAGTAGGTGTAGGAGGCCACGTCCGGCATCGTCGGGGCGAAGGTGAAGGTACCGGTGACGCCGACGCCGCCGGCGTTGACGGGCGTGCCGGTGTCCTCCGGGTAGACGTCCGAGGTGACCGTCGGCGAGGTGTCCACGAAGGCGAACCAGCGGTAGGGGGAGCTCACCCAGCCGTTCGTGCTGTGGCTGCGCACCTCGATCTGGGTCGGCCCGGTCACCGGCGGGAGCGTGATCGACGCGGTGCCGTCCGCGGCGGCGGTCACGGTCTGCGCTTCGGCGTAGCCCACCTTCACCGTGTAGCTGTCCACCGGCCGAACGTTCGCGTTCGGCGCCATGTGGAGGGTCACCGGCACCCCGGGGCGCACCTTGGGCGGGTCGGGCGTCACGACGGGCGAGGTGTCACCGACGAGGACCCGGTAGGTCGTGACCGCCGACACGTTGTACGCTCGGTCGAAGGTGCGGACCGACAGCGTCCGCGGACCGGAGTCCGGCGGGAACAGGCTCACCGAGGCCGACCCGCCGAGGGTGTCGGCACGGACGTAGCCGGGACCGCTGAAGGGGTCGCGCCACTGCGGCACCCCGTGGTCACCGGTGTTCACCACCCCGGGGACACCGAGGTCGCCCCAGGCGTACTGATAGGCCGCCACGTCTGGCACGCCCGCCGCGGCGAAGGTGAACTGCACCGGCTCACCGCCGGGTGTCCACTGCTCGGCGGGGTAGTTCGCCGACGTCACCACCGGAGCGGCGGACGGCGCAGTGGCGTCGACGTGGAAGTAGCAGGGCCGCGACCACGCGGAGGTGTCGGCGCGGTCGTCGCCCTGGACCTGCCAGGCGTACGTCCCGCCGTCGGCGAGGAGACCGGCCGGCACGTGCCCCTCCCCCTCGTAGCCGCTGCCCATCGAGTCCTGGGTGAACTCCGTGCGCTGTTCCTTGTGCCCCACCGGCCAGACGGCGAAGCGACCCGTCAGCGTGCGGTCGCCGGCGTCCGCGTCGTGCAGCATGGCCCCCAGCACCGGGGTCAGGGTCCTGACGTACGGGTACGGCTCCTCGGTGGCGCAGGGCTGGTACTGGGTGAAGAGGTCGGTGGGCGCGCCGGGCGGCGTGTTGTACGTGGGGTACAACCGGATCCCGCGCGAGCCGCTGAGCCGGCGACCCAGGGCGGTGTTCGCCTCGTCGGCCGCGGGCAGGCGCAGTTCGATCGACAGCGTCGGGCGGTTCGCCGCCACGGCGGCCGCGGCGGCGCTCGTGAGGTCGAACTGCAGGTACTGGGCCGGACAGGCCTGGCTGCCACCGACGGTGCCGAGCAGTTGCTTCTCGGTCGGGGCGTTGCGCCAGGTGATGTCGTCGGTCTTCGGCACCGTCTGCCAGACCTCGATGGCGCGCTGCGCGCAGGCCTGCGCCTGGGACTCGCCGAAGGTGAGGTTGGCCTTGAGCACGTGTGTGGCGGCGAACCCGGCCAGGTCGAAGGTCGCGTAGACACGCGACGTGTGCGCGGTGCCCGCCTCGTCGAGCCAGGCTCCGAGCGGGATGTCCTCGCCGGAGGACACCGGATGGGCCGTCAGGGGCGCCTGCGCATCGGTGTACGCCAGGGAGAGCCGCGGCGCCTCCTGGATGACGGAATCGGCGGCGGCGGGCGGGGCGGGGACGAGCACTCCCCCCAACCCCAGTGCGGCCGCTGCCATGCCGGCCGCGGCGGATCGTATGCCCAGTCTTCGTCTCAAGCCGAGAACTCCTTCTGAGGCCCCGTGGGGCGTCGTCGATTGGCGGCGACCATAGTGTCAGAACGTATGCGGAGCAGGGGGACCGGCCACCTGCCTGCGCACGGCGGCTCATCGCCCCCGGTCCACCGGCCGGGATCGCGGCGACGCCCGACGGCCCGCGCCCCGGGCCCGGACCGGAGGGCAGGTCGGTCGGTGACCGACTGCGGCTCGGGGCCGTGCACCGGGGGCGCGGGGTTCAGCGGGACGTCGACGGGACGCCAGTGGGAGGTCAGCGGCCCTGGAGGGCCTTGGCGTTGTCGCCGAAGGTCCAGCCCTTCGAGCCGTCCCAGTTGATCGACCAGGTCATGAGTCCCTTCAGCGAGCCGCCGAAGGCGTTCCACGACTGGCCGACCAGGCTCGGCGCCATGTAGCCGCCGCCCGCACCGGACTGGGCCGGCAGGCCGGGCACCTGCTTGTCGTAGGGCACCTTCACGGTGGTGCCCTGGATGACCAGGCCGTTGTTCAGGCAGGTGGTCTGCGCGGTGAAGCCCTGGACGGTGCCGGCCTGGTAGGAGTCGCCGGAGCAGCCGTACATGCTGCCGTTGTAGTACTGCATGTTCAGCCACCAGAGGCGGCCGTTGTCGACGTACTTCTTGATGATCGGCAGGTAGGCGCCCCAGATCGAGCCGTAGGTGACGCTTCCGCCGGTGACGTACGCGGTCTCGGGCGCCATGGTCAGGCCGAAGCCCGGGGGCATCTGGGCCAGCACGCCGTCGATGATGCGCACCAGGTTGGCCTGGGAGGCGGAGAGGGTGGTGATGCTGCCGCTGCCGGAGAGGCCGGTCTCGATGTCGATGTCGATCCCGTCGAAGTTGTACTTCTTGAGGATCGGGACGACGGTCGCGACGAACCTGTCGGCGACGGCGCTGGAGCTCAGGTCGATGCCCGCGGCGGCACCGCCGATGGACATCAGGATCGTCGCCCCGGCCGCCTTGGCCTGGCACATCTCGGCGGGGGTCGAGACCTTGACGCCCGCGTCCATGCCGTCCTGCCACAGGACGGTGCCGTCCGAGAGGATCACCGGGAAGGCGGCGTTGACGACGTTGTAGCCGTGCGCGGCGATCCGGCCGTCCGTGATCGGCACCCAGCCCATGCCGGGGTGGACGCCGTTGGAGGCGCCGTCCCAGTTCTCCCAGTAGCCCTGCAGGACCTTGCCGGACGGCTTCGGCTTCGTGGGGCAGGTGTCGCCCGTCGAACTGCCGCTGGGCGAGGCGCTGATGGTCGGGCTGCCGGACGGGCTGGTGCTGGTGGAGGGAGAGGTGCTGGTGCTCGGCGAGGCGCTGGTCGACGGGCTGGCGCTGGAGCTCGGCGAGGGGCTGCTGCCGCCGGGGCCGGTGAGCGACACGTCGTCCGCGTAGTACGCGGGCTGCCCGTACCAGCCGTGCACGTAGACGGTCACCGAGGTGGTGGTCGCCCCGGTGGTGAAGCTGACGCTCAGCTGGCCGTACGACGCGTTGTTCGGCGTCCAGGTGGAGGGGGCGGTGGTGAGGCCGGTGCCGGTGGCGCCGAGGTAGACGTAGCTGCCCTGGACGTAGGCGCTCAGCGTGTACTGGGAGTTGGGCTGCACGCTGACGGTCTGCGCACACTGGGCGGTGTCCTGGCCGGTCGGCGTGGCCTTGAGCGCGGAGGTGCCGGCGTGGACCGGGCTGCCGACGGCCGTGCCGGAGCCGCCGGAGCAGGTCCAGCCGGAGAGCCCGCTCTCGAATCCGGGGTTGGCGAGCAGGTTGGTGGTGGCGGCCCCGGCCGTGACGGAGCCGGCCACCGCGATGCCGCCGCCGATGACGGCGGCGGCGCTCACCCCGGCGACGGCGCGCCTCAGGACGGTCGAACCGTGCGCGGCGTGGCGGGCGCGGTGCACCTGCGGGGCGCGTTCGAAGCCGGGCTCCGGACAGGGGCGGACGTCGCCCGGGGGACGCGGGGGCCGCGACCTTCGACGGAACATGCAGTGCTCCCTTCCCGCCGGACGTCAGTCATGGGCATGACTAGTACGTGGGGGTGTGACGCCCGGCTGCGGGTGAGGTGGGGACATGTGGGGGCTGTGCCGGTCCGGATCGTAGGAGGGGCGACGAGGCGCGGTCAATAGGTCTGGACCAATAGCGCGGGCTGCGGTCCGGCCGAGCAGGGGTAATGCCCGCAAGTTCCGTTTACGGGAAAGCCGATGAGTACTCCTCGGCCACCGCGGGCAGGTCGACCCGAACCGACGCATCCTTCAACGCGACCAGCCCGGAAGGCCGTTGTGCGGTCGACCTGCCGCTGCGGCCCGCGGCGGAGCGGAGCCGGGTCAGGTCGCCGCGGGCTGCTCGACCACGATCTCGCGCTTGAGGATCTTGCCGGTGGCGCCCTTGGGGAGCTGCTCGACGAAGGTGACGATCCGGGGGTACTTGTAGGCGGCGACCCGGCGCTTGACGTGCTCGCGGATCAGGTCGGCGGTGGCGTGCGCACCCTCCCGGAGGACGATCACGGCGGCGATCTCCTCCCCGTGGTGCTCGTGCGGGACACCGACGACCGCCGCCTCGGCCACCGCCGGGTGCTCGTACAGCACCTCCTCGACCTCCCTCGGGTAGACGTTGTACCCGCCGCGGATGATCAGGTCCTTCTTGCGGTCGACGATGTAGTAGTAGCCGTCCTCGTCGACCCGGGCCAGGTCGCCGCTGTGGAACCAGCCGTCCTGGAAGGCCTCCTCGGTCGCCTCCGGCCGGTTCCAGTACCCCTTCATCACGTTCTCGCCGCGGATCGCGATCTCGCCGACCTCGCCGGGCCCGGCCGGGCTGCGGTCGGCGGCCACGAGCCTGAGTTCCACGCCGCGGACCGGGAGACCGATCGAGCCGGCCCGGCGGGGCCGGCCGGGGTGGTTGAACGAGGCCACCGGGGCGGTCTCGGAGAGTCCGTACCCCTCCAGCACGACGGTGCCGAACGAGCGCTCGAAGGTGTGCAGCACCTCGACGGGCAGCGCGGCGCCGCCCGACACGGCCAGCCGCACCTGCGGGAGGTCCCGGCCGTCCGGGGCGACGGTGTTGAGCAGCGCGGTGTACATGGTGGGAACGCCGAGGAAGACGGTGGCGCCGTCCCGCCGGAGGATCTCCAGGGCCTGCCGGGGGTCGAAGCGCGGCAGCAGGGTGAGGGCGGCGCCGGCCGCGACGGCGGCGTTCATCGCGCAGGTCTGCCCGAAGGCGTGGAACAGCGGGAGGCCGCCGAACAGGACGTCCTCCGGACCGAGTTCGAAGAGCGTCTCGACGCAGGTCACGGCGTTGCTGAGCAGGTTGCGGTGGGTGAGCTCGGCGCCCTTCGGCGTACCCGTGGTACCCGAGGTGTAGAGGATCACCGCGGTGTCCTCGGCGGCCCGCTCGGCGACCCCGTGCAGCGGCGGGATGCTGCCGAGCAGGGTGTCGAAGGCGGTGGCCTCGACGACCAGGCTGCCGACCCCGGCGTCCGCGGCGGCCTCGGCGACCTCGTAGGCGAAGGGCGGGGCGGTCAGGACGGTGCGGGCCCCGGAGTCCCGCAGGACGAAGGCCATCTCACGGGCCTTCAGCAGCGGGTTCATCGGCACCACGACGGCGCCGGCGCGCAGCACGGCGTAGTAGGCGACGGGGAAGAGCGCGACGTTGGGCAGGACCAGGGCCACCCGGTCGCCGGGCCGGACGCCGTCGGCGTGCAGCAGGGCGGCCAGCCGGGCGCTGGCGTCCTCCAGCCGGGCGTAGCTCAGGACGGTCCCGTCCTGCCGGACGGCGGTCCGTTCCCCGTGCTCCCGGGCCGAGGTCACCAGGAGCGAGGCGAGGTTGGTCATGGCGTGGTCTCCTTCGGGGCGAGCCGGTGGTGGCTCCGGTACGGGAGGCGGACCGTGCGGTCCGCCCGGTGCTGCGGGGTGATCACGTCGCGGGGCGGGACGCCGCCGCGGCCGGGGGCGGTGTCGGCCCGGTGCGGGTCCGCCCACAGGGCGGGCGGCAGCGGCCGGCCCTGGCGCAGGGCGAGCCAGAGCCGCAGCAGGTGGCGGCGGTGTCCGGGACCGTCCCGGTAGGCGGAACGGGAGTGCAGGACGGCGAGGTTGTTGACCAGCAGCAGGTCGCCGGCCTCCAGGTCGAGGTCGAGGCGGGCCGCCGGGGAGGAGGCCGCCCCGTCGATCAGGTCGAACAGTTCGGTGTCGGCCGGCTCCAGCCGCGGCGCGTCGGGGAACCGCTGCGCGGACTCCAGGTGGCACCGGTGGTAGCGCAGGCTGAGCCGGCCGGCGTGCCAGCAGGCGAGGGGCACGGTGTCGTAGGGGCGCTCGCCCGGGCCGTGCTCCTCCCTGCGGTCCACGGCGTACCGGCGGTAGAGGCGGCGTGCCAGGTCGGGGCGGTGCGCCAGGACGGCGTTGTGGACGGCGGCGGAGCTGGCCAGGCCGATCCGTCCGCCCGCGGCGGCCGGGCGCAGGCAGAGCAGGGCGAGGACGTCGGAGCCGTCGGTGTGGAACCCGAGGGCGTTGCGGGTCTGGTAGCCGCGGGTCGCGGGATCGGCCGGCGTCCGGCCGGTGTCGCGGACGTGGCCGAGCAGGTGGCCGGCGGCGTTCTGGGAGACCGGGGTGCCGAGGTGCCGGCCGATCCCCCAGAGGACGTTGGCCGCCGCGCCCGCGCCGTACCGGTCGACCGGCAGGCCCTTCACCAGGACGAAGCCCCGGCCGTTCTCCAACTCATCGGCGATGCGGTCCAGTTCGGCGGTGAGGGTCGGCAGCGGGAAGTCCGCCGCGGTCGACCTCAGCAGGGTGGTTCCGCGACTGCGTGCGGTGTGCAGTGCGGCGTCCAGCTCGGCGAGGTGCGCCGGCGACAGCCGGACGGTCCACGCGTCGCGGCCCGCCAGGTCGGGGCCGTGCCAGGCGGCCGGTCCGGTGAGGTGCTCCTGCAGCATTCCGTGGGCTCCTTCCCCCGCCGGGCGGCCGTCCGCCGCCGGGGGCCGGACTGCCGACCTGCTCGGCGGTGGTGCAACGCTAGGAGTCCGCCGATCGCACTGCTTGACTTCACGTGACAGTTGGCTTACCACTTGGGGACATTCTCCGAGGGAGTTGATCCCGTGAGGCCACTGGTCCGCACCGCCGCGCTGAGCGGATACGTCGAGCTGAGCCGGTCGCTCGGCCTCGACCCGCAGCCGCTGATGAAGCGGGTCGGTCTGGACGCCGCCGGCCTCGCGGTGCAGGACCGGTGGATCTCCGGCGCGGCCGTGGTCCACCTGCTGGAGCTCTCGGCCGCCGCCGCCCGGCACGAGGACTTCGGCCTGCGGATGTCCGAGTTCCGGCGGTTCTCCAGCCTCGGCCCGATCAGCCTCGTCCTGCGCGAGGAGCCGGACGTGCGCAGCGCGCTCGGGCTCATGCTCCGGCACGAGCACATGTACAACGAGGTGCTGCACACCCGGCTCTCCGAACGCGACGGCCTGGCGACGATCAAGGTCGGGCTGGACCTCGGCGAACCGATGGAGCACCGCCAGGCGACCGAACTGGCCGTGGGGGCCTTCCACCGCGTCCTGCTGGGCTTCCTCGGCGCCCACTGGCGTCCGCTGTCCGTCTGCTTCACCCATCCCGCCCCGGCGGACACCGGCACCCACCGGCGGGTCTTCGGTTCGACGGTGGAGTTCGGCCGGGAGTTCGACGGCATCGTCTTCTACGCGGGCGACCTCGACTCGCCCAACGCGATGTCCGACCCGCAGCTGCGGACGTACGCCCGGCAGTACTTCGAGGCGATCGCCGTCCCCCGGGACACCACCGTGCCGGACCGGGTGCGCGAGCTGATCGAGGTGCTGCTGCCGACCGGGCGCTGCTCGATCGAGCAGGTCGCCCGCAGCCTGGGCGTGGACCGGCGCACGGTGCACCGCCATCTCGCGCAGTCGGGCGAGACCTTCTCCTCGCTGCTCAACGCGACGCGGGTGCAGCTCGCCGAGCAGTTCGTGGCCAACGGCCGGCGGTCGCTCACCGAGATCGCCGACCTGCTGGGGTTCTCGGCGCCCAGCGCGTTCTCCCGCTGGTTCCGCGAGCGGTTCGGCTGCACCGCCCGGGAGTGGCGCGAGCGCCGGGGGCAGACCGCGGAGCACTGACCGCGTCGGCGCCCGGGGACGGTGTCCCCAAATGGAAAGTCCGCTGTCACCCACGGTCAAGCACGGCCGCCCGGCGCGCCCTACCTTTGCTGCACCGCGAGAGACCGCCGGCCCCGCAACGACGGGCCGGGCGGCGGCCCACCCTCAGCCTCCGCCCCGCCGGCCGGGAGCACCACGCCGTCCGGGCCCCGTCCGCCGGGCCGGACCCGCACCGCCCCGCCCCGCAGCGCTCAGCACCGCAGCGCCCAGCACCGAAGCGGCTCGCGCCACGGCGCCCCGTACCGCGGCGTCCCTCGCCGCACCGGCGCCCACCCCATCCGACGAAGGAGACGGACCGTGCACTTCCTCGACGACTCCCTGCTGCCCGAGAACCAGCAGAAGCTGGTCATCCAGGCCGCGCCCTACGGGCCCGAGTGGCTGCCCGGCGACGCCCCCGACCTGCCGCTCACCATGGACGAGCACGTGCAGGCGGCCGTCGACTGCTACAACGCGGGCGCCACCGTCCTGCACATCCACGTCCGCGAGCTGGACGGCAAGGGCTCCAAGCGGCTGTCGATGTTCAACGAGCTGGTCGGCCGGCTGCGCCAGGCGGTGCCCGACATGGTGCTGCAGATCGGCGGCTCGATCTCCTTCGCCCCCGAGGGCGAGGGCGCGGACGCCGAGTGGCTGTCCTACGACACCCGGCACATGCTCGCGGAGCTGGACCCCAAGCCGGACCAGGTCACCATCGCGATCAACACCAGCCAGATGAACATCGTCGAGATCATGACGGCGGACGACCTGGAGGGCACCTCGATCGCCAAGCCCGAGTACTACCGCGCGTACCGCGACATGTACCTGGAGGCCGGGCCGGAGTTCTACCTGGAGCACCTGGCGCGGCTGCGGGACAAGGGCATCCAGCCGCACTTCCAGCTGGCCACCATCGCCCAGCTGGAGACCGTCGAGCGGCTGATCCGCTCCGGCGTGTACACCGGGCCGCTGGTGCTCAACTACGTGGCCATCGGCGGCGGTTTCGCCGGCCGGCACCCCGCCGACCTGATCGAGTTCGTCCGCCGCACGCCGGACGGCGCGGTGCTCACCATCGAGAGCTCGATGCGCGCCGTCGCCCCGATGAACGCCATCGGCATCGCCCTCGGCTGCCACGTGCGCGTCGGCAACGAGGACAACCTGTGGGGCCGCAAGGGCGAGCGGATGACCTCGGTGCAGCAGGTCGAGCAGATGGTCACGATCGCCGACGCCCTCGGCCGCGACGTCGCGACCGGCGCCGAGGCGAAGGAGATCTACCACCTCGGCGAGTACTACGCGGACACCGAGGAGACCCTGGCGCAGCTCGGCATGGTGCCGAACCGCCGCCCCGGGCAGCGCGGCTTCATGCTCCGCGACGTCAAGCACTGACCCCCGCGGCACACCACGACCAGCCCCGAGACCAGAGCAACGGAGCACCCCATGGCCCACGCCATCCGCTTCCACGAGACCGGCGGCCCCGACGTCCTGCGCTGGGAGGAGGTCGAGGTCGGGGCGCCGGGCCCGGGCGAGGTCCGGATCCGCCACGCGGCGGTCGGCCTCAACTTCGCCGACACCTACTTCCGGACGGGGCTCTACCCCGCCCCGCTGCCCGCCGGGCTCGGCGTGGAGGGGGCCGGCACGGTGGAGGCCGTCGGCCCCGGCGTCACCGGCTTCGCCGAGGGCGACCGGGTCACCTACACCGGCAGCCCGCTCGGCGCCTACAGCACCGAACGGGTCATGCCCACCGGCTCGTTGATCAAGCTCCCCGACGCGATCGGCTTCGAGACGGCCGCCGCCATGACCATGCGCGGCCTCACCTCCGCCTACCTGCTGCGCCGGATCCACCCGCTGAAGGCCGGCGACACGGTGCTGCTGCACGCGGCGGCGGGCGGCGTCGGCCTGATCCTCTGCCAGTGGGCCAAGCTCCTCGGCCTCACCGTGATCGGCACGGTCTCCAGCACCGAGAAGGCCGAACTCGCCCGCGCCCACGGCTGCGACCACGTCGTTCACTACCGCGAGGAGGACGTCGCCGCCCGGGTGCGGGAGCTCACCGGCGGCGAGGGCGTGCCGGTCGTCTTCGACAGCGTCGGGCGGACCACCTTCGCCGGGTCGCTCGCCTCGCTGCGGCGACGCGGGCTGCTGGTCTGCTTCGGCACCGCCTCCGGACCCGTCCCGCCGATCGACGCCATGCAACTCGCCCTGCACGGGTCGGTGTTCGTGACCAGGCCGGCACTCGCCGACTACATCGCGGACCCGGCCGAACGCGCCGAGCTCGCGGGCGAGCTCTTCGGCCACGTCGCCGCCGGCCGGATCAGGATCGAGATCAACCAGCGCTACTCGCTCAAGGACGCCGCACAGGCGCACCGCGACCTGGAGGGCGGCCGGACCACCGGCTCCTCCGTCTTCGTCCTCTGACCCGCGCCGCGGACCCCACCCGCACCGCGGACCCCGCACCCGCGCCCGGCGCGGACCCCACCGCCTCCCCCGGAGGATCCACATGAACCAGACCGCCCTCCCCGGCCCGGCCGCACCGGCCCTGGTGCGCCCATCCGTCCGCCGCTCGATCAAGGTCGAGCCGCTGACCTGCACCATCGGCGCCGAACTGTCCGGGGTGAGCCTCGGCGACGCCTCCCGCGACGCCGACCTGTTCGCCGAGATCAGGGAACTCCTGCTCCGGCACAAGGTCCTGTTCCTGCGGGACCAGGACATCACCCGGGCCGAACACGTCGCCTTCGCCCGGCTGTTCGGCCCGCTGGAGGACCACCCGGTGGCCGGCAGCGACCCCGACCACCCCGGGCTGGTGCGCATCTACAAGGAGCTCGACAGCCCGCCCGAGCACTACGAGAACGCCCTGCACACCGACGGCACCTGGCGGGAGACCCCGGCGATGGGCGCGGTCCTGCGCTGCGTCGTGACCCCGCCGGTCGGCGGCGACACGCTCTGGGTCAACATGGCCGAGGCGTACCGCCGGCTGCCGGACCACGTCAAGGAGCAGATCGAGGGCCTGCGGGCCCGGCACAGCATCGAGGCGACGTTCGGCGCGGTGATGCCGACCGAGGCACGCCACCGGCTGAAGGCCCAGTACCCGGACGCCGAGCACCCTGTGGTGCGCACCCACCCCGAGACCGGCGAGAAGATCCTCTTCGTCAACGGCTTCACCACGCACTTCGTCAACTACCACACCCCGGAGAACGTCCGCTTCGGCCTGGACTACGCCCCGGGCGCCGCCAACCTGCTGACGTACCTGATCAGCCAGGCGGCGATCCCCGAGTACCAGGTGCGCTGGCGCTGGCAGCCGAACAGCGTCGCGATCTGGGACAACCGCTCCACCCAGCACTACGCCGTGCAGGACTACTGGCCCGCCGTCCGCCGGATGGAGCGCGCCGGAATCGTCGGAGACAGACCCTTCTGAGCCCGTCCCAGCAACAGGTGAGGTGGTAACAATGGCGTTTCACACCGATGCGGAGCCGGCGGCGGCTCCGGCCGCCGCCCAGGCGCCGGCCGTACCCAGGCGCTACGCCTGGGTGGTCTTCGCACTGAGTTTCGGACTGCTCCTCTCGGACTACATGTCACGGCAGGTGCTCAACGCGGTCTTCCCGTTGCTGAAGGCCGAATGGCTCCTGACGGATGCCGAGTTGGGCTCGCTCAGCGGCGTCGTCGCCCTGGCGGTCGGCGTGCTGGCCTTCCCGATGTCGCTGCTCGCCGACCGCTGGGGCCGGGTGCGGAGCCTGGTGGCCGCCGCGATCACGTGGAGCGTGGCGACCCTCGGCTGCGCGGTGGCGGCGGACTACGGCCAGATGTTCGTCGGCCGTCTCTTCGTCGGCATCGGCGAGGCCGCCTACGGCAGTGTGGGCATCGCCGTGGTGCTCAGCGTCTTCCCGATCGGCATGCGGGCCACCCTCTCGGGGGCGTTCATCGCCGGCGGCGCGTTCGGCTCCGTCCTCGGCGTCGCGATCGGCGGCGCCGTCGGCCAACACCTGGGCTGGCGCTGGGCGTTCGGCACCATGGGGATCTTCGGGCTGGTCCTGGCGGTGGTCTTCGCCCTGGTGGTCACCGAGAAGCGGCTGCACCCCGGGCCGCTCCCGAGCCGGGCGGAGCGGGCCGCGGCGGCACCGCTGCGCGCCCTGCTGCCCAAGCTGTTCTCCTCGGTCTCGGTGGTCGGCGCGTACGTCGGCAGCGGGCTCCAGCTGTTCATCCCCGGAGCGCTGATCGCCTGGCTGCCCAGCTTCTTCAACCGCTACTACGGGATGCCCACGGCCAAGGCCGGCGGCACGGCGGGGCTCTACGCCCTGCTCATCGGCGTCGGAATGATCGGCGGCGGCATGGCGTCCGACCGGATCAGCCGGTCCGACCCGGCCCGCAAGTGGCTCGTCGCCCTCGCCTGCAGCCTGGGATCACTGGTGCTGCTGACGGCCGCGTTCCGGATCCCGACGGGGGCGCCCCAGCTCCTCCTGCTCGGCGCCGGCGCGCTGCTCTCCGGCGCGACGGCCGGCCCGGCGGCCGCCATGGTCGCCAATCTGACCCCGGACGCGATCCCGGCGACCGCCTTCGGCACCCTCACCCTGGCCAACAGCCTCCTCGGCCTGGCCCCCGGGCCCGCGGTCACCGGGATGATCGCGGACCGCACCGGCCTGCTCGGCGCGCTGCAGCTCGTCCCCCTGGTCGCCCTGCTGGCCTCGGCCTGCTTCCTGGTCGGCCGCAGCCACTACCGCACCGACCTGCGCCGCCTGAACGGCCTCGCCCCGGCCCCCCACGAAGCGGAGACACCCGCATGAGTTCCCCCCTCCCTCCCCCGGTCGTGATCGTCCCCGGCCTGCGCGGCCACGTGGCCGACCACTGGCAGACCGTCCTCGCCGACGGGCTCGCCGCCGCCGGCCGGGACGTCCGCACCGTCCCGCCGCTGGCCGGCGACGACGACCGGATCGACTGCGAGGCCCGGGTCGCCGCCCTCGAGGAGACCGTCGCCGAGGCGCCCGGGCCGCCGATCCTGGTCGCCCACAGCGCCGGGGTGATGACCACCGTCCACTGGGCGCTGCGGACCGGACGCCCGGTCCACGGCGCGCTGCTGGCCACCCCGCCGGACTTCGACACCCCGCTGCCCGAGGGCTATCCCACCCCGGAGGCGCTCCGGCAGAAGGGCTGGGCCCCGACGCCGAGAACGGCCCTGCCGTTCCCCAGCATCGTCGCGATGAGCGACGACGACCCGCTCGGCCACCCGCAGAGGGTCGCCGGGATGGCGGCCGCCTGGGGCAGCCGCCTGATCGGGCTCGGAGCGGTCGGCCACCTCAACCCCGCCTCCGGCTACGGTCCTTGGCCGCAGGCGGCGGAGCTGGTCCGCGAACTCGAGTTCGGCTGACGACACCGGCACACCGGGGCGTGTCCGACGGCTCCCGCCAGACGCGGGACCGTCGGGCACGCCCCCGTTTTTCCACCCGCACCACCGGAAGGCGACGATGAGCACCGATACCGACCTGCTGTGGTCCCCGAGCCCGGCCTCGACGGAGAGGTCCGGCGTGGCCGGCTTCCTGAGGCGGCTGGAACGCACCCGGGGGCTGCGCTTCCCGGACTACGCGGAGCTGTGGAGGTGGAGCACCGACGACCTGCCCGGCTTCTGGTCGGCGGTCTGGGAGCACTACGGCCTCGACGCCGTCTCCGGCTACGAGAGGGTGCTCGGCGGCACGGCCATGCCCGGGGCGGACTGGTTCCCCGGGGCGCGGCTGAACTTCGCCGAGCGCTGCTTCGCCCGGGCCACCGACGAGCGGCCCGCCCTCGTCGCACTGACCGAGGACGGCGGGCCCGAGGAGACCTCCTGGCGCGACCTCCGGCGCCAGGTCGCGGCCCTGGCCGCCGGGCTGCGGGAGATGGGTGTGCAGCCGGGCGACCGGGTCGCCGGCTACCTGCCGAACACCCCGCACGCCGTGGTCGCACTGCTGGCCTCCGCGGCCGTCGGCGCGGTGTGGACCGTCTGCTCACCGGACTTCGGCACGGCCGGCGTGCTCTCCCGGCTCCGGCAGGCCGAACCGACCGTCCTGCTCGCCGTGGACGGCTACCGCCACGGCGGCAAGGAGTACGACCGGCTCCCGGCCGTCGCCGAGATCACCGCCGGGCTGCCCACCCTGCGGCACCTGGTCACGATCGACCACCTCCGCCCGGCGGCGCCCGCGCCGGCGTCCGCGTGGTCGGCGCGCGGGGACGTGCGGCAGCACCGCTGGGCCCCGCTGACGGCCGGGGACGTCCCGCTCGACTTCGCCGACCTGCCCTTCGACCACCCGCTGTGGATCCTCTGGTCCTCCGGCACCACCGGCCGGCCCAAGGGCATCGTGCAGGGCCACGGCGGCATCGTCGTCGAACTGCTCAAGGCGCTCGGCCTCGGCTGTGACCTGCGCGCCGAGGACCGGTACTTCTTCCACACCACCACCGGCTGGATGGTGTGGAACTTCATGGTCGGCGGCCTGCTGCACGGCAGCACCCTGGTGCTGTACGACGGCAGCCCCACCCACCCCGACACCGACGGCGTCTGGCGGATCGCCGAACGGACCGGCGCCACGGTGGTCGGGGTGGGCGCGGCCTACCTGACCGCCGCCGAGCGGGCGGACTCCCGTCCCGCGGCCCGCCACGACCTCCGCGCGCTGCGGACCGTCCTGCAGACCGGGTCCACGCTGCCGCCGAGCACCTGGCGCTGGGTGCACGACCGGCTCGGGCCGGACGTGTGGCTGCAGTCCATCTGCGGCGGCACCGACATCTGCTCGGTCCTCGCCGGTGCCAGCGCCCTGCTGCCCGTCCGGGTCGGCCGGATCCCGTGCCCCGCGCTCGGTGTCGCCCTCGCCTCCTGGGACCCGTCCGGCCGGCCGCTGACCGGCCGGCAGGGCGAACTGGTGGTGACGGCGCCGCTGCCGTCGATGCCGCTGCACTTCGTCGGCGACCCGGACGGCTCGCGCTACCGGGCGAGCTACTTCGACACGTACCCGGGCGTGTGGCGGCACGGCGACTGGGTGACGGTCGGGGACGACCTCACCGTCGTGGTCGCCGGACGTTCCGACTCCACTCTCAACCGGATGGGCGTGCGGATGGGGTCGGCCGACATCTACGCCGTGGTGGAGCAGCTCCCCGAGGTCGCGGACAGCCTGGTCGTGGGGGCCGAACTGCCCGACGGCGGCTACCACATGCCGCTGTTCGTGGTCCTCGCGGAGGGCGCCGTCCTCGACGACGCGCTGCGGGCCGCGATCACCGCGGCGATCCGGCACCAGCTGTCGCCCCGGCACGTGCCGGACACCGTCACCGCAGTGCCCGCGGTGCCGCGCACCCTGACGGGGAAGCGGCTGGAGGTCCCGGTCAAGCGCATCCTCCAGGGCGCGGACGTCGCCGAGGTGAGCGGCGAGGGGGCCGTCACCGCCCCGGAGATGCTGGCCTGGTTCGCCGAGTACGCGCGCGGTGTCCGGCAGTCGCGGACCGGGTGAGTCCGCCCGGGAGCCGGGTCAGAGCGTCCCGGTCAGCCACTGCAGCCCCAGGCTGCCGGCCGTCACGACGAGCCACAGGCAGCCGCCGAGGACGAGCGGCCGGGGCCCGGCGCGGCGCAGTCCGCCGAGGTCGGTGGAGAGCCCGATCGCCGACAGCGCCACGGTGATCAGGAAGACCGCGAGCCCGCCGAGGCCGTGCCGGGCCCCGGCGGGCACGAGCCCGGCGGTGTTCGCCCCGGCCACGGCGAGGAAGGCCAGCAGGAATCCCGGCACCAGTCCGGCCACCCGTACCCGGGTGACGGCGGCGCCCGCCCCGCGGCGGGCCCGCCGGGCGACCAGTGCCGACAGCACCAGGCAGATCGGGATGATCATCAGGGTGCGGGTGAGCTTCACGACGACGCCGTAGTCGGCCGCGCCCGGGCCGTAGGTGGCGGCCGCGGCGACCACGGACGACATGTCGTTGACCGCCGTCCCGGCGAACAGCCCGAAGGCGTGCTGGCTCAGCCCGAGCAGGTGCCCGACCACCGGGAAGACGAGGACCGCGGCGATGTTGAACAGGAAGACCGTGGAGATCGCGTACGCGACCTCGGCGCCGGCCGCGCCGATGACCGGCGTCACCGCGGCGATCGCCGACGCGCCGCAGACACCCGTCCCCACGCCGATCAGGGTGCGCAGGTCGCCGACCACCCCGAGCCACCGGCCGAGGCCGTACGCGGCGGCCAGGCACAGCACCAGGGTGCCGACCATCACCGGCAGCGAACCGGCCCCCACCCTGGCGATCTGCACCAGCGACAACTGGGAGCCGAGGACGACGACCGCGGCCTTCAGCACCGGCTTGCCGGCGAAGTCGATCCCGGACCGCAGCCGCGGGCGCGGCCCGGCGAGGAGGGCGACCAGCACGCCCAGCACGATCCCGGACACCGGGCCGCCGACGACCGGCACCAGCCGGCCGACCGCGGTGCCCGCCACGGCCACGGCCAGCGCCGCGGCCAGGCCCGGCACCCGGGCCGCCCAGGCGCTCCGGCGGGACGGCCGGGGCACGTCCGCGAGCTGCGGCGTGCGCCGGTCCACAGGTGCGGCGGTCGGCGCCGCGGACTGGAAGTCGAGGGCATCACTCATGTCCGCGACTGTTCCGGGCGCCCGCACGTCCGCGTAGCCCCCACTTGCAGAGGAGGTCATAGCCCATGGGCATGAGTCCGACGACCGCCACCGCCGTCGGTTCACCGGTGACGAGCGGGGCGGGGCCCGGTCCGCTCGACCCCGCCGGGTCCGGCCGCCTGCCGGACCCGGAGTCGCTGCGGCTGCTCGTCCTCGTCGCGGAGACGGGCAGTCTCGGCGGCGCGGCGGCACGCCTCGGCATCGCCCAGCCCTCGGCGAGCAAGCGGCTCTCCGCGCTGGAGCGCCGGCTCGGTCTCGTCCTGCTCGACCGGACCCGCCGCGGCTCCCGGCTCACCGACGCCGGCGCGGCGGTGGTCGAGGGCGCGCAGCGCGTCCTGCTCGAACTCGACCGGCTGGTCACCGGGGCGCAGGCGCTGCGCAGCCGGCGCGACGCCGAGCTCAAGGTCGCGGCGAGCATGACAGTCGCCGAGTACCTGCTGCCGGCGTGGCTCGGCGAGCTGCGCCGCAGGCGGCCCGAGCTGCAGGTGAGCCTCCAGGTCACCAACAGCGAGCACGTCCCCGACCTGGTGCGCACGGGCGCGGCGGGCCTCGGCTTCATCGAGGCGCCGCAGCCGCCGATCGGGCTGTCGACCCGTCAGGTGGCGGGCGACCGGCTGCTGGTCGTGGTCGCCCCCGGCCACCCCTGGGCCCGGCGGCGCCGGCCGCTGGACGCCGCCGAGCTCGCCGCCACCCCGCTGGTGCTGCGCGAACGGGGGTCGGGCACCCGCGACACCCTCGACCGGGCGCTGCGCCGGGCGGGGGCGGGCGACTCCCGGCGTCTGCTGGAGCTCGGCTCGGCGACGGCCGTCCGCAACGCGGTGATCGCCGGGACGGGCCCCGCCGTCATGAGCGAGCTCGCCGTACGGACGGCCGTCGTCGACGGCCGTCTGGTGGAGGTGGAGACGGAGGGGATCGACATGCGGCGGTCCCTGCGCGCGGTCTGGCCCTCCGGCCGTACCCCGACCGGACCGGCCGCCGAACTGCTCGCCTGCACACGGGCCGGCCGGTGACCCGGTGCCGTCCGCCGGTGTCCGCGGGCCTGCCCCGGGGCCGGGGCCCGTTCGGGGCGCTGCCGGTCGGACCTGGCGGGATGCGGGTGGCGGGCCGGGGTCGTGGTGCCGGGCCGGAGTACGTGAGGAGGAGGGGCGCGGGTGGGGGATCTCGATGTCGTGAGGTTCGCGGACCGGACGCAGAGCGTCGCGGTGGTGCTGGAGGGCGCGGCGGGCGGCGGCCCCCACGAAGGGTGGCACGAGGCCGGGATCGAGATCGAGACCGGCTTCGTCCGGGCGTACCTGCCGTTGCGCTTCACCGATGCCGATCTCGCGGACCTCACCGGCTACCTCGCCGCCCGCGCCGCGGCCGAGGAGGACGGCGCCCTGCCGGACGGCTCCGCGGTCGACTGGCCGGAGGCGGGCCGCAGCGCCTACCTGCGGCTGCGGGCCGCCGACCCGTTCGTGGTGGAGGTCCGCGACCCGGTCCAGAGCGGGGTGACGGTGAGCGTGCCGCTGCACCTGCGCGACGGCTGGGCGGCCCGCGCCCTCACCCGGCTGGACCGGTTGCGCGCCGCGCTCGGCGAGGGTCGCTGAGCGGGCCGGCGGCGGACCGCGCGGCGGTCACGGCCGCGTGGGCCGTTCCCGGGGGAATCCCGACCCCGCATCCTCTCCCCCGGTGCAGGCCGGCCTGCACCGCCGGGCTGCGGCCGGGCGGGTGAGCAGCCCCGGCGGTCTCAACCGGTGAGGGCGGTCGGCGCGAAGGCCGCCGTCCACGCCGCCACGAACGCCCCGGCCGTCATGAGCGGCACCAGGATGCGGGTTTCGAAGCGGTTTCCCGTGCGATCGATCAGCACGATCTCGAACCGCCGCCCGTACGGCCACAGCAGTGGGGCGCCCCGCCGGGTGAGGCAGTCGCCCAGGACGTGCGCGAGGGTGCCGAGCACCAACGCGTAGGGCAGCCATGTGCCGGTCCCGGGGAGCCAGGTGTGCACCGAGGCCGTGCCGATCGCGGCCAGGCCGACGGCGGTGGCCCGCACGGGGGCGCGGTGCCCGGAGGGGTGCGAGCGCAGGGCGTGGACGGCGAGGAGGAGCAGGGCGAAGGTCAGGCCGTCGGTGAAGCCCCGCTCCCAGCGGGCCACGCCCGCCCGACAGCCCGCTCCTGCCAGTGCCACGAACACCAGGGAGTGGGTGGCGTGCCGGTGCCCTCCCGACAGCCGGGCCACCGTGCGGCACACCAGCCGGGTGATCGGCCCGAAGAGGTTCGCCACCGTTCCGTCGTGGTGGTCGAGGTCCGGCAGCACGGCCGCGCCCGCACTCAGCAGGGCACCGACGAGCACCTCCCCGGGTTGCAGGGGACGGCCGATCACCAACGGCGGCAGGAAGGGTGCCGCCGCCGAGAACACGAGTGCTCCGCTGACGGCGTGCGAGTGGCCCATCATGTGTGTCTCCCCCCTCTGCACGCTCCGTCCGTGGCCAGGGTGGCGTGCTCCTGTCGGCGGCCCCGGAGCCGGTGTGTCCGCGGCCGCGTTCCGTCGTCCCCCGGTACGGGTGCGCTGCTCCTCCCGGCCGTCCGGGTGGCGGCTGCCCGGCCCGCAGCCGGCCGTCGCAGATCCCGTGTGTCCGGGCACCACGGGTATCCGCCAGGACGTCGGCACCGGGGACTTCGAGCCGCTCGGCGTGCGGCACCCGACAGCCGTCGGCTGCCCGCTGCACGGCCGTCCATGCGCGGGTACCGCGGGCCGTCCGGCGCCGGAGCCGGCCTGCGGCACCGCAGTGCCGTGCGTGCGTCCCGCTTCCGGGACTCCGGGCAGCGCCGGTGTCCGGGGCGGACGGCCGCCGACGGGCCGTCATTGCGGTGACGGGCCGGTGGGACACCGCGGCCACGGTCCGCCGCCGTGGTTGTTCCTCCGGGGTGCCGCTGAGGGAGCACCGACCCGTGCGGCCGAAGCGGTCGGGCGGGGGCGAGGACCGCCGTGCCCGGGCGGGCGCTGCGCGGTGGGGCGAGCACCGGGCCTGCCTCCGGAACCTCCTGGGGTGACGTCCTCGTCCCCGTGGCGCGTAACGGGGCGTTGACCGGAGCGTGTGGTGAGCGCTGTGGCGGGCGGCCTCCGCCTCAGCGGCGGGGGATCCGCAGGGCCAGGAGGGCGACGTCGTCGTCGTTGTCCGAGGGCCGGACGTGTTCGAGGAGACCCGCGCAGAAGGCTTCGAGGGTGTGGTGGGCGAGGGCTGCGGCGTGGCGGCGGAGGCGGACCAGCCCGGGGTCGATGCCGTCGGCGCGCGATTCGACGAGGCCGTCGGTGTAGAGGAGGAGGGTGGAACCGGGCGGCAGCCGGACGGAGGCGTCGGCGCGGTCGGCGGGGACGCCGGTGCCCAGGAGCAGGCTGCGGGGCGCCTGGAGGTAGTCGGCGCGACCGTCGTGGGTGACCAGGAGGGGCGGCGGATGGCCGGCGTTGCTCCAGGTCCACGTCCAGCCGCCGGCTCCGGGGTCGGGGGTGAGGCGGCCCAGGACGAGGGTGGCGCCGGTCAGGTCGGTGACGCGGCCCATGGCATGGTCGAGCCGGTCGACGACACCGCTGGGCGGGCCCTGGTGGGACCAGGCGAGGGCACGGAGCATGTTGCGCAGTTGCGCCATGCCGGCGGCGGCCTCCAGGTCGTGGCCGACGACGTCGCCGATGACCAGGGCGGTGGCGCCGTCGGGGAGGGTGAAGGCGTCGTACCAGTCGCCCCCGACCTGAGAGGCGTCCGGTGCGGACAGGTAGTCGGCGTGCAGCTCCACCCCGGGCAGCTCGGGCAGGTGGGGCAGGAGGTGGCGCTGCATGGTCTCGGCGACCCGGCGCTGACGCTGGTAGAGGCGCGAGTTGGAGATCGCCAGGCCCACCCGGCGGGTGATGTCCTCGAGCAGGGACAGGTCTCGGGTGCCGAACGGCACGGGGTTGCCGCTGCGTCCCAGCGTGAGCGCGCCGAGGACCTCCCGGGCTCCACGGATCGGCGCGATGACGGCCGAGTGCATGCCGGTGGCGGCGAACAGTTCGTGCTGCACGACGGCGATGCCGGAGTCGGGTTCGCCCTGGTAGACCTCGGGGCCGGCGAGGGAGGCGGCGTTGCCGCGCAGGGCGCGCGACAGCGGCATCGGGGACTGCTCCAGCACGGCGGGCATCGGCCCCTCCAGCTCCGGGTTCCGGACCGGGCGGCCCTCCCGGTACTCGATCACCCTGGTGCGCCGGATGTCCCCGACCTCGTCGATGAGATCGACCACGACCCAGTCGGCAAGGCGCGGCAGCACCAGCTCCGCCAGCCGGTCGACCGTCTCCTGCTCGTTCATGGTCGACGTCAACGAGGTGGTGGTCTCGGCGAGCAGCGCGAGCCGTTCGAGTTCCGGCAGCGTCCCCGGCGGGGCGGCCGTCACGTCGGCCGTCCCGGGGTGGAACAGCACCAGGGTGCCCGCGCCGTTCTCCCCGGAGAGGGGTGTGGCCGTCCAGTGCACCGGCAGCAGCAGGCCGTCGCCGCGCACGAAGCACATCGCCGCCCCGCTGCAGGAGGCACGGGCCAGGACGGCGTCCATGATCGGGCACTGCGCCCGCGGAGCCGTGCTCCCGTCCGCGCTGCGGTGCAGCAGCTCGTGGTGGTGGCGGCCGAGCACGTCGGTACGGTTCAGCCGCAGCAGCCGAAGGCCGCGACCGTTGACGGCGGTGATCCGGCCGCTGTCGTCGATCATGTAGGCCCCGAGATCGCCGACCTCGGGCGCCGCCTCCGAGGCCGCCTCCGACGGCGCGGTCGGCGCCGGCTCGTGCCCTGGCATCGATGCACCCTTCCTTCCCCGGACGAGTGGTGTGCACACAGAGGATCCCTCACGGCCCCGGGTGTCCGAAGACTCGGCGCCCGGCAGGAACCCGCCGGTCACCGTCAACGGACCCGCTCCGACGCACACCGTCGGCGTGTACCGGCCGACTCGACGCCGTACCGGTGACGGTCTGCTTCTGACCGTTCCGGCGGTCTTCATGCCGCGCCGTTCGAGCGGCCCGCCGCGTTCCGGATCTCCCGGTGCTCTCCGGCGCTCGGTGCGACGCCCGCCGATGCGCTCCCGGTCGGGTACCCGTGGCCGCTCTGCGGCGCCCACCCGTGGGCGACACGAAAATATCCCACCCCCACTCGAAAGGAGGACTAGGAATCGCGTATCAGGAAAGACGAATCCTGCAGGACCCTCATCAACCCGAGGCGGTCCGAGATCGCAAGACAGTTCCCTCCTGGACGGCAGGCGGGCCCGTGGTGGCCGACGGTGTTCCTCGGAGTGATCGGCACCCGGTCCGGCAACGCGCCCACCGGCGGGCGCCGCACCTGGCACACGGGCGGCGCGGACCGGATCCGGCACTCGTTCCAGGTGGGCTCCGCCGTCGCGGTCGCCGCTCGTGCGGCACCGAGAGGCGAGGCCCGCGGGCCCGACGGTAGATCAGGAGAAGAAGCGATGGGACTGGGTGTTTCCATATTCCTGCTCGCAGCGGGCGCCGTTCTCGCCTTCGCGGTCAGCTGGAACGTCTCGGGAGTCGACCTCGACACGGTCGGCATCATCCTCATGGCAGTCGGAGCGCTGGGAATCCTGCTCTTCCTCGGCCTGCGGTACCGGGCCCACTACGTGATCCGCGACCGCATCGTCGACGAGCCCCCGGTGGAGCGCCGCCGCGACCGGGGCCTGTGACGATCCCGGCCGCCCGGGGGTGGCCCTTCACCGGGGCGGCGGCGGACGCGGGTCGTACGGCAGCACCGGGCCGCTCCCGCCGGGGGACGACCGCGCCCGCCCGATCACGCCCGTCCGACCTCGCACCCTGATGCGCCCCGATGCACCCCGATGCACCCCGATGCGCCCGGAAGATTGACATGCCCGGCGCCCCCTCTCATCATGGGAGCGCTCCCAAGACCCATCCGCCGCACGCATCGTCGACGGTCGACGCGGCACCGCACGCCGCGCAGCCCCCGTCCACCGTCCCGCCCGCGGCGCACCCCGGGCCGGCGCATCCCCCGGGAGGAACACGTCATGCCGTTCCGCAGCAGACCAGACGGGCCCCGTCGCCCCCTCGCCGCGACGGCCTCGGCCGCCCTGGCCGTGGTGGCCGCGGCACTGCCGCTGTCCGCCCCCGCCGTCGCGGCCGACCCCGCCGCCACCGGTCGCACCACCGTCACGGTCAACGCGAGCGCGGGTCTGGGCACCGTCGGCTCCACCGCGCTCGGTGCGAACACCGCCGTCTGGGACTCGTACATGAACGACCCCCATGTGGTCTCCCTGTACAAGGCCGCCGGGATCGGCGCGCTGCGCTACCCGGGCGGCTCCTACTCCGACGTCTACCACTGGGTCGACAACACCGCACCGGGCGGGTACGTCGCCCCCGGCACCGGCTTCGACGCCTTCATGGGCACCGCGAAGGCCTCCGGCGCCCAGCCGATCCTGATCGCCAACTACGGCTCCGGCACGGCCCGGGAGGCCGCGGACTGGGTCCGGTACGCCAACGTCACCAAGGACTACGGGGCGAAGTACTGGGAGATCGGCAACGAGATCTACGGCAACGGCGTCTACGGCAGCGGCTGGGAGAACGACGTCCACGCCGACAAGACGCCCGACCAGTACGCCGGGGAGGTCAAGGCGTACGCCGCGGCCATGAAGGCCGTCGACCCCACCGTCAAGATCGGCGCGGTGCTCACCATGCCCGGCAACTGGCCGGACGGCATCGTGGCCGCCGACGACACCGGCGACTGGAACCACACCGTGCTCGCCGCCGTCGCCCACGACGTCGACTTCGTCAGCGTCCACTGGTACCCCAACACCGGCACCGGCGACCAGTCGCTGGCCGCCGTGCAGCAACTCCCCGGCGAGCTCCGCCAGGTGCGCACCCTGCTGGACCGGTACGCGGGTGCCGACTCCGCGCGCATCGGCATCGCGATGACCGAGGTGAACTCCGACTCCGGCAGCGGCGCCTTCACCAGCCGCCCCAACGGCCTGTTCGCCGCGGAGGCCGTGATGACGGCGCTGGAGAACGGCGTCTTCACCGTGGACTGGTGGGACACCCACAACGGCGCGGGCGCCGTCACCACGGTCGGCGGTGAGACCGACTACGGCGACATGGGCATGCTGTCGAACGGCAGCTGCTCCGGCAGCGTCTGCGAGCCCGCGGTGAACACCCCGTTCGCGCCCTACTGGGGCATCAAGGCGCTGGGCGCCCTCAGCGACCCGGGCGACAGCATGGTGGCCTCCGGCACCTCCGACCCCGAAGTCTCCTCCCACGCGGTGCTCCGGGCCGACGGCGACCTCAGCGTCCTGCTGCTGAACAAGAGCTCCTCCGCCGAGCACACCGTGGACCTGCGGTACCCGGGCTTCACCGCGGGCGCCGCAGCGCCCTCCGTCCAGCGGTGGGCACCCGGCGACGACGGCCTGGTGGACGCGACCGGCACCGCCACCTCCTCCTCGGCGACGCTGGCCCCCTACTCCGTCACCGTGCTGACCATGCACCCGAAGAGCGGCACCGGCCCGTCCGCCGCCACCGTCGGCACCCCCGGTGCACCCCGGACCACCGCGGTCGGCGCCAACACCGCCTCCCTGAGCTGGCCGGCCACCACCGGCGCGGTGGACCGCTACGAGGTCTACGAGCAGCTCGGCACCACCGTCCAGCTGCTCGGCTCGTCCACCGGCACCTCCGCCACGCTCCACAACCTGCCGCCGGGCTCGCGGCACACGGTCAACGTGCTGGCCCGGGACCAGGCGGGGCACCTCTCCCGGCCCTCCGAACC
This sequence comes from Kitasatospora sp. NPDC093679, assembly GCF_040683455.1. Taxonomy (NCBI): domain Bacteria; kingdom Bacillati; phylum Actinomycetota; class Actinomycetes; order Kitasatosporales; family Streptomycetaceae; genus Kitasatospora; species Kitasatospora sp. NPDC093679. Next base: position 71,628 of record NZ_JBFBDW010000006.1, read on the forward strand.
GCTCACCTTCACCACCGGCACCCCCGACGACAGCACCTGCACCGTCGCGTACCAGGTGACCACCGGCTGGGGCAACGGCTTCGTCGCCGACGTCGTGGTGAGCAACCCCGGCCCGGCGGACATCAACGGCTGGACACTGGACTTCGACTGGCCGTCGACCGGGCAGTCCGCCGACTCCTGGTGGAACGCCGACATCACCTCCGAGGGGCAGCACGTCCGCGTGACCAACGGCGCGTACAACGCCAGGCTCGCCCCCAACGGCGGCAACTCCGTCAACTTCGGCTTCGTCGGCGGCAACAACGGCGCCAACCCGTCCCCGACGGTCTTCCGGCTGAACGGAACGGTCTGCCGGACCGTCGCCTGATCCCGGCCCGGGTCCGACGAGAAGCGCCCTTCTCGTCGGACCCGTCCGTCGTGGGTCCGTCCGTCGTGGGTCCGTCCGTCGTGGGTCCGTCCGTCGTGGGGCCCCGTCCGTCGTCGGGCCGTCCGCCGTTTCCGGCCCCTCCGCCGGCGGGACGGGCTCCGGCTCACACCGGCGGCGTGACCGCCGGCCGCAGGCCGAGCCACTGCTCGGCGTCCCAGGCCCGGAACCGCTCCACCTCGATGAACCCCAGCTTCGCCGCGAGTCGCATCGAACCGACGTTCGCACTCTGGGTCGTGAGCACCACCGGCTCGCCGGGGAGGACACCGTCGAACCAGCCGAGGGCCGCCCGGCACGCCTCCGCGGCGTACCCGAACCCCCACGCCCGCGGCAGGAACAGGTACCCCAGATCGGCCTTCCCCACCGCGGCCGGGCGACGGTGCTCCGTCGCCCTCCTGAGCAGGATCTGACCGATCATCGCCCCGTCGAGCTCGACGACGAAACTCCCGGGCCACCCCTCGGGCACCCCGGACGTCTCACGCATCTCGCGCTCCACCTCGTCACGCGGCCGGGCACCCCCGAGGTAGGTGTGCACCTCCGGCGACGCCAGCAGATCGACGAACGCCGCCCGGTCCCGGTCCTCGGGCGCCCGGAGCACGAGCCTCTCGGTCCCGATCGGCTCGGGCGGCCAGGCGATGCGTCCCAGGTCTGACATGTACGCAGGCTAACAGGTGCCGCCAGGGTTCATTCTTCGCGACCTCGGGGCCGGGGGAAGTGGGATGCCGTTCCGTCAACTGACGACCGTTTGGGAGAGCCTCCCCCGGGAGGGCGGACGCGGTGCGCAGCGCCCCGGCGGAGGCTCGCAGCCGCCGCGGTGGCCGGCCTGGGAGCTGTTCGGTTTCGGCGGCGGTCAGAGCACCAGATCGTCGTGCTCGTCGAAGATCCAACCGTCCTCGTGGAGGACCTCGAACAGGTGGCCGTCCGGATCGGTGAAGTATCCGCTGTGTCCCCAGGGATTCGGGCCGGCCGGGCGGGTGACGGTGGCGCCCAGCTCGGCGGCCTTGGCCATCACCCGGTACACCTCTTCGGCGCTGCGGGCCACGTACGCCAGGGCGAAGCCCGAGAACCCGCCCGGCTCCCGATCGGGCAGACCGGCGTCGGCCGCGAAGGCCGCCCGGGACTGGAACCCGACCGCGACCCCGCCCAGTTCGAACAGCGCGAACTCGTCCGATCCCGCCGTGGACCTCCGCCACCCCAGCGCCCGGTAGAACGCGACCGAGGCGGCGACGTCGCGCACACCGAGCAGGATCAGATTGAGTCGCTGCCGCATGACTTCCTCCCGAGAACCGGAACCCGGCCCGTCATGCTGCCATCCCCCACCGACACCACCACGGCCGGCCGACGCCGCCGGCTGCGGGTGGCCCGGCTCAGCGGCGCCGTCCTCGTCGGTACGGCCGTCCTGCGCCCGCGACCGTCGATCACGCCCTGAACCGGCCGGTCCTGCGTCCTTACGGAACCCTGACGAGGGCCGGTCGGCGCGTGCACAGGAATACGGCGGCCCCGTAGGTTGTCAGTACCAACGCAAGTCGATGTCCGTTACCTGAGGGAGAAGACCATGGCGACCGAGAAGGCCGTCCTCGCCGGGGGTTGTTTCTGGGGCATGGAGGAGCTCTTCCGCCGCCGACCCGGGGTGGTGTCCACCCGCGTGGGCTACACCGGCGGCGAGGTCCCGAACGCCACCTACCGCAACCACGGCGACCACGCCGAGGCCATCGAGGTGGTCTACGACCCCGCCCGGACCGACTTCCGGGCCCTGCTGGAGTTCTTCTTCCAGATCCACGACCCGTCCACCAGGGACCGCCAGGGCAACGACATCGGCACCAGCTACCGCTCGGGGATCTTCTACCTCACCGACGAGCAGAAGCGGGTCGCCGAGGACACCATCGCCGACGTCGACGCCTCGGGCCTGTGGCCGGGCAAGGTCGTCACCGAGGTCACCCCCGCCGGGGACTTCTGGGAGGCCGAGCCCGAGCACCAGGACTACCTGCAGAAGTTCCCGAACGGATACACCTGCCACTTCCCCCGCCCGGGCTGGAAGCTGCCCCGCCGCGCGAACGCCTAGGGCAGCCCCGGCCTCGGCCGGCCCGGGTCCGCTCGAGGTCGTCGGCCCCGCCGATCTCAGCGGTGTTCGGGGTTCTCGAAGTCGAAGCGGCAGCCGGCGTCCCACTCGGAGCGCTGGTTGCCGTGGGCGGGGATGCCGCCGGCGTCCTTGAGCATCCGCGCGAGGTGCATCAGGTTCCAGGTCATGAAGGTGGTGTTCCGGTTGGTGAAGTCGTTCTCCGGCCCTCCGGAGCCCTCGTCGAGGTAGGACGGGCCGGGGCCGGCCGGGCCGACCCAGCCGGCGTCGGCCTGCGGCGGGAGCACGTAGCCGAGGTGCTGCAGGCTGTAGAGGACGTTCATCGCGCAGTGCTTGGCGCCGTCCTCGTTCCCGGTGATCAGGCAGCCGCCGACCCGCCCGTAGTAGGCGTACTGGCCCCGGTCGTTCAGCAGCGACGAGCAGGCGTACAACCGCTCGATGACCTTCTTCATGACGGAGGAGTTGTCGCCGAGCCAGACCGGGCCGCACAGCACCAGGATGTCGGCGGACATCACCTGGGAGTAGATCACCGGCCACTGGTCGGTCTCCCAGCCGTGCTCGGTCATGTCGGGCCAGACGCCGGTGGCGATGTCGTGGTCGACGGCGCGCAGCAGTTCGGTGGTGACGCCCTGTCGTTCCATGATCCCGCGGCTGATGTCGATCAGGCCCTGGGTGTGGCTGCGCTCCGGGGAGCGCTTGAGGGTGCAGTTCACGAAGAGGGCCCGCAGGTCCTCGTAGTGGGCGACGCCGTCGGGGTTGGTCATGGCGGTCAGCACAGCACACGCAGGGCGACCGGCCGAGCACCCTCCGCCGTCCGGGTGGCGGGGGCGCGTCGCCGCGGCGGCGCGCCGACGGGTGCGGGAACAGATCGCCTCCGCGCCGGGTTGTGCGCTGTGGCGCATCCTGTGCGCCGCGTGCCGAAGCCGCGTGCCGAAGCCGCACGACAAGCCGCACGACAACGCCCCGAAGGGACCCTCCGTTGAGCCTGTACGACATCCCCCTGCGCACCCTCGCCGGTGAGCCGACCTCGCTCGCCGACCACAAGGGCAAGGCGCTGCTGCTGGTCAACGTCGCCTCGAAGTGCGGTCTGACCCCGCAGTACGCCGGGCTGGAGCGGCTGCAGCAGCGCTACGCCGACCGCGGCTTCACAGTGCTCGGCTTCCCGTGCAACCAGTTCCTGGGGCAGGAGCCGGGCAGCGCCGAGGAGATCCAGACCTTCTGCTCGACCACCTACGGGGTGTCCTTCCCGCTGTTCGAGAAGATCGACGTGAACGGCGAGGAGCGGCACCCGCTGTTCGCCCGGCTGACCGAGGTGGCGGACGCCGAGGGCACGGCCGGCGACGTGCAGTGGAACTTCGAGAAGTTCCTGCTGTCCGCGGACGGCACGGTGGTCGGCCGGTTCCGTCCGCGCACCGAGCCCGAGGCGGACGAGCTGGTCGCCGCGATCGAGGCGCAGCTGCCGGCCTGAGGCCACGGCTCCGTCCGGACGCCCGGGCGCTCCCACCCCGAGGGAGCGTCCGGGCGTCCGCCTTCTCCGGGCACGGAGCGGACGGGGACGGCTCAGCAGCCGTTGAGCACCGAGGTGAGGGCGGACTTCTCGGCGCTGTCGACGGACAGGCCGTAGTAGTACTTCACCTGCACCCAGGCGCGGACGTAGGTGCAGCGGTAGGAGGCCTGCGGCAGCCAGGTCGACGGGTCCTGGTCGCCCTTGGAGCGGTTGGAGCTCGCGGAGACGGCGATCAGCTGCGGGCGGGTGAGGTCGTTGGCGAGGTTCTGGCGCTGGGCGGTCGTCCAGGCCCAGGCGCCGGAGCGCCAGGCTTCGGCGAGCGGCACCAGGTGGTCGATGTCGAAACTGGACGCGCTGGTGGTCACCACGTTGTCGTAGGCGGAGGTCCAGGTGCCGGCGGTGGCGGCGCAGGCGGAGTCGGTGGTGACGCCGACGCCGTCCCTCTTCAGCACGGTCTCACGGGTGTTGCAGGTGCCGGAGATGGTGATCCAGTGGGGGAAGAGGGTGCGGTCGTAGGTGGACTCGTGGGACTCGGCGGCCACCGTGAGGCTCGCCAGGTAGGTCTTCGCGGTGCTGGTGGAGACGGGGGTGGGCAGTGCGGCCTCGGCGGTGCCGGCACTGGTCATCAGCGCGGTGGCGGCGAGGGCGGCGGCGCCGAGCGCGGCGGCGGTGCGGCGCAGCGGGCGTATCGAGCGCATGCGTGACTCCAGGGATGGGGGAAGCGCGAAGAGCACCCGGACGGACTGGTTCCGGGCGCTCAACAAGCTTGCTGCTCCCAGGGTTTACGCGAGTAGACCGAGGAGGTTAATTCTTCGCGGCGGGCGTGCGCACCGCGCGTGCACGCCGCCGCCAAGATTTGATGGGCCGTCAGTTCGCTTCGGTCGGACGGACGGTCAGGCCCCGCCGTCGTCCTTGTGGGCGGGCAGCAGCTTGGCCAGCGCGTCCTCACCGCGGTAGCCCTCCCCCACCCCCTCGACGATGATCAGGTCGGCGGTGGAGTGGTCGGTGCGCAGGGCGATGATCTCCCGGTAGACGGGTGAGTCGTACCAGGCGTGGGCGCGCTCGCCGTCCGGGAAGGCGATGACGATGGTGTCGCCCGACCACTCCCCCTCCAGCACCCGGTAGGCGCCGCCGTGGACGACGAAGCGGCCGCCGTAGGGCTCCAGGGTGGCGTCGATCCGGCGCAGGTACTCGACGATGTCCGGGCCGAAGTCGATGGCGCGCATCCGGGCGATGGCGTAGGCGGTCATGGTGGTCCCCCTCGGGTGCGGTGTCCGGTCTGCCGGTGGCGGCTGCCGGTGGACTCCACCGTAGGCGGCGGGAGTTGGCGCCGCATCGGTCACCCATCGGTCGCCCGTCGGTCGTCCACCGGTCACCCGTCCACAGGTGATCGGCCGGCCGTCGGCCGATCACCGGTCGGCCGTCGGCACCCACCGGTAGCCGACGCAGGTCCGCGGCACGTCCCGATCCGGTGACGGACCCGCAACTACCCGGTGCTCCCGGCCGGTCACCCAGGCGTACTGGCTGCACACTGTCAGTGGGGGCGGGCAGGCTCAGGGCGGTACCGCCGACGAGGGAGGGGTTGGACCATGCAGGGGGAGGCGCAGACCGTGCACGGCCTGTTCGAGGAGCAGGCGGTGCGCGCACCGGACGCATCGGCCGTGGTCTGCGGCGAGGTCCGGCTCACCTACGGGGAGTTGGACCGGCGGGCGAACCGGCTGGCCCGGCACCTGGCCGGCCTCGGGCTCGGCCCGGGCGGCTGCGCCGCGGTCGCGCTCGGCCGCAGCACCGAACTGATCACGGCACTGCTGGCGGTGCTCAAGACCGGTGCCGCGTACGTGCCGTTGGAGCCGACCGGACCGGACCGGACGATCCGGCACGTGCTGGCGGACGCGGCTCCGGCCGTGGTGGTGACGGAGGAGGTGCACCGGGTCCGGCTGGCCGACTCCGGCGAGGGTGCGCTGCTCTGCCTGGACACCTCGGCGGCCGCGGTCGCCGCCGAGGACGACGGGCCGCTCGCCGTCGGGCTGACGTCCGGCGACCCGGCCTGCGTCTTCTACACCTCCGGCTCCACCGGGCTGCCCAAGGGCGCCCTGGTCGAGCACCGCAATCTGCTGCACTCGCACCGGGGTTGGCGCGAGGTGTACGGGCTGACCCCGGCGGACCGCTTCCTGCAGACCGCCACCCTGGAGTTCGACGTCTTCACCGCGGACTGGATCCGCGCCCTGTGCACCGGCGGCACCCTGGTGATGGCCAAGCGCAACTTCACGCTCGACCGCACCGCGGAACTCTCCGAGCTGCACCGGCTGGTGGTCGACGAGCGGATCACCGTGATGGAGACCAACGTCCACACCGCGCGCCGCCTGCTCGACCACCTGCAGCCGCGCGGCCTGGAGCTCGGGGCGCTGCGGCTGCTCACGGTGGGCGCCGAGAAGTGGTACCTGGACGAGCAGTTGAGGATGCAGCGCTACCTCGGCCCCGGTGTCCGGGTGATCAACGTGTACGGCGTCGCCGAGGCGGGCGTCGACAGCACGTACTTCGACCCGGCGGACCTCGGCGGGGACGTGGAGCAGCCCGAGCGGATCTCCCTGATCGGCCGGCCGTTCCCCGGCAACGGCGTGCACCTGATCGGCCCGGACGACCGGCCCGTCCCGGACGGCGACATCGGCGAGATCTGCCTCACCGGGCCGGGCGTCGGCCGCGGCTACCCGCGTCTGCCCGACCTGACCGGGTCCCGCTTCGCCTTCCTGCCCGGGATCGACGACCGCGCGTACCGCACCGGCGATCTGGCGCGGCGGCGCGCCGACGGGCTGCTGGAGTACATCGGCCGGGACTCCGGGGCGGGCACCGCGAACGCGGCCGAGGCGGAGGCGGTGCTGCGCGGCCACCCGGAGGTGCGGGAGTGCGCGGTGACCTCCCTCGGTCCCGAGCAGGGTTCCGCGAAGCGGCCGTTGGTGGCCTACGTGGTCGCGGCGGAGGGCACCCGGCCGGAGGCCTCCGCCGTCCGGGAGTACCTCGCCGAGCGGCTGCCGAAGCAGCTCGTGCCGGAGGCCGTCGTCCCCGTCCCGGCGCTGCCGCGCACCCGCGCCGGGAAGCTGGACCGAGCGGCGCTGCCGCTGCCCGCGCCGCGCGGCCACGCCGACGGCGCGGGCAGGACCTCGGGCAAGACCTCGGCCTCCGCCAAGGGCGGTGGCGGCCGGGTCGAGGCCGACGGTTTCACCCGGGGGTGCCTGGTCGTGCTGGTCGTGGTCTTCGCCTTCTTCGGCAGTGCGTCCCTCACCTCCGCTCTCTGGCCGGGCTCCACCGACCTCTCGGCGGTGCCCGGGAGCTACACCCTCGCGTTCTCGGTGCTGTACGGGGCGGAGTGGCTGGGCTTCGCCCTGGGAACGGCGTTCCTCCTCTTCGGGCACCCCGCGGTCGCGCGGCTCGGCCGGGGGCCGGTGCTCACCCGGTTCACCCATCTCGCGATCGTCTGGCTGCTCGCCGCCTGGTGGCCGCAGGACAACATGTACCGGCTGACGAGCCCGACCGACTGGGGACGGCAGGCGTTCATGGTCTACACGTTCAACGTCACGCTGATCGTCGCCGCGGCGATCGTGGGATCGTTCATGCTTTCGCAGGGGTCGGCGGCCGCGCGGACGGTCACCGGGCGGCGCGGCCCCTCGGAGGACGGGCGCTGACGCCGGGTACGTCGGGGGCGACGGCGTCGAAGGGGTCGGCGAGGGCCTCGCAGGCCGCCCGGACGACCGCCTCCGCCGCGTCCAGTGCGTCCAGGGCCGTCACCGTGTCGGGGGCACGGGCGGCCAGGGCCACGCCCGCGGTCGGCAGTTCCTCCCAGCTCGCGGTGGGGATCGTCGGCAGCAGGCGCACGCCGAACCGCTCGCAGCGCTCGGCGAGTTGGGCCAGGTGCGCGAGCAGCGCCTGCTGCGGCAGCCGGGCGCCGAGCGGCAGCATGTCCAGGGTGCGGACCCGATGGCCCGGGCCGTGCACCGCGTCGAGGCGGGCTGCGAGCACGAAGGCGACGGCGGGGCCGGTGAGCCGCAGGTTGGCCTCGGTCGGGGCGAGCCGACCGGCCGGGTCGGTGACGAAGTCGACGTCGTACCAGCCGCGGTGGCCCGCCCGGGCGAGTTCGGCGCCGACGGCGAGGCCGAACGCCTCCGCGGTGGCGGCCGCCCGCGGCGGCACCGCGCCGGGGCCGGCGGTGGCGCCCCGGTAGCTGGTGCCGTCGACGTGCATCACGGCGGTGCCGACCGGGTGCACGGTGCCGTCGTCGGCGATCACCGCGTCGAAGGTGAGGTTCCGCAGCCGGCCCCACCCGGGGACGTACTCCTCCACCAGCAGTCCGCCGCCGGGCGGCAGGACGCCCTCGGCGGCGAGGCCGCGCAGCAGCGCCCGGGCGCCGCCTGCCGCAGCGGTCTCCTGCGGGGTGACGACGGCGGTGCCGTACCCGCCGACGCCGTGGTGGGCCTTGAGGACGGCGGTCTCGCCGCGGCGGGCCAGGGCGGCGAGCAGCCGGGCGGCCCGCCGGGCCGAGCGGGCCGGTCGCTGACGGGGCACCAGGACGCCCGGGTGCCCGGCCGCGGTGCGGGCGAAGAGCTCGTGCGAGGCGGCCTTGGACTCGTAGTGGTGGACGGCCTCCAGGCCCGGCCCGGCGGTGCGGCCCCAGGGGCGGACGGGCAGACCGAGCCGCTCGATGCCCTCGCGCAGGGCCGGGCGGACGGCGAGCGTGCCGCGGACGGTGCCGTGCTCGTCTGCGAGTCCGGTGTGCAGCTCGACCGGGCCCCAGGCCAACTCCCGTGCCAGCCAGGCGGTCCAGCCTGCGTCGGGTTCGCCGGGCAGCAGCAGCGCGGCCGGGTCGGGGGTGTAGAAGGCGGCGAGGCAGGAGTAGTGGTGGGCCTGTCGGCGGGCGGCCGGGCTCTGCGGGACGAACTGGGCGTTGAAGTCGGCGACGTCGCCGATGTGGACGGCGCGTCGTCCGCCGTCCGTCCAGGCCTGCTGCCACTGCGATGCGTCCACCTGCCGGGTCCCCATCGGTCAAGCCTACGGCCCCGGCCGGACCGCGCACGGCGTGTCCGGGCGAAAGCCGGAGGGGCGCCGCTCGGTCGGAGCCGGAGGGCCCCGCTCAGGCGGACCGGACGAGGCGCTGCACGGCGGGCCAGAGGCCGTCGAGCCGGGCCGGGTCGTCGGCGAGCTTGGCGAACAGCACCGCGCCCTCCAGCTGGGCCACGACCGCGCGGGCCGTCCCGGTGTCGGCGGCGACCGGCGCGGTGGCGGCCGCTTCGGCGAGGACGCCCTGCACCAGGGCTGCCTGCTCGTCGAAGATCTCGGCGAGCCGGTTCTGGATCTCGGGCTCGCGGCCGCTGAGTTCGAGGGCGAGGTTGCCGAGCAGGCAGCCGCGGACGCTGCCGCCGCCGGCCTTGTCGGCCCGCTGCGCCGCCGCCTGGGCGTCCAGCAGGTGCCGCAGGCGTTCCAGCGGAGGCCGTCCGGGGGTGCCCAGCAGGGTCTGCCAGACCTGCCGCTGCTGCGTCCAGTGCGCGTCGACGGCGGCGAGGGTCAGCGTCTGCTTGGAGGCGAAGAAGTGGTAGAAGCTGCCCTTCTTGACCTCGGCCCGGGCGCAGATCTCGGCGACGCCGACGGCCGAGTAGCCGCGGGTGTGCAGCAGGTCGCCGGCGGCGTCGAGCAGTCGTTCCTGTGCCGTGCTGCTCCGTCCCATGCGGCGAGTATACGGTCGGTCAACTACTCCGCCCGCGGCATGCCGGCGCCCCGGACCGGGAGGTCCCGGTCCGGGGCGTCGTACGTGCGCTCGGCGCTCAGTGCTCGGCGGTCGGTTCCCGGTGCCACTCGGAGTTCCGGTCGACCCGCAGGACGAGGTACTCGTCCGTCTCCTGGTTCTGCGCGTGGTCGACGGACCGGTAGAGCAGCCGGTGCTTGCCCTCGCCGGTCACCACGATCGGGCCGGTGTAGGTCTGCCAGCCCCTGCTGTCGAGGTTGTACTCGGTCATGGCGACGCCGGAGAGGTCGTCGGTGGCGGTGAGGACGACCCGCACCTCGCCCTTGTGGCCGCCCTCGCCCTGGTGGCCGCCGTCCTTGTGCGGGTGCGCGCTCGTCCGGGCGGTGGTGACCGGCGGGGTGACGTCCACGGGGAGGTCCATCGCCTCGTCCTGGGGCGTCGCCTCGTTCTCGACGGTGGGCGCCGGGACGCCGGCGGACTCCGCCCCGGAGTGCCCGACCGCGCCGCCGCGCAGGACGAGGGCGTTCCAGTCGTCGTGCCCGGCGAGCGAGGTCCGGCTGCCGTCGCCGTTGACGTCGACGCCGACCTCGGTGTCGGAGATCCGGCCGTCGCAGTTCCAGTCGACGGTGGCCTTGCTCGACTGGACGGTGACGAACTTGCCGACCGTCCCGTCGATGCCGGGGCAGAAGTGGCTGACGTCGTAGAGCGGGCTGGTCGGCGGGTAGACCCGCTCGTCCAGGGCGGTCTCGTTCAGCGACAGGTTCTGCCGCGAGAAGTCGACGAAGCCCTTGGTCGTCCCCACGGTCAGGCCGAACTGGTAGCTGTAGTTCATCACGCTGAAGTACTGCGGCTCGTGGTTCGGGACGTCGGAGTCGCCGCTGTGCCGCAGGCCGAGGTTGTGGCCGAGCTCGTGCATCAGCGTGCCGGCCTGCTCGTCGACGGTGCCGACGTCGTTGGTGAAGCTGCCCAGGCTGACGATGAGGTCGCTGCCGGGCGTGCCGGCCGAGATCCCGCTGGAGGAGGAGCCGGACTCCAGGTTGTGGGCGGAGATCGCGTAGTGGAAGATCGGCCCCCGCGCGGTGCTGCGGAAGCCGCCCGTGGCGTTCTTCAGCGCGGTGAAGGCGTCCCACTGGTAGAGGCCGTTGACGGTGGTGCCGAGGTTGGCCGTCTCGGTGAGCTGCCTGGCCCGGCTGAGGGTGCCCCAGGTGGTGTTGGTGGTGAAGTTCATGATGCTGGTGGGCCCGGCGTCGATGTGCAGGTTGATGCCGGTACCGGTCTGCCCCCGCTTGTTGTACGGCGCGTTCTTGAAGGCGTCCACGACCTTCTTGATCGCGGCGGGGTCGATCGCGTGGCTGTGCGCGGTGCCGGCCATCCAGTCCAGCTGGACGAAGACGTCGGGCCGGTCGACGTCGGCGCCCATCGCCTTGAGGTCGATGAACTTGGCGCCGCTGCCGTCACCGGGGTCGAGGGTGACGCCGTTCAGCTTCCACGCGTCCGGGATGCCGTCGCAGGTCTTGGAGTTGCAGTCGAAGGTCCAGCGGACGGGGGTCTGCGGATCGGTGCCGCCGGTGTGGCCGATCACGTAGCCGGTGGGCGCCGACTCGGTGTAGGCGTTGGCCCCGGTGAAGGGCACGTCCCAGCCGATCCGGGTGGTCGCGCCGTTCTCCCCCTGCACGGTGTAGTCGATCGTTCCCCGGGTGCCGTACGCGGACTGGCACGGCCCCACCGTCCAGGTGGCGGTGGTGCCGGCCTGGATCGTGGCGGGTGCGAAGGGGATCAGGCACCCCTCGGGCACGTTGACGGCGAAGCCCGTCAGGTCGCGGTCGCTCTTGTTCTCGAACTGCACGGACACGGTGCCGCCGACTCGGCGCGCGGCCGCGGCCGCGGCCGGCGTGATCGCCGCGGCGACGGTGAGCAGGGCCAGGACCAGCACGAAGAGCGCCGCGAACCCGCCTCGCCGGGGCGCCCCGGCGAGGCCCGGCCCGCCCGGGGCGGCGAGGGAACGATCTGCAGTCATGCCCGTCACGCTAGGCAGGCCGTTGACGACACTCCGTCACGACTCGACGGAGTGTCACTCCGACGGCCGCCACCGACCGCCCGCCACGGCCCCGCGAACGGGCGGGTGGGCGCGGCGACGGGCGGGCCTCAGTGGAAGACGATCGCCCGTCCGGTGGCCAGGCTCTGCCGGCAGGCACCGTGCAGCACGTACCAGGCGAACTGCTCCGCCTCGTACGGCCCGCCGGCCGCCCCGGCGGTGCCGGTGTCCGCGGCGGCGTCGGCGGCCTCGGGGCAGATGCCGATCGCCGGTGCCAGGCGCCGGAGTTCGGCGAGCAGCTGCCCGGTGGAGCCGACCATCCCGCCGCCCGCGACCGCAGCCTCCTCCGGCAGGAACACCGGATCGTCGAAGTCGGCGGGCACGTAGTAGCCGGCGCAGTCCGAGTGGCAGAGCAGGTGCGAGGAGAACATCAGCGCCTCCTCCTCGACCTCGCCGCGGTCGCAGTCGTACTGCTCGGGGTCGGTGCTCGCGGCGGGGGTGACGGCACCGCGGCGGCGCAGCACGAACGCCCGCCGCAGGTGGTGCAGGTACCCGTAGGGGAAGCCGCCGCTGTGGGCGGCGCGACCGGTGCCCGCGGGCGCGGGCTCCTGCCAGTCGATGCCCTTGGCCTGCAGCGCGTCGGCGAGCACGGCGAGTTCACGGGCGTGGTGGGCGGCGCCCTCCGGGTCGTGGCGGTCGAGGTCGTCGAGCAGGCCGACGGTGATCGAGAGTCCCATGGACGGACACGGTAGGGCCCGCCTCCGACACGGCCGGGTCCGGGGCGGTCACCACGAATAGTTGACCGGTCGTCTAGCATGGCGGGAACGTCGACAGCGAGGGAGCGCATCGTCATGAACACACGCGCCGTGGGCCGGTTCTGCGAGCTGGTGGGCCTGGAGCACCCGGTGGTGCAGGGCCCGTTCGGCGGAGGGGCGTCGTCGGTGGCCCTGGCCGCCGCCGTCTCGGAGGCCGGCGGCCTCGGCTCGTTCGGGGCCCACCACCTGCAGCCGGACGCGCTGACGCAGCTGGTGAAGGACCTCCGCGCCGCGACCTCCCGGCCGTTCGCGGTCAACCTCTGGGTGCCGCAGCCGGGCGAGGGCGAGACCCGCGCCACCGCGGAGGACGTCGAGCGGCTGCACCCGTACTACGCCGAACTGGGGATGCCCGACCCGTCCACCGAGCTGCGCCGGCCGGACTTCGACGAGCAGGTCGACGCCCTGCTGGAGGCGGCTCCGCCGGTGATCAGCCTGGTGATGGGCCTGCCGCCGGAGCGGCTGGTGGCCGGGGCGCGGCGCCGCGGCATCCCGCTGATCGGCACCGCGACCACCGTCGCCGAGGCCGAGGCGCTGGAGCGGGCCGGTGCCGACGTGGTGGTTGCCTCCGGCAGCGACGCCGGCGGGCACCGCGGCGCCTTCCTGGCGCCGGTGCGCGAGTCGCTGGTCGGCACCTTCTCGCTGGTGCCGCAGGTGGTGGACGCGGTCCGGGTGCCGGTGGTGGCGGCGGGCGGGATCACCGACGGGCGGGGCCTGGCCGCCGCCCTGCTGCTCGGTGCGGACGCGGTGCAGATCGGCACCGGCTTCCTGGCCTGCGTCGAGTCCGCGGCGAGCGAGGTGCACCGCCGCGCCCTGCTCTCTCCGGAGGCCCGGACGACCGTGCTCACCCGGCTGTTCTCCGGCCGGACCGCGCGCGGCATCGCCAACCGCCTCGTCCGCGAGATGGCCGCACACGAGGAGACCGTCCCGCCCTATCCGGTGCAGAACGCGCTGATGCTGCCGCTGCGCGCCGAGGCGGCCGCCCGGGGCAGGTCGGATCTGGTCAACCTGTGGTCCGGGCAGGCCGCCGGGCTCGCGGTCGGCGGAGCCGCCGCCGACTACCTGTCGGGGGTGCTGGCGGAGGCCGGGCGGCTGCTCGGCCGTCCGCTCTGACCCGCCGACGGTCGGTCAGGCCTCGCCGGGGTGCCAGGCGGGCCACTCCCACGGACGGTCGACCCAGTGCACCAGGACGGGGTCGTGCGGGTCGAGCTCGGGGAAGGCGTGCTTGACCTCGGGCTCGAACTCCTCGGGGGCGAGCGGCTTCCAGCCGCTGCCCTTGAAGTGCACCAGCCGGTAGCGGCTGTCGGTGCGGAACTCGGCGACCTCGACCAGGGGCTCGGTGGTGCTGTTGCTGTTCATGCCCCCCAGCATCGTCCGGGGCCCGGGGGCGCGCACCCGCACCGCACCACCGTGTCCGCCGCCCGGTGCCGTTCCGCGCCGGCGGGCCGCCTCGTTGGGCACGGCGGGCCCCGCCGCGACCCGCGGGGCGGCCCGCCGTACGGACGGGAGACCGGGATGGACGAACAGTGGAAGGCGCCGTGGACGTACGGCTGGGAGACCCCGGAGCCGCCGCCCGGCCCGCCGCCCGCTCCCCCGGTGCCGGCGCGGCGCCGGCCGCGGAGGACGGTCGGCGCCGCGGCGGCCGTACTGGGCGGGGCGGCCCTGCTCGGCGGGATGCTGGCCACCTGCGGGCCCGACGGCCCGGACGGCTCCGGTGAGCTCACCGGCGTTCTGGCCAGCGCGGCCCCGCCCGCCGCCCCGGCCGCGTCCGTGCCGGCCCCGCCCTGGAACGAGAGGCCCGCCGGCCCCTCCCCCGACGGCACCGGCGACGCGGCCACCGCATCGCCCACGGCCGGCCCGAGCGCAGCCCCCTCGGCCGACGACGTCCCGGCCGCCGCCCCGAGCCGGACGGCCCGCCCGGGCCCGGCCCGCTCACCCCTCCACCCCCGCCCGGGCACCCGTCCCCGGGCGACGGCCGCCGTGCCGCACCCCACCACGATCAAGGTGTGCGCCGAGGCGGAACGCCAGGGCCAGTGGGCACCCGGCTCCGAACAGGCCGGGATCTGCCGCAACCTCTACGGCGGCTGAGCCCTGACGGCGACCGCAGGGAGCAGGAACCGCGGGAACCGGCCGGACTCCCCCGTTGTCCTGGCTGACACGGGGGAAGAAGACCCTACGGCGGAACGGGCGGCGTCCCGTACCGTGGATCGGCGGGCGCGGCAGGCGCGTCCCACCGGAGAGTGAGGAGGACGCCGTGGCCAAGCCCGTTCCGAAGCGGTTGCAGGGGATCGACCGGGCCGCGGTGTCGCGGTCGGCGTGGGGCCTGTACCGGGAGACCCAGCGGCCGGGCGCGCCGGGGCTGGGAGCCCGGGTCGCGGCCACGCCCCGGCTGGTGCGCGACGCGCTGACCGGCCGCTACCCGGGCGTCGGGCCGGGCAAGCTGGCGGCGCTCGCCGTGCTGTGCGCGGTCTACCTGCTGAGCCCGATCGACGCGGTGCCGGACATCATCCCGTTCGTCGGCTGGACGGACGACACCGCGGTGCTGGTGTGGTTCCTGGCCGGCCTGACCCGGGAGTCCGGCCGCTACCTGGAGTGGTCGCAGAAGCAGGTCCGGGCGGACTGAGTCCGCCCGGCGGCCGCGTCAGAGCGCCTTCACCAGGCGCTCGAAGCGCAGGTCCGGGCGGAGCGGGACGCCGAAGCGCTCGTCGCCGTAGGGGAAGGGCTCGTACTCGCCGGTGCGCACGTAGCCGCGCCGCTCGTACCAGGCGATCAGGTCGGCGCGCTGCTCGATGACGGTCATCTCCATCCGGTCGATGCCCCACTCCTCGCGGGCGTGCCGCTCGGCGCGCTCGAGGACGGCCCGGCCGATGCCGCCGCCCTGCATCGCCGGACGGACGGAGAACATGCCGAAGTAGGCGGCGGCGCTGCGGCGTTCCAGGTGGCAGCAGGCGAGCAGGTCGCCCTCCGCCTCGGCGAGCAGCACCACGGACCCGGGGCGGGCGACGACCTCGGCGACGCCGGCCTCGTCGGTGCGCTGCCCGTCGAGCAGATCGGCCTCGGTGGTCCAGCCGGCCCGGCTGGCCTCCCCGCGGTAGGCGGACTCGACCAGGGCGACGACGGCGGGTACGTCGGCCGGTCCGGCGGCACGGAAGGCGGGTTCGGGCTGCACGGGCTGCTCCGGGGTCGGCGGCGGGCTGGTCCCTGCCATCGTGCCATGCGCGGGTGTGCGCACGGAAAGGGCGTCGGGGTACGCGGGTGGTGCGCCGGCGGCGGGTGGGCGTGCGCGGCCGCTACCGGGCGCAGCCTGATGGCGCGTCAACGCAGCGCGCCCGCGGTCAGGCCCCGGTGTCCGGGGGCTGCGGGGTGACGGGGAGGGGCTGCAGCGGGACGGTGGCACGCTCGGTGAGGGACTGTTCGGCTGCGGCGAGGATCTCGACCACGCGCAGGCCGAAGGCGGCGTCGCAGGGGTGCGGCGTGCCGCTCCGCGCGGCGGCGAGCAGTCCGTCGACGGCGTGGCCGAAGGCCTCCACGGGCGGGACGCCCGCCTCGGGCAGGCGGTGCACGCCGGCCTCGCCGCGCAGTTCGAGCGCCACGCCGGCGGCCTGCGGGGGTGCGGTGAGGCTGACCGTCGTGCTGCTGGACGCGCCGCCGGTGTGTCCGATCACCAGGTGCACGGTGTCGGCGGGCCCGGCGGCCGCGGTCACGGTGGCGGCGTCGCCGAGAACGGGCAGCAGCAGCGACAGGGCGTGCGGGCCGATGTCCCACAGTGCGCCCTTCTCGCGCCGCCAGGGTGAGGCGGCGTAGGGGCTGTCGGTGGTGAAGACGGCGCCGAGCCAGTCGCAGCGGGCGGTGAACCAGCCGTCCCGGGCGGCCTGCTCGGCGATCCAGCCGACGCGTTCGCCGCCGAACCGGAGGGTGAAGAAGACGACCGAGGCGAGCCGTCCGGCGGCGACGGCGTCGGCGATCCGTCGGGCCTGCGGCACGGTGAGCGCGACGGGCTTGTCCAGCAGCAGGTGCCGGCCGGCCTCGGCGGCGCGCAGCGCCAGCTCGGCCTGGGCCTGCGGGGCGAGCGCGACGGCGACCGCGTCGACGTCGGCGATCAGCTTGTCGGCGTCCTCGTAGGCCGGGACGCCGTGCTCGGCGGCGATCTCGGCGGCGGCCTCGGGCCGGCGGCCCCACACGCCGGCGAACTCGACGCCGGGGTGGCCGGCCAGTGCGGGTGCGTGCACGCCGCGCGCCCAGGGGCCGGTGCCGAGCAGTCCTATCCGCATGGTGTTCCCCGTGCTTTCTCGGTGTGTGGGGTCGCTCGCCGGGTCGGGGCGGTCAGGCCCGGACGCGGATCAGGGTGAAGCCGTCGTAGCCCTTGGAGCCGACGGTCTGGATCGAGGTGGCGGAGACCCGCGGCTCGGCGGCGATCGCGTCGTGGAGGCGGCGGACGCCGACCACGGCGGGGTCGGTGGAGTCGGCCTCGGCGACCTTGCCGCCGCGGACGGTGTTGTCGACGACGATCAGCGAGCCGGGCCGGGTGAGGCGCAGCGCCCAGGCGAAGTAGACCGGGTTGCCGGGCTTGTCGGCGTCGATGAAGACCAGGTCGAAGGGGTCGGTGCCCTCGTCGGCGAGCTGCTGCAGGGTGCCCGCGGCGGGGCCGAGGCGTACCTCGGCGACCTCCGCGAACCCGGCGTTCGCGAGGTTGTCGCGGGCGACCTCGGCGTGCACCGGGTCGATCTCCAGGGTGACCAGCCGGCCGCCGGCGGGCAGGGCACGGGCCATCCAGATGGCGCTGTAGCCGCCGAGGGTGCCGACCTCCAGGATGCGGCGGGCGCCGAGCGTCTCGGCGAGCAGCTGGAGCTGCTTGCCCTGGGGTGCGGAGACGGCGATCCGGGGCAGTCCGGCCTTGTCGGCGGCCTGCTGGGCCGCGTCCAGCACCGGGTCGTCGCCGATCAGGACGTCGGTGAAGTAGTCGTCGACCGCTGTCCACTGCTGCTGGCTCACGCCGTCTCCCGGTCCGTCGTCGGTGTACGCGTGCCGAGCCTAGCCGACGGAGCTGACGGTCAGTCGGCGGCGGGCTCGGCCGCGGCGGCGGTCACCGGGGCCGGCTTCCCGGCGGCCGGGACGGCGGGTGCGGGCGTGTCGGTGGCGCCCTCGGGGACGCTCTTGCCGCCGGACTGCTCGGGGTGTTCGGCCCGGGCCTTGGCGGCCCTGCGCTTGACCAGCCAGGCGGAGCCGGCGCCGGCGAGGGCGGCCACCACGAGGCCGGCCCAGGAGAAGCTCTTGAGCCAGTGCTCGGCGACCTTGCCGACCTGGTAGATCAGCAGGGTGGTGCCGCCGGCCCAGGCGATGCCGCCGAGCACGTTGGCGATCAGGAACTTCCAGTAGGGCATCCGCAGGGCACCCGCGAGCGGGCCGGCGAAGATCCGCAGCAGGGCGATGAACCGGCCGAAGAAGACCGCCCACATGCCCCACTTCTGGAAGGAGCGTTCGGCGGTGGCGAGGTGGTCGGGCCCGAAGTGCTTGGGGAAGCGCCGGCCGAGCTTCTCGAACAGCGGTTTGCCGCCGCGGCGGCCGATGGAGTACCCGATGGAGTCGCCGATCACCGCGCCGGCGATCGCGCAGGCCGCCACCCACCAGGGGCTGACCACGCCGCGGGCCGACAGCAGCGAGGCCGAGACGAGCGCGATCTCGCCGGGCAGCGGGATGCCCAGGCTCTCCAGGCCGATGATCAGGGCGACGAGGGCGTACACCGAGGTCGGCGGGACGCTCTCGATCCACTGGTCGATGTGCAAGGCGGGTACCTCCGTGGCGGGACGAGACCGCGTCTCGGCCGGACTGGCTGGGCCGCGGGCGCGCCCGGCGCCCTCAGGGCAGGGTAACGGGTTGACCCGGCCTTTACCTTATACGCCGATCATCGGACGGCAGTTCCCGCGGCCCCGTCGCGGCCGGCCCGGGCGGAGAAGCGCAGCGCCACGACCGACGGCCTGAACGCGCCCAGGACGGGCAGCCGGGCCGCGTAGGGCAGCAGTGCGCCGACCGGGCCGCGGCCGCCGGTCGGCAGCACGTCGCGGATCTCGGCGACCGCGGGGTGTGCGGTGGCGAGCTTCCACTGCTCGTCGGCGTCCATGCCCCAGGGCATCGGCGGGGCGGTGTAGCCGCGGTCGTGGAGCTTGCCCTGCGAGGCGGCGCGGCTGAACCAGCGCGGTACGGCGTCGAAGACGAAGGTGCCGTCGGGGAAGCGTTCGGCGCAGCGGGCGATGAGGTCGCGGACCTCGGTGGGCCGCAGGTACATCAGGAGGCCCTGGGCGGTGATGAGCACGCCGTGGGTGGGATCGACCTCGTCGGTCCAGGCCGGGTCGGTGGCGGAGCAGGCGAGCAGCCGCTGCCGGGGTGCGGGGGGCAGCAGGCGTTCGCGCAGGGCGACGGCCTCGGGCAGGTCGACGGAGAGCCACCGGGCGCGGCCGTTGTCGACCCGCCAGTACTGGGTCTCCAGGCCCTCGCCGAGGCAGACGACGGTGCCGCGGGGGCGGCGGACGAGGAAGTCGGCGACCTCGCGGTCGAAGGCGCGGACCCGCAGGGCCTGGATCTGGCCGATGACGCCGCCGTCGGGGCCGAAGCGCTCCTCGAAGGGGTAGTCGATCCGTTCGACGAGTTCGACGGCCCGCGGGTCGGGCAGCACGGTGTCCCACCGGCGGGCCTCGACGGCCCGGTGGTAGAGCGTCCACAGGGCGGTCTCGGGGACCGCGCCCAGGGCGGCGCCGATCTTCTGCGGCTGCTGGCCCGTCATCGTGCGGCTCCCTCCGGCGGTCCGGCGGCGGTCGCCGGGCCCGGCTTGGCATTCTGCCCGCCCGGTGGTCCGTCCGGCGCTGAACGCGCCGTGGGCGGGCGGCCGGATCGGGGCGGCGGGGTCGGGGCGGCGGCCGGTGGTCAGCCGACGCTGAAGGCGCCGTCGGGGGGTGGTGGGGAGTCGACGGCGTGGGTGTCGTGGACGGGGCGGGCGGCGCCGGTGAGGGCGTCCAGGTCGGGGCCGTCGGCGAGCCGGGCGGGGAAGGGGTCGCCGGCGAGGCGCCGGGCGAGTTCGGCGGTGGGCAGCGGGGCGGTGGAGCCGATCAGCAGGACGTTGCCGTAACGGCGGCCGCGGAGCACGGCGGGTTCGGCGGCGAGGCAGGTGTGCGGGAAGACGGCGCGCAGGGTCGCGGCCTGGGCGGCGGCGAAGGCGAGCGGTGGGCCGTCGGCGAGGTTGGCGGCGTAGCAGCCGCCGGGGCGCAGGGCCGCGGCGGCGAGGGCGACGAACTCGACGGAGGTGAGGTGGGCGGGGGTGCGGGAGCCGTGGAAGACGTCGGCGACGACGAGGTCGGCGGCGGCGGGCGGGGCGGCGGCGAGGGCGGTGCGGGCGTCGCCGACGGTCACCCGGATGCCGTCCGGCCAGGGCAGGCGGTCGGCGACGAGGTCGACGAGCGGGCCGTCGGCCTCGACGACGTGCTGCCGGGAGCCGGGACGGGTGGCGGCGAGGTAGCGGGGCAGGGTGAGCGCGCCGCCGCCGAGGTGGAGGGCGTCGAGCGGCTGCCCGGCGGGGGCGATCGTGTCGGCGAGGTGGCCGATCCGCCGGGTGTACTCGAATTCGAGGTGGGTGGGGTCGGCGAGGTCGACGTAGGACTGCGGGGTGCCGTCGAGGGTGAGCAGCCAGGCCTGCGGCCGGTCGATGTCGGGCAGGAGCCGGGCGGTGCCGAGGGCGGTCTCCCGGTGGACGGGGAGCGGTTCGTCCTCGGGCGGGCCCGGCTGCTCGTGGTGCGTCATGCGGCGGCGACCTGCTCGGGCAGGTAGGCGGCGAGCCAGCGGTCGAGTTCGGTGAAGACCTGGTCGCGGGCCTGCTCGCCGGAGAGGACGAGGTCGTGCACGCCGCCCTCGATCCGCAGGACGGTGACGTTGCGGCCGAGGCGGGGGCCGAGCGCGGCGATGTCGTCGGCGCGCAGCACGCCGTCGGTGGTGCGCAGGGCGTCGTCCCAGCGGTTGGTGACGGTGGAGGCGGTGGAGGCCATCAGCAGGACGGGGCAGTCGACGGCGAGGCCGCGGCGGACGGCGCGGTGGCCGCGCTGGATGGCGGCGAGCCAGCCGGCGTAGAGCGGGAAGCCCTCGGCGGGCTTGAGGGAGAGGTCGAACTCCCAGCTGCCCTTGTGGGCGCGGTGCAGGCTGTGCACGTAGTGCGGGTTGAGCGGGGCGGGCAGCTTGCGCAGGCCGGCGACCCGGCCGAGGGCCTCGACGGCGGGGGCTCCGAGGGTGCGGACGGCGGCCGCGGCGGGCATGGAGAGGAACGGGCTGTTGAGGAAGAGCGCGTCGACCAGGCCGCGGCCGGCGCGGCGGTCGGCCCAGAGCGCGGTGACCAGGCCGCCGGTGGAGTGGCCGTTGACGAGCAGCCGGGTGTGGCCGTCGACCTCGCGGATCACGCGCACCGCCTCGTCGAGCTCCTCGTCGTAGGCGCCGAGGTCGCGGACGAAGTTGGGCGACTGGTGGGGGCGCAGCGACCGGCCGTACTTGCGCAGGTCGAGGGCGTAGAAGGAGTAGCCGGCCGCGGTGTAGTGGTCGGCGAGGTGGGTCTGGAAGAAGTAGTCGACGTAGCCGTGCACGTAGAGCACGGCGCGCGTCGACCCGGGCACCAGGCGGCGCACCAGGGTCGCGCTGACGGCGCCCTCCTCGTCGTCGGCGAGCGGCAGCTCGACGGCCTCGTACGGCTCGCCCAGGATGTCCGTCCGGAAGTCCATGCCGCTTCCCCGTTCCCCTCGTGGTCGGTCTCCGAGCCCGACCATACCGCCCGGTAGCCCCCGGTGGACGGGCAGCCCGCCGGACGGGCCGCGCACCGCCCCTGATCAGGGCGTACACCGAGCAGCCGGGCGTGGCACGGAGCGGCCCGCGGGGTGCCGCCGGGCTTTTGTGGGCGGGGTGCCCCTTTCGCTAGCCTCCGGGGGCATGCCGATCTTTGGACGACGCCGAAGTACCGCACCGCGCTTGGCTCCTGAGCTCGACGACGCCGAACTCGGCCGGGTCCGGCGGCAGCTGTCCGGGCCGCAGTTGCAGGGCCAGCTGGACCTGTCGGCGGGCTTGGTGGAGCAGGTGCTGCGGGACGCCGGCCGGGACTGGGACCGCCGTACGCACCGGCTGGCGGTGCTGGCGCAGGTGGCGTCCCCGGCGCTGGCGCGGGTGTGGCGGCGGCAGCGGCCGCAGGAGGCGGACGCGCTGGTGCTGCACGCCTGGGTGGACGTGGCGCAGGCCCGGCTGGCGGGGGCGCTGGAGGATCCGCAGGGCACGGTGGACCGGTGCCGCCGGGCGGCCGAGATGCGCCCGGACGACCCGGCGCCGTGGGTGGCGCTGCTGGCGGTGCACCGGTTGCTGCGGCGTCCGGAGCAGGAGATGTACCCGCTGTGCCGGGAGATCGGTGCGCGGGACGCCTGGAACCGGGTCGCGCACCTGGAGATGCTGCGCTACCTGTCGCCGGAGGAGTGCGGTTCGCACGGGCAGGTGCTGGACTTCGTGGCGGCGGTGCGGGACGCGGCCCCGCCGGGGTCGCCGGTGGCCGGGCTGGAGCTGGTGATGCTGACGGACCGCTACCGGGCGGCGCTGGCGGCCGGCGGGGTGACCTCGCTGGGTGCGCGGCGGCGCTGGGCGATGCCGGACGCCGAGGCGGCGCTGGCCCGGGCGGTGGCGGACTGGCCGGAGCCGGGTTTCCTGCGGCACGCGGCGGCGCTGTCGGATCTGAACGTGCTGGCGTACGCGCTCGGCCAGGCGGGCCGGATCGGTGAGGCGGCGGGGGTGTTCGGGGCGCTGGACGGGGTGGTCACCATCTGGCCGTGGGGGCTGGACGGCGACGCGGTGCAGCAGTTCGCGTTCTGGCAGGACCAGGCGCTGGTGGAGTGAGGGCCGGGCCGGGGTCACGGCGGGGTGGCGCCCGGCCCGTCCCCCGCGTCGGCGGCCGTTGCCGCGTCCGGTCCGACCGGGCGCCGCAGCACGGTGATCACGCCGAGGCCGGCCGCGCAGAGCGGCACGGCGAGCAGGGCGCCCATGATCCCGGCCACGCCGGCCCCGGCCACCACCGCGACCATGATGGTGGCCGGGTGGAGCGCGACGGTGCGGCTCTGGATGAAGGGCTGCAGCACGTTGCCCTCGACCGCCTGCACGGCCAGCACCACGCCGAGCACCCACAGGGCCTTGGCGAAGCCGCCGTCGGCGAGCGCGACCAGCACGGCCACCGTGCCGGAGAGGAAGGCGCCGACGAACGGGATGTAGGCGCCCATGAAGACCAGTGCGCCGAGGCCGGCCGCGCCGGGGACGCCGAGCACCACCAGTCCGATCGTGATGAACAGTGCGTCGATCAGGGCGATCAGGGTGGTGCCGCGCATGAAGCCGGCGGTGGCGGCGAAGGCCTGCCGGGCGCAGGCGATCACGGTCTCGGCCGGGCCGGGCGGCAGCCAGGCGCGGACGGCGTCGGCGGTGCGGTGGCCGTCCCGGAGGAAGAAGAACACCAGGGCGAGGGTGAGGACCGCGCCGGTGAGCAGTTGGGTGGCCAGGCCGAGGCCGGAGAGCACGCCGTTGGCGAGCGAGTTGACCAGGTCGCTGCCGGAGCCGGAGCTCTGCTGGAGGGCGTACTGCAGTCTCTCGCCGAGCGGGCCGAGCCGGTCGGCGATCCGCCGGCCGGCCTCGCTCAGGGCGGCGGCGATGTCGGGTGCGCTGTGCACCAGCGAGTTGACCAGCAGGGCGATCACCCCGCCGACGGCGAGCACCAGGACGGTGCAGGTGAGCCCGGCGGCGGCGGCGCGGCGCAGGCCGCGGCGGACCAGCCAGGGCATCACCGGTTCGAGCAGGGCGGTGCCGAGCAGGGCCACGACGACGGGCACGGTGGCGGCCTGCAGTTCGACCAGCGCCCAGACGAGCAGGGCGGCGACCGCGACAACCAGCAGCACCGCGGCCGACCAGGCGGCGGCGAGGCGCACCGGGCGGGGCAGCGCGGCCGGTCGGCCGTCCTCCGGGGGCTCGGCCGGCATGGCACCTCCGGGGTCGGCGGTCACCCTCACTCAGCCCCATGTCAGCACATGAGCGGATGAATCGGCCGGTCCCCGGGGGCGATCGGCGCGCCCCGCACGGCCGCCGGTTCGCGGGGGCGGGAGGGACCGCGCCGCCGGCCGTGCACCCGGCGGTGGGGCGCGGGTGGCGCAGTCCCTCTCACCCCGCTACCGGTTCCACGACTGCCAGAGGGCGGCGTAGGGGCCGTTCTCGGCGACCAGTTCCTCGTGCGGGCCCAGCTCGGTGAGGCGGCCGTCCTCCATCACGGCGACGCGGTCGGCGTCGTGGGCGGTGTGCAGGCGATGGGCGATCGCGATGACGGTGCGGCCCTTCAGGACGGCGGCCAGGGCGCGCTCGGTGCGGCGGGCGGCCGTCGGGTCGAGCAGCGCGGTGGCCTCGTCCAGGATCACCGTGTGCGGATCGGCCAGCACCACCCGGGCCAGGGCGAGTTGCTGCGCCCGGGCGCCGTCCAGCCGGTGTCCGCCGGCGCCGAGCTCGGTGTCCAGGCCGTCCGGCAGGTCGTGCGACCAGCCGACGGCCGCCAGGGCGGCGAGCAGTTCGGTGTCGCCGGCGCCGGGCGCGGCGATCTGCAGGTTGTCGCGCAGGGTGCCGAGGAAGACGTGGTGCTCCTGGGTGACCAGGACGACCTGGCGCCGCAGCCGGTCGGGGGCGAGGCCGGCGATCGGGACGCCGCCGACGGTCACCGTGCCGGTGCGCGGCTCGTCCATGCCGGCCAGCAGCCGGCCGAGCGTGGTCTTGCCCGAGCCGGACGGGCCGACCACGGCCAGCCGCTCGCCCGGACGGATCGTCAGTCCGACCCCGTGCAGGACGTCGTCCCGGCCGTGGTAGGCGTAGCGGACGTCGGTCAGCTCGATCCGGTCGTCGGCCGGCGCGGCCGGGCGGGCCGCCGGGATCTGCGGGGCGTCGGCCAGTCCTTCGACCCGGGCGAAGGCGGCGCCGCTGCTCTGCAGCTGGTCGATCCAGACCACGATGGTGTCGAGCGGCGGCTCCAGCTGGCGGACGAAGAGCGCGGCGGCGACCGCCGAACCGAGGCTGACCATGCCGTGCGCGTGCAGCAGACCGCCGGTCAGCAGGACGACCACCACCGGCACGGTGTAGGAGGCGCTGACGATCGGGAAGAAGACGTTGCGCAGGAACAGGGTCCGCTCGCGGGTCCGGCGGCACTCCTCGACGGCGGCCTCGCCCGCTGCGATCCGCTGCTCCTGCAGGCCGAGCGCCTCCACCGTCCGGGCGCCGGAGACGGTGGCGGAGAGGACCTCGGCCAGCGCGGAGTTGGCGGCGCCCTCGTCCAGGTAGCCGGAGCGGGCCCGGCGCAGGTACCAGCGGGCGCCGAACCAGACGCCGGCCATTCCGAGCGTCCCGCAGGCGCCGAGCAGCGGCTGGACGGCGATGATCGCGCCGACCACGAACACGATCTGCACCAGGGAGACGAACACGTCCGGGGCGGCGTCCCGCAGTGCGGTGCCGACGGCGGCGACATCGGTGGTGCCGCGCGTGGCCAAATCGCCGGTGCCCGCCCGTTCGACGGTCGCCGGGGGCAGGGCCAGGGCACGGTCGGCGAACTGCTCGCGGACCCGGGCCGAGGTGCGTTCCCCGAACCGGTGGGCGACGTACCGGGCCTGCCGGGACAGCAGCAGCTGGGCGAGCGCCCCGGCCACGATGGCGAGCGCCAGCAGGTCGACGGTGCGGGTGCCGGTGCCGGCCGACACCTCGTCGATGATTCGGCCGAGCAGCCACGGGCCGGCCAGCCCGGCGAGCGCGGCCAGCGCGTTGAGGGCGAGCAGGGCGGTGAAGCCGCGGACGTCCCGGCGGATCAGCGCCCGGGTGGCCCGGCGGACGGCGGCGGGGCCGGCGACGGGGAGGCGGGCGCTCATCGGACGGTCTCCTCGGTGTGCCGGGGGGCGGGTACGGCGGTCTCCTCGACGTCGGCGCGGGAGACCAGGGCGCGGTACCCGGGGTGGTCACGGAGCAGGTCGCGGTGGCGCCCGGTGGCGGCGACCCGGCCGTCGACCAGGTACTGCACGGTGTCGGCCCGGTCCAGCAGGAGCGGCGAGACGCCGGTGACCAGGGTGGTCCGTCCGGCGCGGGCGCGGCGCAGGCCGGCGGCCATCGCCGCCTCGGTGTGCGCGTCGACGGCGGAGGTCGGTTCGACGGCGAGCAGGACCTCGGGGTCCGCGGCGATCGCCCGGGCCAGCCGCAGGCGCTGCCGCTGGCCGCCGGACAGGTTGCGGCCGTCCGTCTCGATCGGGGAGTCCAGGCCGTCCGGCAGTCCGCGCAGGACGTCGAGGGCGGCGGCGGCCTCCAGGGCGGCGAGCAGGGCCGCGTCGTCGGTCCGGTGGCGGCCGGAGAGGACCTCGCGCAGCGGGCCGGCGAAGAGGGCGGCCTCGTTGTCCGCGACCAGGATCTGGTCCCGGACGGCGGGCAGGGCGAAGGAGTCGAGCCGGGCGGTGCCCCACTCGGCGGCGGTCTCGGCGAAGCGGCCGAGCCGGTCGACCACGGCGGCGGCGTCCTGCGGCCGGGCGCAGGCCAGGACGGTCAGCCCGCCGGGGAGCAGTTCGACGCCGGAGTCCGGGTCGCGCAGCACGGCGGACACGTCGGGTGCGTCGGCACCGTCCGGGCGGATGCCCGGGTCCAGCGCCAGGAAGCGGACCACCCGGGCGGCGGCGACCAGGCCGCGGCTGATGTCCTGTCCGCTCTCGAGCAGGAACTGGACGGGGAAGACCAGCACCGCCACGTAGCCGTAGACCGCGATCAGTTGACCCACCGTGATCTCGTCGGTGGCGGCGAGTCGGGCGGCCAGCCAGGTCACCGCGGCGAGGAACAGCGTGGGCAGGCCGACGCCGAAGGACTGCAGCCAGCTGGTCACGGCGCCGACCCGGTAGCCGTCGGCGCGCAGCTCCTGCGAGTCGCGCCGGTAGCGCCCGGCGTAGGTCTCCTTGCCGCCGAGGCCGTTCAGCACCCGCAGCCCGCCCGCCATGTCCTCGAACCGGGAGGCGAGCCGGCCCTGCCGTTCGCGGTAGCGGGTCTCCGCGCCGCGCAGGCGGCCGAGCAGCGGCCCCACCAGCACCGCCATCAGCGGGACACCGAGCAGCACGACGGCGGCCAGCAGCGGGGACACGGAGAGCAGCAGGACGGCGACCGTGCCGATCGCGATCAGCGAGCCGACGCCGGGTCCGACGAAGGTCAGGGTCCGCGCGATCTGTCCGACGTCGCCGATGCCGATGGTCACCACCTCGCCGGAGGTGACCAGCCGGGGCAGGGCCGCGCCGAGCCGGACGGACTGCCGGACGACCAGCCGGACGGTGCGGAAGGTGGCGTCCATCCGCAGCCTGGTCATGGTCCGGTGGCGCAGCATGCTGATCCAGGCGTTGAACAGGCCGGCCACCAGGATGGCGGCGGTCCAGCCGACCAGGGTGCGCGGGCTGCCGGCCCGGAGCCCGTCGTCCACGGCGCGGGACAGCAGGTACGGCTGCAGGGTCAGCATGAGCATCCACACGATGCTCAGCACGGCCCCGGTGGCCACCCGCCGTTTCTGCCGGGCGGTCAGCCAGCACAGGTAGCGGGCGGCGCTGCGGATGTCCGGCGTCCCCGGACCGTCATGTCGATCGTGCACCGTCGCACCATACGCGCCGCCCCCGGCGCGGAGTCCGGCGGGAACGGCGGGACGGAGCCTACTCGACCGGTGCGATCACCGTCCGGCCGTCCGTCGCGCCGGTGAAGGCCAGCACCCGGGCGGCCTCCTCCTCCACGCCGGCCCGCGCACCGCGCGGCAGCGGCGCGAACGGACGGACGGTCAGCACCCCGTCCTCGGCCTTCCAGCTGCCCGCCACCAGGCCGTCCACCAGCACGGTGCCGAGCACGATCCCGTTCACCGTCATCACCCGGGTGCGGTACTCCTCCGGCAGCACCCGACTGCGGTCGGCGTGCGAGAGCAGCAGGTTGTCGAAGGGGGCGAGCAGCCGGACGGGGGCCGGCACCGAGGCGTCCGGGCGGGGCGCCCCGGGCAGGTCGTACAGGGTGCGGCCCCGATCGTCGCGCAGCCGTACCAGCCGGTCGCCGAGCCGGGTCAGCACCGGGCCGATCCGGGTGAGGCCGGACCACTTCTGCACGTCGGCGGCGGTCGCCGGGCCGAAGGCGGCGAGGTGGCGCAGCACCAGCCCGTCCAGGTCCGGTGCCGGGTCGAGCGGGCGGCCGAGCCAGTGCTCGGCGGTGGTGTGCGCGGCCGGACCGCCCCGCCCCCACAGGCCGCGCGGCGGCACCTGGACGAGCGGCAGCGCGCACCGGGCGGCCTGGGCGAGCGCCGCCGGCTCGCTCGCCGGGTACGCCGGGGCGAGCAGCGGGCCGAGCTGCCGGAAGGTCAGCGGTTCCGCCTCGACGAGCGCCCGGGCCCGGTCGGCGAGCGCGGCGAGGTCGCCGGCCGGGTCGGCGAGGTCGAGGTCGGGCAGCCGTTCGGCGTACGAGGTGCGCAGCCAGCGGTGGTGCACCGGCTGCAGCAGCGGACGCAGGGTCAGGCAGTCCTCGGCGGTGACCAGGTGGATGGTGCCGCGCTGCAGGGCGATCCGGACGGCCGCGCGCTCCTCCAGCAGGGCGGTCAGCTGCTCGGGGCGGAAGCCCTCGATCCGGCTGAGCAGGCCGAGGTAGGGCGGTTCGGGGGCGGCCTGGGCCTGCAGGCCCACCAGGTGGCGGACCATCGCCGCGGCGTCCAGGGTGCTGCGTTCCAGCAGGTGCTGACGGGCCAGCAGTGCCCGGCCGAGGGCGCGGGCGGTCAGCGGCGCGCTCACGCGTCGAGCTCCCGGCGGAGCATGTCGATGCGGTTGCTGGTGACCGAGTCGACGCCGGTCCTCAGCATGCGGCGGACGGTGCGGCGCAGGTCGACCGTCCAGGTGGAGACGAGCAGGCCGGCGTCGTGCGCCGCGTCGACGATCCGGGGCTCGACCATGCCGAAGGGCGGGTTGAGGTAGCGGGGCCGCAGGTCGTCGAGGAGCGGGCGGCCGGGCAGCCGCGGCTGACGCCAGGTCAGGGCGATCTCGGCGTCCGGGTCGAGGGCGCGGACGGCGAGCATGGCGGCGGTCGGCCCGCAGTAGGCGACCCGGTGCGCGGCGCCGAGGTCGGCGACGGCGTGGTGCGCGGCGGCGGCCGGGCCGGGTTCGTCGAGGTCGATCAGCAGGCGGGTGGCGGGCGTCTCGGCGACCGCCTTCAGCGCCTCGGTGAGGGTGGGCACCCGGGGGCCGGCGGGGTCGCCGACCTCGGCGAGCTCGTCCAGGGTGAGCCGGTGCACCGGCCGCGGGTCCTCCCAGAGCCTTTCGAGGGTGGGGTCGTGCAGCAGGACGGGCACGCCGTCGCGGGTCAGCCGGACGTCCACCTCGACGGCGTCGGCACCGGCCGCGGCGGCCGACTCGACGGAGCGCAGGGTGTTCTCGCGGTACCGGTAGGGGTCGCCGCGGTGGGCGACGGCGAGCACGGGCGGGCGGCTCATGGGGCGGGCGTCTCCTCGGACGGGGTGGCGCCGCGTCAGCGCCGTTCGATCACCACGTTGGTGGACTTGATGACGGCGGTCGCGGGCGCTCCGGGCACCAGGGCGAGCTCCTCGGCCGACTCCCGGCTGATCAGCGACACCACCCGGAACGGGCCGGCCTGGATCTCCACCTGCGCGGCGACGTCGCCGAGCACCACGTCGGTGACGATGCCGGGGAAGCGGTTGCGGGCGGACGACGGCCGGCCCTCGGCCTCGGCGTTCTCGGGCTTGGCGAGTTCGCGGGCGAAGGCGGCGAGCCGGTCACCGGGGATGATCCGGTGGCCGTGGTCGTCCCTGGTCGCGTCGAGCCGGCCCGCGTCGACCCACCGCCGCATGGTGTCGGCGCTGACGCCGAGCATCGCGGCGGCCTCGCCGATGCGGTACGGGTGGACCGGCCGGTCGGGCTGGGCCATGGGGCTCTCCTGGCGTTCGGTTCGGGTGGTGACACCGGTACAGGGGTGCGCGCCGGATGTCCGCGGGCCATCCTGCCCTACCCCGAGGCCCTGCGGGTAACCGGCCGCGGGGGCGGGCGGGCAGCACCTCGGGTGCGCGTGGGGCACCTCCCGGCCCCGGGTCGGTCAGGCGCCGCCGAAGAGGTCGCGGCGGACGGCGTCACCCGCGGTGAGCACGGCGCCGGCGAGGACGGCGCCGCCGCCCGCGGTGCCGGCCCGGACCTCGGTGCGCAGCGGGACGAGCCGGGCGATCTCGCGTTCGACGCGGCTCGCGAGCCGATCACCGCCGGCCCGGCCGATCTCGCCGCCGAGCACCACGCAGCCGGGGTCGAGCACCGCGCAGACCGAGGCCGCGCCGAGCGCGATCCGGCGGGCGTACTCGTCGAGGAAGGCGTCGACCGCGGGGCCGCCGGCGGCTGCGGCGCGCCGCACCACGTCCTCGCCGAGCGGGGCGCTGGTCGGCGGGCCGGCCGGTTCGGGGACGGGCAGGCCGTGGGCGCGGGCGAGGTCGCAGACCGCGGCGGAGGAGACGAGGGTGTGGAAGCCGCCGGAGTCGCAGCCGCCGTCGCCGCTCGGCAGACCGGAGCCGTGCACCGGGAGGTAGCCGATCTCGCCGGTGCCGCCGGTGGCGCCGCGCCGCAGCCGGCCGTCGAGGACGACGGAGGCGCCGACGCCGTGGCTGAGCCAGATCAGCACGAAGGTGTCGCGGTCGCGGGCGGCGCCGAGCCGGTGCTCGGCGATGCCGGCGAGGTTGACCTCGTTGTCGACGGTGACCTCGGTGCGCGGGTCGGCGCGCAGCGCGGTGAGCAGTTCGGTCTGGTGACGGGAGAGGGCGCCGGAGTTCTGGTGCTCGCCGGTGGCGGGGTCGAAGAGGCCGGGTGCGCCGACGGCGACGGTGTGCAGGCGGTCGGCGCCGGCTTCGCGGGCGGCCCGGGCGAGGGCGTCGAGGGTGCGTTCGGCGAGCCGTTCGTCGGCGCCGGCGACGGTCGCGGCGGCCCGGGTGCGTCCGGTGAGGTCGGCGACGACCAGGTCGACGCCGGTGGTGCGGACGTCGACGCCGGCGAGGAAGGCGCGGTCGGCGACGAGGGCGTAGAGCCGGGCGTTGGGTCCGCGGCGCTGCTCGCCGCTCTCGCCGACGACGGCGACCAGGCCGGCCCGCTGGAGCCGTTCGAGCAGGTCGGCGACGGTGGGGCGGGAGAGTCCGGTGAGGCCGCGCAGCTCGGTGGCGGTGAGCGGGCCGCTCTCCAGCAGGAGGTCGAGCGCCAGCCGGTCGTTGATGGCCCGGGCGGTGCTGGGCGTCGCCGTGCGCGCGGTCGTCATGGAAGCGCATCTTTCCAGAGGTTTTTATCAGGGTCCCTTCCTGATAGTTTATCGGAGTCATGCTGGACAGACCGGAGAGGACGATCGCATGGCAGACGAACTGCACGGCGTACGGCGCGCCAGAGTGGGCATCGCCCTGGTCTTCGCCGTGCACGGCGCGGTGACGGGCACCTTCGCCACCCGCATCCCCTGGCTCCAGGACCACCTGGACCTCGGCCCCGGCGAACTGGGGCTCGCCCTGATCGCGCCCGCGGTGGGCTCCTTCCTGGCCATGCCGCTGGCCGGACGGATCGTGCACCGCTACGGCGAGCGGGCCGCCGTCCGCGCCCTGCTGATGGCGTGGACGCTCGCCCTCGCCCTGCCCGCCCTCGCCCCGAACCTCGCCGCGCTCTGGCTCGCCCTCTTCGTGTACGGCGCCAGCGCCGGCATGTCCGACGTGGCCATGAACGCCCAGGGCGTGGCGGTCGAGGAGCGGCTCGGCCGGTCCGTCATGTCCGGGCTGCACGGCATGTGGTGCGTCGGCGGCCTGGTCGCCTCCGGCTTCGGCGTGCTCGCCGCCCATCACGGCCTCGACGCCCGGGTGCAGTTCGCGCTCGCCGCGGCGGTGCTCACCGGCCTCGCGGCGGTCGTCACCCGCCCGCTGCTGGACGTCCGCCCGGAGCCGGAGGAGGAGGCGCCACCGCGGTTCGCGCTGCCGCCGCGCTCGGCCCTGCTGATCGGCCTGGTCGGCTTCTGCGCGGTCTTCGCGGAGGGCGCCAGCATGGACTGGGGCGGCGTCTACCTGCGGGACGTCACCGGCGCCTCGGCCGGCACCGCGGCCGCCTGCTACTCGGCGTTCGCCGCCACCATGGCCGCGGCCCGGCTGGCCGGCGACACCGTGGTGGAGCGGCTCGGCCCGGTGCGCAGCGTCCGGCTCGGCGGCACGGTCGCCACCGCCGGCGGCCTGCTGGTGGTCTTCTCGACCGGCGCCTGGACGGCCATCCCCGGGTTCGCGCTGATCGGCATCGGCATCGCCGTGGTCGTCCCGCTCGCCTTCGCCGCCGCCGGCAGGTCCGGCGGCAACGCCAGCCAGGCCATCGCGGGCGTCGCCACCGTCACCTACACCTCCGGCCTGGTCGCCCCGGCGATCGTCGGCGGCATCGCCCAGGCCACCTCGCTCACCGTGTCCTTCGCGGTGGTGACGGTGCTGGCCGCCGCACTGATCCCGTCGGCCGGCGCCCTGCGCCGCAGGACGACCGCGAACCGCACCCCCGTCCGCGTCCCCGCCCACGTGGACTGACGGACCGGGTGGCCCACGAGGGGCGCGTGGGGGCACCCCACGCGCCCCTGACATCGCCGCCCCCTGAATTGGCCCACCCTCGCACCGCTGCCGATGCCATGATCACCGGCATGCCGATACGTTTCCCGCAACCCCTGCTCCCCGGCGACCGGATCGCCGTGACCTCTCCCTCCAGCGGTGTCCCCGAGAACCTCCGCAAGCGCCTGGACGTGGCCGTCCGCACGGTCGAAGACCGCGGCTTCGAGGTCGTCCTCGGCCGCTGCATGGACGGATCCGGGCACGTCAGCGCACCGGCGGCGGAGCGCGCGGCCGAGCTGACCGGCATGCTGACGGACCCGGCCGTGCGGGCCGTGGTGCCGCCGTGGGGCGGCGAGACCGCGATCGACCTGTTGCCACTGCTCGACTGGGACCGCATCCGTGCCGCCGAGCCGACCTGGCTGGTCGGCTTCTCCGACCTGTCGACCGTGATGACCCCGCTCACCCTGCGGACCGGGATCGCGACCCTGCACGGCAACAACCTGATGGACACCCCGTACGAGGTGCCCGAGGGCCTGCTGTCCTGGCTGGACGTCGTCTCGCTGCCGGCGGGCGGCCGCTTCGCGCAGACCCCGCCCGACCGCCACCGGGTGAACGGCTGGGTCGACTACGCCGAGTTCCCGGAGGTCCGCGAGCTCGTCCTCGACGGCCGGGGCACCTGGACCCGCCTCGACGGCGACGGCGGGCTGGACGTCGAGGGCCGGCTCGTCGGCGGCTGCGTCGAGACCCTGTGCAACATCGCGGGGACGCCCTACGGCGACGTCCCGGCCTTCGCCCGCGAGCACGCCCCCGAGGGCCTGCTGGTGTACGTCGAGGCGTCCGGCGACGACGCCTACACGATCTGCCGCAACCTGCACGGGATGCGGCTCTCCGGGTTCTTCGACGCCGCCAACGCCGTGCTGGTCGGCCGCACGGCCGCGCCCGACGGCCGGTCGCTGACCCAGCACGAGGCGGTGCTGGACGCCCTCGGGCCGCTCGGCGTGCCGATCCTCGCGGACGTCGAGTGCGGCCACGTCCCGCCGTACCTGCCGATCGTCAACGGCGCCCTCGGCCGGGTCGTGCACACCGCCGACCGCCGGGCGCTCGTGCAGACCCTGGCCTGACGGGACGGCCGCCGGCCCTCACACCCGCACCGGCAGCGCGGTCAGGGAGCGGCTGCGCAGCGACCGCCGCCGGGTGAGGACCGCGGGGTCGGCGTCGAGGGCCAGCCGCGGGAAGCGGCGCAGCAGCGCCCCGACGGCGATCTCGTTCTCCGCCCGGACCAGGGCCGCGCCGACGCAGAAGTGCGGGCCGCGGCCGAAGGCGAGGTGCGGCGGGCCCCGGCGCGCCGGATCGAAGACGTCCGGATCGGGGACGTGGGCGGGGTCGCGGTCGGCCGCGGCCCAGGACAGCCAGACCCGCTCGCCCGCGCCGATCCGGGTGCCGGCGACGGTGAGGTCCTCGGTGGGGAAGCGGCGCACGGCCAGCATGGCCGGCGGGTCCCACCGCAGCACCTCCTCGGTCACGGCCGGCAGGCCCAGCCGCCCCGCGCGGACGGCCGCCAGGTGCTCCGGCCGGGTCAGCAGGGCCAGCACGGTGCCGGAGATCAGGCCGACCGTGTTGTGGTAGCCGGCGAAGAGCAGCAGGAAGGCCATCGCGAGGAGCTCCCGTTCGGTGAGGCCCGGCTCCCCCGTGGGGCGCTCCCCCGCCGGGCCGTCCCCCACCCGGCTGTTCCCCGCCGGGCACTCCCCCGGCTGCCCCTCCCGTTCGGCGGCGATCAGTTCGGACAGCAGGTCGTCGCCCGGTGCGGCCCGTTTGTGGGCGATCAGCTCGCCCAGGAAGCCGTGCATGGCCCGCATCGCCTCGCGCGATCGTCCGGGGGCGCCGGGGTCGGGCGAGAGCAGGGTGTCCGTCCAGGCCCGGAAGTCGACCCGGTGTCCGGCCGGGACGCCCAGCAGGTCGCAGATCACGGCGACGGACAGCGGGGCGGCGAGGTCGGCGACCACGTCCCCGCGGCCGCGGGCCTCCACCGGGTCGAGCAGCTCCTCGGCCGCACGCCGGATCGGTTCGCGCAGCGCCTCGGTGCGCCGGGGGCCGAGTGCCGCGGCGACGAGGCGGCGCAGTCGGGCGTGGTCGGTGCCGTCCCGGTTGAGCAGGTGGGCGTCGAGTTCGGGCGGCAGGGAGTCGCCGGCCGTGCCGCGGCTCCGGGCGTGCCGCTTGTCGAGGGCGAACCGGGGATCGGCGGCCGCCTCGCGGACCTGCTCGTACCCGGTGATCAGCCAGACCGGCGCGGCGTCGGGGGCGACCGCCCGGTGGATGGCGCCGCGGCGGTGCAGGGCCGCGCAGGCACCGTGCGGGTCGGTCAGGAAGGCCCCGTCCAGCGGGACGGGCTCGTCGGCGGTCGGCAGCACCGCGTCCTCCTCGGTCTCGGCACGGCACACCGCGGACGGGGCGACGTGCGACGGCAGCATGATCGCAGAGCCTGCGGCGGGCCGGGGCGGGTCGGCGGATTTCCGCCTGCGGGGCCGGATCGGGCATGCTCGCCGCCATGGACCTCCCCGTCGCCGTCCCCGCGCAGCGCAATCCGGTCGGCGCCCACGTGCCGGTGGCGGGCCGCGGGCTGGTCGGCACCGGGCTGGCGTACGCGGCCCGGGTCGGCGCGGAGGCCGTGCAGGTCTTCGTCGCCAACCCGCGCGGCTGGGCCACCCCGCCGGGCAATCCGCGGCACGACGAGGACTTCCGCACGGCCTGCGCCGAGCTCGGCATCCCGGCGTACGTGCACGCCCCCTACCTGATCAACTTCGGGTCGGAGTCGGCCGTCACCCGGGAGCGCTCGGCCGGGTCGCTGCGGCACTCGCTGCACCGTGCGCACGCGATCGGCGCCCTGGGCGTGGTGGTGCACACCGGTTCGGCGCTCTGCGGCCCGCGCTCCGCGGCGCTCGCGCACGTCCGCTCGCACGTCCTGCCGTTGCTGGACGAACTCGGGGCGTTCGGCGTCGGTGCCCCGCAGCTGCTGCTGGAGCCGACCGCCGGCCAGGGCAGTTCGCTGTGCGGGCGGATGTCCGACCTCGCCGACTACACCGACGCGTTGGACGGCCACCCGCTGGTCGGGGTCTGTCTGGACACCTGCCACGCCTTCGCCGCCGGGCACGACCTGGCCGCCCCGGGCGGGACGGCGGCCATGCTGGCCGAGCTGACGGATGCGGTCGGACCGGGCCGGCTCAAGCTCGTCCACGCCAACGACTCCCAGGACGTGCTCGGCGCCCGCAAGGACCGGCACGCCAACATCGGGGCGGGTCACATCGGGGCGGACGCCTTCGGCGAACTGCTCGCCCACCCGGACACCGCCGGTGTCCCGCTGATCATCGAGACCCCGGACGGCCGGCACGACCCCGACCGGGTCGAGGGCGCCCGGCACGGCCAGGACATCCGCCGGCTCAAGGAGCTGCGCGCGGCCGCGGGCGCACCGGCCCTCACGGGCGTTCCGGCATGAGCGGCGCAGGGCCGGCAGCCGCACAGGACGTGCAGCAGGACGAACAGGAAGCCGAACGGGACCGCCGGGCCGGCCGACTGCGGCCGGTGCTGCTGGTGCTGGTGCTCGCGGCGGCGGCCGCCTCGCTGCTGCTGTGGAGCCCGGTCGACGCGCTGGGCGGCGGGCACGGGCCCTGGCGGCTGCCGATCGCACTGGCGGTGTACACCCTGGGCACGCTGGCCTTCGTCCCGAAGCCTGCGCTCAACGCGGCCGCCGGGCTGCTGCTGGGCACCGCGGTGGGCCTGCCGCTCGCGGTCGCCGGGACGACCCTGGGCGCGGCCGCGGCGTTCTGGCTCGGCCGCACCCTCGGCCGGGACGCGCTGCGCCCGCTGCTGCGCGCCCGGGCGGCGGCCGCGGTCGACCGGCGACTGACCGAGCAGGGCTTCCGCAGCGTGCTGCTGCTGCGACTGGTGCCGGGCGTGCCGTTCCAGCCCGCCAACTACGCCTGCGCGCTCTCCGGTGTGCGCCCGGCGCCCTACCTCGCGGCGACCGCCCTCGGGGTGCTTCCGGGCACCGCGGCCTCCGTGGTGGCCGGTGCGAGCGCCTCCTCGCCGACCTCCCCGGCCTTCCTGCTGTCCACCGGGGCGGTCGTGCTGATGACGGCGGTGAGCGGCGTCTCGCTGCTCCGCGCCCGCCGGGCGGCCGCCGCGGGCTGATCCGCGGAGCACTCCGCCGGCGGGCCGGCCGGGGCCCGCGGCGCGCCGACGTGCCGCGGACCGGGTGCCGGGCGCGACACGCCCGATAATCGGTGGCAGCCGCTCCCGACGCTGCCTCAGGATGTCCGGCATGACGACCGAACGCATCGATCCGCCCCTCGCCGCCGACGAGACCTCCATGCTCACCGCCTGGCTGGACTACCACCGCGCCACCCTGCTGCTGAAGACCGAGGGCCTCGGCCACGACCGGCTCCGCGAGCGCTCGGTGCCGCCGTCCTCGCTCAGCCTGCTCGGCCTCGTCCGGCACATGGCCGAGGTGGAGCGGTACTGGTTCCTCTCCGTCCTCCAGGGCCAGGAGTTCGAGGAGGGCATCTTCTGGACCAAGGACGACGAGGACGGCGACTTCAACCAGGTCGACACCGCCGACGTGGAGGCCGACTTCGCGACCTACCGCACCCAGGTCGAGCTGGCCCGGGCGGCCGCCGCCGGGCTGCCGCCGGAGACGGTGGGCAAGCGGCCGCGCCGCGGCGAGGAGGTCACGCTGCGCTGGATCCTCGTCCACATGATCGAGGAGTACGCGCGGCACAACGGACACGCCGATCTGATCCGCGAGCGGATCGACGGCGCCACCGGGGAGTGAGCAGGGGCTGACGCCGTTACAGCTTCGTTGACGGATCGTCAACTTCCCGAAGCTGCCTCCCCATATGGTCTACACGCGGAACCGTCCGGCGACCTGCGGCGTCGCACCGGTTGTCGGGATCACCCGGCGATCGGGCGCGCCACGACCCGGACGGCGGTCGCGTGCGGGCACCGAACCGGTGATCAGTGCGATACTCGGACAGTTCCAACAAGTGGATGACGTGTCAAAAAGACACGCCCACGGGGGGCGCGTACGGGTCGGGAGAGGGAGGCGCGGCAATGGGAGCACTTCGCGACGAGCACCACAACGGGTGGCTGATGCCCTCCGGCAACTACCCCGCTGCGGCGTACGAAGACGCGTGGGACACCGAGGACACCCTGCCGTCCGTTCCGGCGCCCGCGGCGAAGATCGTGTCGCTGAAGCCGACCGGCTTCGAGGCGGCCCGCACCGTCGGCGAGCACCTGCGCACCGGCACGCCGGTCGTGATGGACCTGAGCGAGATGGAGGACCCCGAGGCGAAGCGCATGATCGACTTCGCCTCCGGCCTGGTCTTCGGCACCCGGGGCGGCATCGAGCGGATCGCCCGCCGGGTCTTCCTGCTCACCCCGCCGGACGTCGAGGTGACGGTGATCGACCGCCCGCTCGACAGCGGCGGCTTCTACAACCAGAGCTGATCCACCCCTCCCCGACCGGGGGCGGCACCCGCCGTCCCCGGTTTTCCGTTGCCCGGAAACGGGTGCATCACGGCACGACCCCGTCTCAGCCAGGATTCTGCGCTCCCGTTTGAGACATTCATGTCTCACATGCTCTACACTCGACTCATGGCCACCGATCGCGACTCCGTCCTCGAGGCAGCCGTGGGCGTGCTCTCCCGCCGCCCCACCGCCCACCTCGACGAGATCGCCCGCGCCGCCGGGATCAGCCGTGCCACGCTGCACCGGATCTTCCCGGGCCGCGAAGCGCTGATCCGCGAGGTCGGCATGCTCAGCCTGCGGAAGTTCGCGGACGCCTGCGACACCGCCGTGATCGAGGACGGACCGGCGGACACCGCCCTGCGCCGACTGGTCGACGCCGTCGTCCCCGACGCCGCACTCTGCGCCTTCCTCGCCGGCGAGAACCAGCTCTACGACGACCCCGAGATCAACGACCTGTGGGAGGCGCAGGACGCCCGCGTCCGCGCGCTCTTCCTCCGCGGCCAGCAGCAGGGCGTCTTCCGGATCGAACTCGCGGCCGGCTGGCTCAGCGAAGCCTTCTTCGACCTCGTCGCCGGCGTCGGCTGGGCCGTCCAGGACGGACGTCTGGCCCCCCGCGACGGCGCGTACTCGCTCACCGAGCTGTTCCTCGGCGGAGCCCTCAGGAGATCGGAACCCTCATGACCGGCACCCACGTCCAGGCCCGTGCGCAGCACCGCTGGGCCGGCCTGGGCGTACTCGTCCTGGCCGTCACCCTGGTCGCCCTCGACGCGACCGTCCTCTCCCTCGCCATCCCGTCGATCAGCGAGACACTCCGCCCGAGCGGCACCCAGCTGCTGTGGATCGGCGACGCGTACTCCTTTGTCCTCGCCGGACTGCTCGTCAGCATGGGCGCGCTCAGCGACCGGATCGGCCGCAAGCGGCTGCTGCTGCTCGGCTCCACCGCCTTCGGCGCGGCCTCGCTGCTCGCCGCCTACGCGCCGAGCGCCGGCTGGCTGATCCTGGCCCGCGCCCTGCTCGGCGTGGCGGGTGCCACCATCATGCCGTCCACCCTGTCGCTGATCCGCGCGCTCTTCCCGGACGCCCGGGAGCGGGCCACCGCGATCGGGATCTGGGGCGCGGGCGCCACCGCGGGCGCGGCGCTCGGCCCGCTGGTCGGCGGCCTGCTGCTGGAGCACTTCTGGTGGGGCTCGGTCTTCCTGCTCAACCTGCCGGTGCTGGTCCTGCTGCTGGCGTTCGGCGCCTGGCTGCTGCCGGAGTCCCGCGACCCGCGGCCGGGCCGCTGGGACGTCGCGAGCGTCGCCCTGTCGATGGCCGGTGTGATCGGCGTCGTCTACGCGGTCAAGGAGGCCGCGGCGCACGGCCCGTTCGAGCACTGGACGGTGCCCGCCGCGTTCGTCGTCGGTGCCACCGCGCTGGTCCTCTTCGTCCGCCGGCAGCTGCGGCTGGAGACCCCGCTGCTCGATGTCCGGCTGTTCGCCGATCGCCGGTTCACCGCGGCCGTGGTCGCCACCCTGACCTCGCTGATCGGGCTTTCCGGCGTGATCTTCTTCATGTCGCAGTACCTGCAGCTGGTCCGCGGGCTGTCCCCGCTGTCGGCCGGCATCGCGGAACTCCCGGCCTTCGCCGGCGCCGTGGTCGGCGGTCTGCTGACCGTCCGCGCGGCCCGCCGGTTCGGCACCCGTGCCACCCTGACGGCCGGTCTGCTCGCCATGGGCGCGGGCATCGCCGTCCTGGGCCTGATGCACCGCGACAGCACCTATCTGCTGCTCGGCGCGTCCTTCCTGGCCGTCGGCACGGCCGAGGGCGTCGTCTACACCCTCTCCTCCGACCTGGTGCTCGGCGCCGCCCCGGCGGAGAAGTCCGGCGCGGCCTCCGCCGTCTCGGAGACCGCCTACGAGCTGGGCACCGCGCTCGGCATCGCGCTGGTCGGCTCGGTGGTCACCGCGATCTACGCCGGTGCGGTGACCGTCCCGGCCGGGGTGGACGCCGCCGCGGGCGAGCAGGCCCGCGAGTCGATCGGCGGCGCGGTCGAGACCGCGGCCGCCCTTCCCGGCCCGCTCGGCGCCCGCCTGCTCGACGACGCGCAGCTCGCCTTCGTGCACGGCGTCAACGTGGCGGCCTGGCTCTCCGGCGCCCTGCTGCTGGTCGCCGCGGCCACCGGCTGGTGGCTGCTGCGCACCCGCCACGGCCACGGCCCGGCCGCACCGGCCGCCACCACCGACACGACCGCGGCCACGGCCACGGCCGGCGCCATCGCCGGTGAACGGCCCGGGGCACGGGCCGCCGAGAAGGTCTGCTGACCCGGGCAGCACGCGGCCGGGGCGGGTCGGCCGTCCGACCCGCCCCGCCGGTTCAGGCGAACTTCGAGCTGGGCACCGGGCCCGCCGACCGCACCCGGTCGCGCGGGCCGGTCAGCCAACTCCCCCGGACCCGGGCGGCGAAGGCCGCGAGCAGCTCGTCCGGGTCGGCCGGGGTGGCACCGTCGCCCTCGTCGGGCTCGGGCTCGGCGGCGCAGATCTCCTCGGCGAGCTCCTCGGCCGTCCGGTCGTCCGCCGGGGTGCGCTCGGGTTCGCCCGAGTCGCCGATCCGCAGCGACGGCTCCCAGGGCGCGACGACGTGCTGCACCAGCAGGGTGCAGACGTCCGCCGAGACCGCCGGGGTGTCCGTCCAGCAGGTGGCGTGCTCGAACAGCACCTCGCCGTCGGCCCGGTCGCGCAGCGCCGACAGCACCTCCGGCTCGCACGCGTTCAGGTCGTACGCCACCACCAGGGTGTCTGGGGTGCCCGGCCGGTAGGGGGCGGCGGGCAGGCCGAGCAGGTGGGCGGCGGCGAGGCCGAGGGCCCGGCTGCCGCGGTCGGGCAGCAGCGCCACCGAGGCCGGCCGCCGCCCGGTCGCCTCCAGCACCACCGCCAGCCGGTCGAGGCCGCGGCGGCAGGCGTCGAAGCCGTCCTGGTAGAAGGCCCAGCGGCCGGTCATGCCGTCGGCGAAGCCGTACGGCGAGAGGGTGGCCAGCAGGCCGCCGGTCAGCGTGTAGTGCCAGCCGCGCAGGTCGCGGCGGTCGGCCGGGGTGGCGTCCGCGGAGCGGCGCAGCACACGGCGGACGCGGTCCGCCGCCGGGCGCCAGGTCTCCGAGGGCTCGCCGAGGCCGGCGAACACCCGGCCCGCGGTGTCGAGCCGGCCGTCCATCAGGGCGTTGTGGACCAGCAGGTAGCGGCCCGGCCAGTCGGTCAGCAGACCGTCGTGCTCGGTCAGCAGCTCGACGGCGGCAGCGTGCCGCTGCTCGTCCTCCAGCGCGACGGCGAGTTCCAGCAGGATCTGCTGCGGAGCGGTCCGCGTCTCGGGCGCGCGGCGGAACAGGCCGCCGCGGCGCGGCGCCAGGGCCAGCCGCAGCGCCTCCCGCAGGGCGGGCACGGCGAGGTCGGACGCCCCGCGCTCGATGCAGGCGTAGCCGTAGGCGTAGAGCGCGTCCGGCCGGTCGGCGTGGGCGGCGACGGCGGCCGACGCCTCGGCGAGGTCCTCGAATCCGGCGCCCTCGGCGAGCCGGCGGACGAGCGGTGCGCAGTCGGCGGGCGCCAGCGAGTCGGCGGCGTGCCGGAGGGTGCGCATGGCGCCCTGCGGATCGCCCGAGTCGAGGAGGTCCCGGGCCTTGGCGAGTTCGGTGGTCATGAGTCTGCTCCGGAGTGGGCGGGCGGGCACCCACGTCCCGCCGGGCTGGGCCTTGCGGCGGGACGTGGAGCACGACGGCGCGTCGCATGCGGTGCCGCCGACCCTCGGGGCTGCGGCACGGCGGCGGTCATCGGGACGGGCGGCGGCCGCCCTTCCGGTCGTGGTCACACATGCAGGCGATCATGTCGGCCGTCCTCCGCCCGGGGCAATCGGTTTTCCTCCCGTCCCGTCGCCCGGTCGAACCCGACGGGCCGTCAGGCGGCGGCCGGGACGGGGCGGCGGGTGCGTTTCTGGTCGAGGATGTGGGCGGACCAGTCGGCGGTGCGGCCGCAGATGGCCAGGGCGGTGAAGAGGTGGACGGGGACGTCGGCGGAGTCGAGCAGGACGGCGGCCCAGTACTCGGGGCCGGCCGCGGTCGTGGCCGGGGCTGCGCCGACCTCGGCGAGCAGCTCGGCGGCGGCCTCCTCCAGCCGGGCGGCGGCCTCGTAGCGCGGGGCGGCCGTCCGCACCGCGGCGGCACGCAGGGCCCGGGCCCGCCGGGCGGCCGGACCGGCGGCCGGTGCTGCGAACAGCGGCAGTGCCTCCCCGTCGACCAGTGCGGCCCGCGCCACCGCCCGGACGTCCGCACCGTGTTCGGCCTCGGCGACCAGCCGGAGCACGGCGGCCGGGACGGCCCGGTGGCGGGGCCCGGCCATCGCGGCGACCGCGGTGGACAGGCAGGTGGCGACGTCCGCGCCGGTGGAGGCGATCAGCCGGGCCGTGGTGGTGGCGGTGTCGACGGGGTGGACGGCGACGGAGCACCAGTACGCGTCGACGGCGCGGACGTGCTGCGGTTCGGCGGTGCCGCGCCAGCGCAGCAGGAAGCGTTCGGCGGCGCTGCCGCCGGCCTCGATCGCCCAGTGGGGCACGGCGGGCAGGTGCAGGCCGCGGACGGACTGGGCGACGAAGGTGTGGGTGGCGATGGTGGCGCGTTCGAGGTCCTCCCGGGCCTGTTCGTCGCCGATGTCGTGCAGCGGCCCGAGTCCCCAGGCGGGGCCGAGGCCGGCGAGTGAGTTCTGGGTGTCCACCCGGACGTCGCCGTGGCGGACGGGCAGGGTGAGCGGCTCGCCCGGGCCGAGTCCGGGCCAGGGTCTGCCGTCGACGAGGATCCCCCAGACCTCGTCGAAGGTGTGACGGCCGATCAGTTCGGCGGGGTCGAGGGCGGCCGGGGCGAGGGCGGTGAGGTCCTGCGTGGTGGGGTCCTGCGTGGTGGGGTCGGGAGCGGTGAGGTCG
Organism: Kitasatospora sp. NPDC093679; assembly: GCF_040683455.1. Classification (NCBI taxonomy): domain Bacteria; kingdom Bacillati; phylum Actinomycetota; class Actinomycetes; order Kitasatosporales; family Streptomycetaceae; genus Kitasatospora; species Kitasatospora sp. NPDC093679. The sequence goes on from NZ_JBFBDW010000006.1 coordinate 114,317, forward strand.
GGCATGGGGCGACTCCTCGGTGCGGACCGGCTGCTCGGTCCGGGTGGTGCGGTCCTGGTCGTGCCTGGTCGCGCCTGGTCGTACGGTCCGGGTGGTGCGGGTGGTGCCGGCGGGGTCCGGGTGGTGCGGGTGGTGCGGACCCCGCGGACGCGGACCCCGCCGGGGGTGCCGCGTCCGGGGACGGCTGACGGGCACCGCCCGCCGCGGGCCGCGATGGCCTGCGGGGGACGGTGCCCGGGTGGAGCTCCGGTACGTCTCAGCGGCCGACGCCCGCCGACTGCCCGGCCGGACTGCGCTCGGCCGGCGCGGACGCCGCGGCAGCCGGGACCGCGGCCGGGGCGGGCGCCGCGGCCGCGGCCCGGCGCCGCAGGTAGAGGTTGTTGAGGACGAGGGCGGACGCGGTGAACAGCGCGCCGACCACCTGCATGCCGGCCGGGATCACACCGGTCAGCGCGGAGATGGTGAAGGCGGTGATCGGGACGACGTCCATGAACAGCACGCCGTTCAGCGGGCCGAGGTTGCGGTTGCCGATGTTCCAGGCGAGCACGCCGCCGAAGCCGGCGATCAGGCTCATGTAGGCGAGTTCGGGCAGGATCGTGACGACCGCGTGGCCGGTCGGCACCGCGACGGCGCCGGTGGCGAGCAGCACCGCGGTGATGACCACGGCGCTGCCGAGGCCCAGCACGGTGGTGACGGTCGTGTACTTGATGGGCGACCAGCTCGGGAAGTAGGTCGCGCCGGAGGTGTAGATCACCCAGCAGAGCGCGGCGAAGAGCAGCAGGGCGTCGGCGCCGTAGTTCTGCGGGGTGTTGAAGAGCGCGGCGATGTCGCCCTTGGTGACGACGAGGATGACGCCGACGAAGGACAGCCCGATGAAGGCGAAGGACCACTTGGGCGGCACGACCTTGCGCAGCACCCAGTTCACCAGGAAGCCCATCATCGGCATGGTGGCCATCATGATCGAGGCGATCAGCGCGCCCTGCTCGCCGATCAGGTCCTGGCCGAAGAAGACCAGGAACTGGAAGCCGGCGAATCCGGCGGTGCCGAAGAGCCAGGCGAGGCCGACCCGCTCGCCCTTGAGGCGCAGTCCGGCGACGCCCTCCCGGGCGCGCAGGACGACCACGAAGATCAGGCCGGCGATCCCGTAGCGCAGGCAGGTGAAGGTGAAGGGGTCGATGTACTTCAGCGTCACGTCCATGAGGGGGAACATGGCCCCCCACGAGAGCGTGGCCGCGAGGCACAGCAGGACCCCTCGGGCGTACTTCTTCTGGTCGTTCACAGTTCTCCTGTCAGGGAGTCGGGGTGAGGTGGGGCGGCACGCAGGACGGCGGTCATGCCGTCGCCAGCTCCATGCGGTCGGCCGCCGAGGCCGCGTTCTCCTGCCCGATCAGGTCGAGGACGGTCGACAGCAGCTGCGCGGTGCGCACCTTGCCGGTCGGGCTGTACGGGATCTCGGGGACGGTCACGACGCGCGCGGGCAGCTGCGGTGCGCGGCGCAGGCACGCGGCGAGGACGGCACGGGAGCCGCTCGCCTCGCGCTCGGGGGAGACGGGGGCGAAGGCCGCGACCAGCGTCGGGCCCTCGTCGGGGAGGTCGACCTTGAGGACGGCGGTCTCCCGGACGCACGGGAGCCCGGTGAGCTCGTCCTCGAGGGCGAAGATGTTGACGTCCAGCGGGTGCCGGCCCTCGGCCTTGGTGACGCCGTCGTTGCGGGCGCTGAGCTCGATCCGGCCGCCCTCGTCCATGACGCCGCTGTCGCCGGTGAGCAGGTACTTCTGGGTGCGGCCGGCGTGCTCGATCATCAGGAAGTCGGGCTCGGCGGAGGCGTAGCTGTCCATCAGCTGGTAGCTGGCGATGGCGATCCGGCCGAGCTGACCCTTCGGCAGCGGGCGGTGCTCCGGGTCGAGGACGAGGATGGTGCTGCCGGGCATCGGACGGCCGGAGCGGGCCGGGGCGACGTGCAGCTCCTCGGGGCCGATCATGGTGTTGAGGCCGGTCTCGGTGGTGCCGTAGTACAGGTGCAGGACGGGGCCGAGGCGGTCCCAGGTCTGGTTGATGACCCAGCGGTTGAGGTGGCGGCCGCCGGAGAGCAGGAAGCGCAGCCGGGACGTCCTGTGCAGGTGCTCGGAGGCCGGGTGGGAGACGAGCCGGTTGAGCACCGGGGGCACCATCAGGGTGGTGGAGACGCCCTCGGCGACGATCAGCTCGGCCATCTTCTCGGCGTCCTCGTACGGGCTGAGCACGACCGAGCCGCCGAGCGAGAGGAAGATCCGGGCCCAGCCGGGGCCGGAGGAGTGGTACAGCGGGACGGTGACCATGTGGACGTCGTCCTCGTCGAAGGAGTACTGGTCCACCAGGTCGGAGAGCCGGCGCGCCTCGAACGAGGAGTTGCGGATCACCAGCTTGGGGATGCCGCTGGTGCCGGAGGTGAAGGAGAAGGCGGTGAACGGCTGCTCGACCGGGGTGGTCGGGGCCGGCTCGTAGGCGGCGAGCGCCTGGAAGCAGACCGCGCCGGGGGCGGCCGGGCCGGTGTCGTAGTCGTCGTTCTCCGGGCCTGCCAGGTGGATGCTCAGGACGTCGCGCGCGCCCGGCCAGCCGGACTGCTCCAGCAGCGGGCGGCGCAGCGGGGTGCTGATGAGCACGGTCGGCTGCAGCTGCTCCAGGGCGCCGGCGGTGGCCTCGGGGGTGGTCGTGTAGTCGAGGCCTATGCAGGGCACGCCGAGGGTCGCGCAGGCGGCCATCACGACCACCAGCTCCCAGCTGTTGCAGGACATGAAGGCGGCGCGGGCGGGGCGCTCGGCGGGCAGGTGGTCGGCCAGGCCGGTGGCCACCCGGGCGACCTGCTCGGCGAGTTCGGTCCAGGTGAGGCGGAAGTCGCGGTCCACCACGGCCACGTGGTCGGGGCGCCGGGCGGCGTGCTTGCGGATGTCGTCGAGCTTGATCATGCGTTACTCCGATGCTGCGGTGGTGGCGGACGCCGTCTCGGGGGCCGGGGCGGCGGCGGGTTGCGGCTGGTAGAGGGTGTAGATCTCGCTGCCGCTGGCGCGCAGCGCCCGGATCTCGGCGCGGGTCGCGTCGCAGAGCTTCTCGCCGGGCACGGTGATGGGGATCCCGGGCGGGTAGGCGATGATGAAGTGGTCGGCACTGTCCTCGTGGAGGGCGGCGGAGGTGGTGCGGTAGGTGCGCTGGATGACCCGCAGCGCCTCCAGCAGCCGCAGCAGGGTGCCCTCGTCGACGCCGATGTGGACGTGGAAGAGGACGGCGCCGCCGCTCTCCCGGGCCACGTACAGGGCGTACTCGTCGAACAGGATGCGGCGGAAGTCGGCGGCGGTGATGCCGAGGGCGCGGATGTCGACCAGGACGCGGGTGGGGTCGTCGGAGACGAGCGTCGCCGGGTCGGTGAGGTGGCCCTCGGGGCCGAGGGTGCGGTAGGCGGAGAGCCGCGGGTCGGTGGCGATCTCGGTCCGCAGGGTGCGGGCGAGCATCAGCGACCGCTCCAGCAGTGCCTCGCCCTCGTGCTCCGCCTGCAGCCGGGCGAGGTCGAGACTGGCCAGCACCGGGAAGCTCGGCGAGGTCGTGTGGTGCTGGAAGAGCGCCTGCGCGGTGCGCTCCTGCGCCTCCCGATCGCCCACGAGGTGCAGGTACGAGCCCTGCCGCAGCGCGGACATCGACTTGTGCGCGGAGTGCGTGACGGCGACCGTCATGGGCAGTGACGGGTCGTCGGCCCGCAGCTGCTCGACGGCGGCGAGGGCGGTGAGCGGGCGCAGCTGCGGGTGGAAGCGGTGGATGGCGCCCCATGCCTCGTCGACCAGGACGTTGACGGTCGGGTGGATCCTGGACATCTCGGCGAGCAGCGTCGGCAGGTCGTAGCGGACGCCGTCGTAGGAGACCGCGGAGAGCACGACGGTGTCGAAGGGGCGTCCCTCGGCGGCGGCCTCGGCGAAGCTGCGGAGCAGCACCGGCAGGTCGGCGAAGGTGCGCGGGCAGGTGTCGCAGCAGCGCCGCATGGGGGCGTACTCGACGTCGACGGTCAGCGAGCCGAGGGCGAAGTGCACGGACTGGTGGCAGCTGCGGTCGGCGAGCACCCGGCCGCCGGGGCGGGTGAGGGCGGCGAGCGCGACCCGGTTGGCGGTCGAGGTGCCGGCCGAGAGGAAGAGCGTGGTGTCGGCGCCGAAGGTCCGGGCGGCGAGCCGCTGGGCCTCGCGCAGCGGGCCGTGCGGGCGGAAGAACGAGTCGAGCATGGTGCCGCTGTAGGACACGTCGGCGGCCAGCTGCGCCTGCCCGAACAGGGCCTCGTACACGGCCTTGGTCCGGGAGTTGAGGATGGACCGGCCGTGCGAGAGCGGCAGCGCGTGGAAGGACGCGATGTCGCGTCTGGCGACGCGCAGGACGGCGTCGGCGAGCGGGGTGGCGCTCGGCTCCGGGGGGCCGAGCTCCGACGCGGCCTGCGGGACGGCTTCCGGCCCGAGGGCGGTGCTGCTGGCTGGGGTCATGGGTGTGCACTCCAGAGGGGTATCGGAGCACCCGGGAGAGGGCGTGGGCTGAGTGCCTCGCCTCCCATGAAATAAAACCTTCGCGCCGGTATCAAATCTCATCGGGAATTCTGATGGCTGCGCGGACTTCCCGTAAGGCGCGTCGGACCGGCGCGCGGTGTACGGATGGGGCACCAGTGGCCGATGAGGGGAGCCATGACGGATCCGCGCGCCCCTGCCGCCGATTCACGCACGTCGCAACGCCCGGACGCGCACAACCCGGGCCGGATCGCGGCCATCGACACCGCCCGGCCTGCCTAGTTCCGACACGGAGCAGTTGCCGACCCGTCAAAAGTTCGCACGGCAAGTACGATCATCCGACCTGCGCGCAGGGTGGGTCGGGTTCCGCTTCAGACTTTCCGACCGTTCGGTCGGATCCAGGCGGGGGTGGCAACGGACGAACGAGCAGGTCGGCAGCACCCGCCGGCCGGCGCCTGCCGGAGGTGACGGCGTCCGGCGGAGTCGCCGTCGGAGTCCGGCCGCGACGAGGATGCGCTCCATCCGGTCCCGCGGCAGCACCGGCCCGGCCGCCGCGTCGTCGGCGCCCTGCGGTTCCGGGTCGGCCGGCAGCCGCTCCAGCAGGTCCGCGTCGGCGGGGATGCCGGGCCTCGGCCACCGCGTCCGGCAGTTGCCCCGGGCGCATCGCCGGTCCGCGCCGCGCGGCCGGCCGCACCAGGAGTGACACCGGAACGGCCGGGTTCCGCGCCGGTCCTGACAGGTGCGGCTGCCCGGGATTCACCACGGGTCCACGCCGGTGCCGCGTCAGGCCGCCGCCGAGGTCACCTGGAACGGGATGACGGCGGCTGCTCCTCCGGTGCGGGCGGGTCACGGCAGGAGGACGGCCTTGCCCCGGTTGCGGTGGGCCTCCAGGTCGGTGTGGGCGCGGGCCGCCTCCGCCAGCGGGTACGTCCGCCAGATCGGCACGGCGAGCTTCCCCCGGGCGGCCAGGAGGGCCAGCTCGGGCACCGACTCCTCGCCCTGGCCGGAGGTGCCCGCGCTGAAGCGGACGCCGTGCTCGGCGGCGGACAGGTCGGCGATGGTGATGACCCTGCCCGCGTCCCCGGTCAGGGCGACGGAGTCGGCCAGCACGCCCGCGCCGGAGGCGTCGAACACGAAGTCGACGCCCTGCGGGGCCGCGGCCCTCACCCGGTCCACCCAGCCCTCGCCGTAGCGGACCGCGGTGGCGCCCAGGGCGGTGACGCGTTCCAGGTCGTGCTCCGCCGCGGTGCCGACCACGGTGATGCCGCGCGCGACGGCCAGCTGCACCGCGATGATCCCGACGCTGCCGGCTGCGCCGTGGACGAGCAGGGTCCGCCCCTCCTGCACGCCCAGCTGCTCCAGCACCCGGTGCGCCGTCCGGCCGACGGTGACCAGCGAGGCGGCAGCCTCCCAGGACAGGGCTTCGGGCTTGGCCACCGGCCTGTCCAGCAGGGCGTACTCGGCGTAGCTGCCGCCGGCGGTGGAGCCGAGGACCTCGTCCCCCACCGCCGCGCCGGCGTTCTCGCCGACGGCGTCGACGACACCGGCCGCGTCCAGTCCGGGCACCACCGGGAAGCTCGCGGGGGCGACGGCGGCCATCCGTCCGGAGCGGATCTTCAGGTCGAGCGGGTTCACGGAGGCGGCCCGGACCCGGATCCGGACCTGGCCCGGTCCGGGCTCCGGCGGGTCGACCTCCGACAGCCGCAGCACCTCGGGTGCGCCGTACTCGGAGAAGGTGATCGCTCTGGACATCGGGAACTCCCGGGGTGAGACGGACGGACGGAACCGCAGGTGCCCTGACCCACTCTGCGGCGGCCCGGCCGGAACCGCCGCCCGGAGGCCGGCGCCGGGGAGCACGGGCCCGGGTTCAGAGCAGCACGGCGCAGCCGCGGTCGCGGAGGTCCGACAGCCAGTCCGGCAGGACCTCCGGCTTCGTCCAGCGCAGGTCGAGCTTCTCCAGGTCCGGCAGGGCGGCGAGCCCTGCGGGCAGCTCGGTGATCCGGGTGGCCCGCAGGTCGAGGTGCCGCAGCCGGGTGAGGCCGGCCACGGACTCCGGCAGCCGCCGCAGCGGATTGTTCCGCAGGTCCAGCACCCGCAGTTCCGCCAGTCCGCCGACGGCGGCCGGCAGCTCGGTGAGCCGGTTGTCGGCGAGGTGCAGCTCGCGCAGCGCGGGCAGGCGGCCGATGCTGTCCGGCAGCGCCGTCAACCGGTTGCGGTAGAGGCGCAGTTCGCGCAGGCCCGCCAGCCCGCCGATCGACGCCGGCAGTGCGCCGAGCCGGTTGTCGGTGAGGTTGAGGTAGGCGAGCCGGTCGAGGCGGCCGAGGCTCTCGGGGACGACGGTGAACCCGTTGTCGCTGAGGTAGAGGAAGTCGGTGAGTCCGGTCAGTTCGCCGACGGCCGCGGGGACGTGGTCGAGGTGGTTGTGCCCGAGGTCGAGCATCCGCAGGCGGGTGAACGCCCCTATGCCGTCGGGGACGCCGGTGAGCTCGTTCTCGGCCAGGTTCAGCGAGTGCAGGCCGGTCAGCCGCCAGAGGCTGTCCGGGACGTCGGTCAGGCCGTTGCCGCCGAGGCTCAGGTGGCGCAGGGCGGGCGCGTCGCCGAGTTCGGGCGGCACGGTGCCGATCCGGTTGCCGTACAGCAGCAGGGTGTGCAGCGCGGGCAGGGCGGCGACCGACGGCGGCAGGTCGGCGAGCCGGTTGCCGTCCAGGTCGATCAGCCGCAGCCCGGGGTACGCGGCGATGTCCGCGGGCCAGCGGGTGAGGTCGGCGTGCGGGGCGCGCAGGGCGGTCGGGGTGCCGTCCGCGTCGCGGCGGAGGGCATCGGCCGGGAGGGTCACGGGAACCGCCTTTCGGGTCCGTGCGGTCGGTCGGGCACCGTGCTCAACTGCGGTTCAGCGAGCGGGTGACGCCGGCCAGGGTGGCGGTGGTGAGCAGCCAGCCGGCGGCGATCAGGGCGTAGCCGAGCCACTGGTGCGGGCCCGTCCAGTACCAGGCGGTGCGCTGGCCGAAACCTCCGATGGGTATCAGCAGGTCCATCGTGTAGATCAGCGGGTTGAACGGCGCCCCCTGCCCGGCCTGGACGGCGGTCGGCGAGCCGTGGCTGAACGCCGCGGTGCCGGCCGCGACCAGCGCCGCCAGCCAGACCGCGGCCTGCCACGGGCGGTAGCCGTAGCCCACGGTCGCGTCGAGGAGCCGGCCCCAGACCCGGCCGAGCGGTCCGAGGGTGCGCCGGCGGCGGCGCTGCTTGGCCAGCAGCACCCGGCGGGCGTCGTCGTCGTGGCCGATCCGCCGGTACCAGGCCGCGAGCTGCTCGTACGGCTGCGGGGTGTAGCCGGGGGTGCGGCCCAGCCAGGCGAGGCGGTCGTCGAGGCCGGTGGCGCCCTGCAGGGAGGTGTACACGAGTCCGTCGAGCCGGGTGTCGGCACTGCGCGCGGGTGCGTTGTCGTGCAGGACGGCGACCTGGGCGGCGCTCAGGTCGACCGTGCCCCCGGGGACGGCGGCCGGGGTGAGGTGCAGGTCTCCGGCGGTGAGACGGGTGGCGTCCAGGGCGGTGGTGCCGTCGCCGTGCAGGCGGGCGCCGTCCAGCGACAGGCGGCTGCGGACGGTCGCCCCGGGCAGCCGCAGTGCGCCGTGCGCCTCGAACCCGTCCGTGAGGACCATGGTGGACGCGGTGAGGTCGTCCCCGGAGAAGGCCTCGCCGCCGGGGTTGTCGATCCCCGCGCCTTCCATGAACAGCCCGCCGCCGAAGTTCGCGCCGACCAGCCGCAGGCCGCCGCGGGAACGGAATCCCTTCCGGGCGAAGCAGCCGCCCTCCATGACCAGCCCGCCGGCCCAGAGCGACCAGGCCGGTGCGGGCAGCTCCCCCGGGCCCGCCGGCTCCAGCAGCTCCGATGCGGTCAACCGGACGCCGCTGAGCCGGAGTTCGCCGGTGATGTGGGCGCGGGTGAGGGTGAGCCGGCCCTCGATCACCGAGTCCTCGAAGAACAGGTTGCCGTCCACCCGCAGCAGCCAGCCGTCCAGGCCGGGCAGCCGGCAGCCGAGGAAGGAGGTCGAGCGCACGGTCGCCCCGCGCAGCAGCACCCGCTGCTCGAAGGTGCAGTCCCGCAGCTGCACCGGCAGCTCGACGGCGGCCCCGGTGAGGTCCAGCTGCCCGGTGACGGTGGCGCCGACGAGCCGCAGCCCGCCGACCCGCCCCCGCACCGCGGCCGGCCCACCGCCGAGCAGCAGCGCGGACACCACCTCAGCCCGGACGGCCGTGTCCGCCGCACCCCGCAGGTCGAGCTCCTCCCCCCGCGGGAACGCCTCCCACAGCCGCCGCTCCGCCTCGCCCAGTTCCTCGTACGCCGGCACCCGCCACTCCCCCGTCCGGTTGACACCGGGTCAGGAGCGTAGTGGACGGCGGGCGCGGTACCGCGGGACGGTCCTGGCGTCGCCCGGTGCGCCGCGGTCAGCCATGCAGACGCTTGCGGATCTCGACGGTCCTGCCGGTGAGCTGCTCCACCAGACCGGGCTGTTCCTCCCGCAGGAGTTCCAGGAGTTCCGTCAGCTCGTCCAGCGCCGCCGACGCACTCGTGGGATCCGTGCCGACTCGGGCCCGGACATCGGCGGCGGAGCAGAGTGCGTCGAGGAGTTCGGGCAGGTTGACGCGCCGGTCGACGTCGGCCGACTCCCGCGCCAGCAGCAGGGCCTCCTCGACGAGCGGGAGGCCCTCCGCGGCACGGCCGGCCTCAGCGAGGCGCGTGCCGTGCTGGGCCGCCGCGCGGGCCAGGCCGGACCGCCCGCGCACCGGATCCGCTGCCCGGAGCCTGCGGCCGATGGCCAGTGCTTCGGCCGTCGCCTCCAACGCCTGCTGCGGATCGGCCGGTTCGAGTGCAAGCGCTGCGCCCAGAGCGCCGAGGCAGCTGGCCATGAGGATCTCGTTCTGGGGCTCCGGAGCCTCCGTGTAGGGCCGGCAGAGGGCGACCGCCCGCCGGAGGCAGGCCAGTGCCTCGTCGCGCTGTTCCTCCTCAACCAGCATGGACCCTGTCATGAGCAGGACCCCCATGAGGGTGGGTGTCCGGTCCGGGTCGGACTCGGCGAGCTCTTCGGCGGTGACCAGCGACTCCCTGGCGAAGGAGAGTGCCTCGTCCCGGCGCCCTACGGTGTACAGGAGTTGGCCTCGCAGACGGTGGGCCTGCACGAGCGTCACCCGGTGGGCGGCTGCCTCCTCGGCCGAGAGCTTCTGCTCCTCCTGCTGCACCAGGTCGAGTGTCGCCAGCGCCTCGGACGTCCTCGCGCGCACTGTCATGATGTCGGCCAGTCCGGCCAACTCCATGACGAGCCGGACCCGCTCGGCGGCACCGCCCCGGTCGGCAAGCCTTCCTCGGACCTCGACCGCCCGGCGAGCCGCTTCCTCGGCCTCGTCGAAGCGGTCCACCAGATGGAGAAAGGTCCTGGCGGTCCCCAGTCCCTCGGCGAGGTCCCCGTCGTACCGCTGCGGATCGTCCACAGCGAGCCGCCCCAGGATCTCGGCCCGCTCCACCAACGCGTCCGCGGCTTCGCCGGACCGGCCGGCTCTGAAGGCGACCGCGCCGAAGAGCCGGAGCTGCTGGACCAGTTCGGCCGGCCCGGACCCGGAGGGCAGAGCGGCCTCCCGCCTCGCGACCTCCACTGCCCTTCCCATCGTCTCGACGGCCTCGTCCCAGCGGCCCGTCGGCTGGAGGCACATCGTGCGCGCGACCAGCAGCTTCAGTGTCACCGGGCGCATGGCGTCCGCCCGAGGGCCGTCGGGATCTGCGTAGGTCCTGAGCGCCTCGTCGATGAGGTCCATGGCCTCGTCAGTACGGTCCGCGGCCTGCAGGTGCAGGCGCAGGTTGTGCAGGGCGGATGCGAAGTGCTTGGCAATCGGGGCCGGATTCGACTCGGCGAGCCGTCGGAAGATCGTCACGGCTTCGAAGGAGCGCTCGATCGCCTCGTCGATCCGTCCCAGCGCGGTCAGGCAGCCCGCCACGGTGCCCAGGCTCATGGCTCGGTCGGCCGCGAACACCCCGGGAAGATCCTCGTCGAGGTCGGTGTAGATGTGGCAGGCCTCCTCGGCCGCGGCCAGCGCGCCGTCGTCGTCGATGTCACCACGCTGGTTCGCCAGCGTGTTGAGGGCCATCGCCAGTTCGTCCCGGCTGCCGTCCGCGTGCGACGCGGCCAGCTCGCGGTACAGCAGCACCGACCGCTCGGCCGCCGCGACCGCCTCGACGGCGTGACCCGCCGTTCCGAGGTCGGTCGCCAGTGAGTTGAGCCCCAGGGCCAGGCTGCGCCGATGGGCGTCGGGGCGTTCCCGGTAGAGGTCCTCACGGAGCGCAATGCACCGGCGCGCCAGCTCCAGACTCCGGTCGTGGTCCCCCAGGTCGCTGTAGCAGCTGGACAGCGTGCCCAGCACTAGGTCCAGGTCCGGCAGGTAGGCGTCCGGGTACTGCTCGGCGACCGGTTCGCACAGCGCCACCGCCTCGGCGGCCGCCTCGAACGCCGCCCGGTACTCGCCCGCCTCGGTGTGACGGACGGAGAGGTTGTTGAGCTGCGAGACGAGTCCGACCGCCGCCTCGGGTCCGCCGTCCGGTAGCAGCTCCCGCTGGGCCTCCACCGCCTCGACGGCGGTGTCGAGCGCGTCCTCGTGGCGGCCGAGCTGGCTCTGCACGGCCGAGAGACTGCTCAGCGCACGCACCAGGTGGCCACGAGCCTCCTCCGGGACAGGCTCGGTACCGACGACGACCCGGTACTGCTCCACCGCTCGCTCGGCCGGTTCGAGGGCCTCACCGCGCCTGCCCAGCGTGGCCAGGCACAGGGAACGGTTGTTCAGCGCGGCAGCCAGGTGGAACCGGACAGCCGCCGGATCGCTGTCCAGCAGAGGCCGCAGCAACTCCACCGCCTGTTCCGCGGCCGCGAGGGCCTCGGCCGGCCGGCCCACGTCCGCGAGCCGCTTGCCCAGGCGGCGGTACTCGACCCCGAGGTCGATCCGCTCCTGGACCGTGGCCGTCCCACCGTCCCGCCGGAGCTCGACCACCCGCTCCATCAGCCGCAGCGCCCAGTCCGCCAGGACGCGCGAGCTGCGCGGCAGCCGGTCAGCCAGACCTGCGAGCTCGGCGAGCGGCGTCGCCGGGTCCTCGATACGCATCCACAGGGCGTCCACCAGCGGCTGCGGCCGCTCCACCTGGGTGGCCACGTCCATGGTGGCCGTCCCGAGGCTGTCGGCGTGGCGGGTGCACAGATCGGTGATCAACCCGTCCAGTCGACCGAGCAGTGGCGGATGGGCTGCGGCCCGGGCGAGCACCGTGAGCGCCCGGACCGACATCCGGCCGGGCTCCGCCTCGGCCAGCAGGCTGTCGACGAGCTCGGGGTCGGACAGGACGTGCCGCCCGACGAAGCGCTCGGCCAGCCGGTCGGGCTGCAGGACCTCCCAGGGGTCCTCGGCGGCCACCGGGTAGACCGCCCCGACCCATTCACGGACCTGTCTGATCTCGTGTGCCCGGAGGTCGGCGAGGACGGGCGAGCGGCGCAGCAGGGCCTCCCGGTCCCGCCCGCCCAACGGGGCTCCGCCGAGCAGCGCGACCGTGGCCAGTGCGTCGGCCGGTGCACTCCCGCCGCCGAGTCCGTCCGGAAGCGGGCGCTCGCGTTCGACCTGGGCCCAGTAGAGCCTCTCGTGCTCGAGGATGCGGTCCTCGGCGTCCCCCTCGGTGTCGTGCCGCGCGGGATCCCCGTCCGCGACGCCTTCGTCCAGCAGGTCGGCCAGGGCCGTCATGTGCAGGGTCAGGACGTTGCCCGAGGCCAGCTTGCGTGGTGCGGGCGCGGGAAGCCGGTCGGCCCGGGCCTTCCAGGTCCTGCCCTCCGGCGTGCCGTCCGGGTCGGAGAGGCGACCTGCGAAGGCGGTCACCGCGTGCCGGTACAGGAGGGCACGTGTCGCCTCGTCGGCGGCGAGCGCGGGGAGTTCGTCGACGGGTGCCGGGCGCAGGGGCGCACCGTCGCGTGCCCACTTCGCGTTCTCCCACCAGCCGCCGGCGGTGCGGGCCAGCAGGATCACCTTGAGCGGGACGTTGCCCCGGTGGAGCCCACCCGCCTTCAGCAGGCCGGACAGTTGGTCGAGCCGCGCCTCGGCGTAGTCGAGCACCACCAGGACGGGGTTCGTACTGTCCTGCAGTCCTGCCAGGCCCTGCGGCGAAGCGGTCGCGTCCGGCCACAGCACCGTCCACCGGGGGTCGTCCGCCCGGAGTGCTTCCGCAAGGCGGGCGGCGAGCCTCGTCTTGCCCTGGCCGCCGGGCCCGTGCAGCAGCCGGACGCCGAAGCCGGCCGGCGTGCACCACTGCCTGAGCCGTTCGAGGATCTCCTCGCGACCGTGGAAGCCGACCACCTCCCGGCCCGCGTGCAGCAGGGCGGCGGGCGGCAGCGACCCGTCCGAGGGTGCGGGGACGTCGGTACGGCGCAGTCGGTCGAACTCCGCCTGGCCGAGGGTGCGGGAGTCGGCCCCGTGGGCCTCCAGGGCCTTCAGGAAGGTCTCGTCGGCGTGCAGCACGTGGGCCGGGACGACCTCCAGCACGGTGTGGCCGAACCTCACCAGGTCCGCCTTCACGACGCCGATCAGCAGTCCGTTGCACACCACTGCGGCGCCGGAGAGCCCCGCCCAGGGCACTCCGGTGCCGGACCACTGCGCCACGGCGTGGTCGGTGAGGGCGAGGAGGTGGCGTCCGCCCACGTAGCCGCTGCCCGGGTTGATCGTTCCCCTGAGCTGCATGGCTTCGGTGAAACGCTCGGTGCGGTCGGCGCTGCCGCCGTCCTGGACCACCCAGGGGACGCCCCAGGTCTCGGCCTCCTGGCCGGGTCGCATGGTGGCCAGTCGGCCCCAGGGTTCGGCCGTGCCCTCCGGTCCCTGCCACACGGCGGGCTCCACCCGTACCAGGGCCGCATCGGTGTCACCACCCGGATCACCGCGCCACACCACGGTCGACCGGTACCGGGGGCGTCGGCCCGGTTGCAGGATCCGCGCCGTCGTCCCGACCTCGCCGACGACGTGCGCCGAGGTGAGGACCAGGCGCGGTCCGATCAGGTACCCCGTGCCCCTGTTGTCCTCGCCGAGCACCTCGACCAGCCGCTCGCGGTCCACCGCTCCCCCTTGGGTGTTCGTCACCGCCCGGTGAATCGGCGTGCCTGGACCGTCCGCAGGGCTCAGGCGGACTCCGGCGGGCCGGGGCCGGGCGGTCGAGGCGTGGTGGCTCCCGGGCCTGCCGTGGGCGGCGTCAGTCGACGTCGTCCTCGTGGGGGCCGTTGTACGCGACGCAGTCCCCGATGTTCACCTTGGCCGAGTCGGTGCCGCGCGGGGTCAGCGTGAACGCCACCCGGTGGGTGCGGCCTCGGGACACCCCGGCCTCGGTCTCGGCGGAGACGACCCAGGCCTTGAACTTGCCGCCCGCCTTGGCCTCGGCGCGCAGTTCGATCTCGAACTCCATCTCGATCGGGCCGACCTCGAAGGAGAGCGGCTGGTCCGCTCCCCTTGAGGCCGCCTCCAGGAGTTCCTTGCGCACGGCGTCCACGGCATCCGCCAGACCGATCTCCATACCCCACCCCCACGACAGCCGGACGTGTCCCACGCCCGTTCGACTGGCCGTCAGGCTAGCGGCCGGACGGTCCGCGCCGTCGGCACTTGGCGAAGGTGGCAATGGATGTGATAGCGCCTCAGCCCGCCGCGATCTCCTCGACCGCGGGACGGGCCAGGTCGGCGTCGGCGGGGACGAGGCCGATGCGGGTGCGGCGGTGCAGGACGTCCTCGGTGTCGAGGGCGCCTTCGTGGGTGAGGGCGTAGGCGATCTCGGCGCGGGTGACGTCGAGGCCTTCGGCCACCGGCTCCAGGGGCCGGGGGACCGCGGCGGCGGCGACGTCGGCGGCGAGGCCGCCGTGGCGGGCCACGAGGGGGGCGGGCAGGCCGGCGGTGGGCCGGCTGTCGCTGCGGCCGGGGGCGCCGACCAGGGGCAGTCGGCGGGTGAGGCAGGGCCCGGCGGAGAGTCCGCGGAGGCGGACGGCGGTGTCGACGGCGTCCTCGGCCATCTGCCGGTAGGTGGTCAGCTTGCCGCCGACGACGGTGATGACGCCGTTCGGGGAGTCGAGCACGGCGTGCTTGCGCGAGAGGTCGGCGGTGGCGCCGCCGCCGGTGTCGATGAGGGGACGCAGGCCGGCGAAGGCGCCGCGGACGTCCTCGCGGGTGAGGGCGGTCTGCAGCGCGGTGTTCACGGTGTCGAGCAGGAAGGCGATCTCGGTTCCGGTCGGCTGCGGCTCGTCCGGGATCGGTCCGGGGGCGTCCTCGTCGGTGAGGCCGACGGCGACCCGGCCGAGTTGCTGCGGCAGGGCGAAGACGAAGCGGCTGGTGGAGCCGGGCACCGGCACGGTGAGGGCGGCGCGCGGGTGGCCGAGGGCGGCGGCGTCCAGCACCAGGTGGGTGCCGCGACTGGGCCGGAGCCGGACGGCGTCGTCGACCTCGCCCGCCCAGACGCCGGCGGCGTTGACGACGGCGCGGGCGGTCACGGTGAGGGTCTCGCCGGTGAGCGTGTCGGTGAGCCGGGCGGAGGTGCCGGTGACCAGGTCGGCGCGGACCCGGGTGAGGACGGTCGCGCCGTGGTGCGCGGCCGTCCGGGCGACGGCGACCACCAGCCGCGCGTCGTCGACGAGTTGGCCGTCGTGGGCGACGAGCGCACCGGACAGCCCGGCGGTGCGGACGGCGGGGACGAGCCGGACGGTCTCCTCGGCGCCGATCCTGCGGACCCGGGGCAGCACGGCGGCGGGCGTGCCGGCCACGGCCCGCAGTGCGTCGCCGGCCAGGAAGCCGGCCCGGACGAGCGCGGCCTGCCCGCGGCCGACGGAGGGCAGCAGCGGGACGAGCTGCGGCAGGGCGCGCACCAGGTGCGGGGCGGTGCGGGTCATCAGGATGCCGCGCTCGACGGCGCTCTCGCGGGCGACCCCGATCCGGCCGGAGGCGAGGTAGCGCAGGCCGCCGTGGACGAGCTTGGAGCTCCAGCGGCTGGTGCCGAAGGCGAGGTCGCGGGATTCGACCAGCACGGTGCGCAGCCCGCGGGCGGCCGCGTCGAGGGCGGTGCCGACGCCGGTGATGCCGCCGCCGACGACCAGCAGGTCGATGTCCGGGGCGTCGCCGAGGGCGGCGAGTTCGGCCGTCCGGCGGCGGGCGTTGAGGGCGCTGGTTCCGGCGAATCCGGCTGCGGAGGCGGCAGCGGCAGAGGTCACGGCGCGGGGTATCCGTTCGGGTCGGCGGCAGCGGGGGGTACGGCGGGCGGCGGCGTCAGGTGGCGGCGGAGGTCAGGGTGCGAGGTAGCCGTTCAGGGCGCGGGCCAGTTCGCGGCGCCAGGCGTGCTCGGGCAGCAGCTGCGCGACCATGCGGTGCGACTGGACGGTGGACTGGGCGATGAGCAGCACCATGGCGGCCATCTCGGTGGGTTCGCCGGCGCGGATGGAGCCGTGCCGCTGGCCCTGGAGGACGGCGGCGCCGATGGCGTCGAGCAGGCCGCGCTGGCTGGTGCCGAGCCGTTCGACGACGTACTCGACGATCGTGTCGGAGTGCAGCAGGGCGCCGATCACGGGGTGGTCGCGCAGCCGGACGGCGACCTCGACGACGGCGTCGACGAAGGCCTCGCGGTCCTCTCCGGTGAGGACGACCTGCTCCTGGGTGCGGCGGATCTCGCGGGTGAGCAGGGCGCCGATGACCGCGCGGACGTCCGGCCAGCGGCGGTAGACGGTCGGCCGGCTGACCCCGGCGCGGCGGGCGATCTCCGCCAGTTGGGTGCGCTGGACGCCGAGGTGGACGACCAGGTGGGCGGCGGCGTCGAGGATCGCGTCGTCGGTGCTCGTCGCCGGTGCGGCGGGGCCCGTCGGCCCGGTCTCGTTACTGCTTGACATAATGCGTAATACTGTAACGCATGGCATCTGAGACGCAAGCAGGTCAGGACGGCGCCGCCGCGCTGCCCCTCCCCCCGATGAAGTGGGACGCCTGGGGCGACCCGGCCCTCGCCAAGCCGCTCCCCGAGGACGTCAAAGGCCTGCTGGCCGCCGCCCTCGGCGTCTCGGCGGACGCCGCGGCCGCGCCGCTCGCCGCCGAGGACGTCCGGCTGCGGCCCTCCGCCCTCGCCGCCGAGGACGTCGCCGCCCTCGCCGCCGTGGTCGGCGCCGCGCACCTCAGCACGGCCGACGCGGACCGGCTGCCCCGGGCCGGCGGCAAGTCCACCCCGGACCTGCTGCGCCGCCGCAGCCGCGAGCCGCAGGACGCGCCGGACGCCGTGCTGCTGCCCGGCGGCGAGGAGGAGATCGCCGCCGTCCTCGCGGTCTGCGCCGAGCGCCGGATCGCCGTGGTGCCCTTCGGCGGCGGCACCAGCGTGGTCGGCGGCCTCGACCCCGTCCGCGGCTCCTTCGGCGCCGTCGTCTCGCTCGACCTGCGCCGCCTGGACGCCCTGCACGCGCTCGACGAGGTCTCCGGCGAGGCGGTGCTCGGCGCCGGCCTCACCGGCCCGCGCGCCGAGGAGCTGCTCGCCGAGCGCGGCTGGGAGCTCGGCCACTACCCGCAGAGCTTCCGCTACGCGACCGTCGGCGGCTTCGCCGCCACCCGCTCCTCCGGCCAGGACTCGGCCGGCCACGGCCGCTTCGACGAGATGGTCCGCGGTCTGCGCGTGGTCACCCCTGCCGGGGTGCTGGACCTGGGCCGCGCCCCCGCCTCGGCCGCCGGCCCGGACCTGCGCGAGCTGTTCCTCGGCTCCGAGGGCGTCTTCGGCGTCATCACCCGGGTACGGGTGCGGATCCACCCGCTGCCCGCCGCCAAGGTCCACGAGGCCTGGAGCTTCCCCGACTTCGCCACCGGCGCCGCCGCACTGCGTGCCGTCGAGCAGCAGGGCACCGGCCCGACGGTGATCCGGCTGTCGGACGAGGCCGAGACCGCCGTCAACCTGGCGATGACCGAGAAGATCGGCGGCACCCGGGTCACCGGCGGCTGCCTGGCCGTCACCGTCTTCGAGGGCACCAAGGAGCAGGCCGAGGCCCGTCACGAGCGGACCCGGGCCGTCATGCTCGCCGCCGGCGGCACCTCGCTGGGCGCCGAGCCGGCCGTCGGCTGGGAGCACGGCCGGTTCTCCGCCCCGTACCTGCGCGACGCGCTGCTGGACGGCGGCGCGCTCTGCGAGACCCTGGAGACCGCCACCGACTGGGCGAACCTGGACCGGCTCCGGACGGCCGTCACGGCCGCGCTGCAGGCCGGGCTCGGCGCAGGCGGCCTGGTGCTCTGCCACATCTCGCACGTCTACCCGACGGGCGCCTCGCTCTACTTCACCGTGGTCGGCGCCCAGCAGGGCGACCCGATCGCCCAGTGGGACGCGGCCAAGCGCGCCGCCTGCGACGCCATCATGGCGAACGGCGGCACGATCACCCACCACCACGCGGTCGGCGCCGACCACCGCCCGTGGATGGAGCAGGAGATCGGCCCGCTCGGTGTGAAGATCCTCCGCGCCGTCAAGGACGCCGTCGACCCGGTCGGCATCCTCAACCCCGGCAAGCTGATCCCGTGACCGCCGCCGCGGCCGGCCGGCCGCCGCGCAGCGTCATGGTGCTCACCAACCCCGCCGCGGGCGGCGGGCACGCCGAGAAGGCCGCCCGCCGGGCCACCGCCCGGCTGCGGGAGCACGGCATCGAGGTGCTGAACACGGCGGGCGCCGACCCCGAGGACGCGATCCGGCTCGCCCGGGAGGCGGTCGGCCGCGGTGTGGACGCCCTGGTCACCGCCGGTGGCGACGGCATGATCAGCCTCGCGCTGCAGGCCCTGGCCGGCACCGGCACCCCGCTGGGCATCGTCCCGGCCGGAACCGGCAACGACCACGCCCGGGCGTACGGGCTGCCGCTCGGCGACCCGGAGGCGGCCGCCGACGTGATCGCCGCGGGCCGCACCGCCACCGTCGACCTGGGCCGGGCCACCACCGCGGACGGCACCGGGCGCTGGTTCGGCTCGGTGCTCGCCACCGGCTTCGACTCGCTGGTCAGCGACCGCACCAACCGGCTGCGGTGGCCGCGCGGCCGGATGCGCTACAACCTGGCGATCCTGGTCGAGTTCGCCAACCTGCGGCCGCTGCCGTTCCGCCTGGTGCTGGCGGACGGCACGGTGATCGAGCGCGACCTCGTGCTCGCCGCGGTGGGCAACACCAGCAGCTACGGCGGCGGCATGCGGATGTGCCCGCAGGCCGACCCGGCCGACGGGCTGTTCGACCTGACGGTCGTCCGGGCGATGCCGCGGCTGAAGGTGGCCCGGTTCTTCCCGACCGTCTTCAAGGGCACCCACGTGCAGCACGAGGAGGTCGAGATCCACCGGACCTCCTCGCTGCGCATCGAGTCCCCCGGCATCACCGCCTACGCCGACGGCGAGTACATCGGCCCGCTGCCGGTGCAGGTCGAGGTGGTGCCGGGTGCGCTGCGCCTGCTGGTGCCGGCAGGCGCGCGGGGTGCGGACACCGCGTGACCGCACCCCTCCGCCGCACCGACGGCCCGTCCGACGGGCTGTCGGTGCGGCGGGGCAGACTGGGGGCATGACGCCCGAAGCCCTCAAGACGGCCTGCCTGGCACTGAACGGCGCCGAGGAGACCTTCCCGTTCAACGCCGAGACCTCGGTGTTCAAGGTCGGCGGGAAGATGTTCGCCCTCAGCGCGCTGGAGGGCTCGCCGTTGTCGGTGAGCCTCAAGTGCGATCCCGACCTGGCCGTCCGACTGCGGGCCGAGCACCCGGCGATCACCGGCGGCTGGCACCTCAACAAGCGCCACTGGAACACCGTGCTGCTGGACGGCTCGCTGCCCGCCCGGCTGGTCCTGGACATGATCGAGGACTCGTACGACCTGGTGGTCGCCTCGCTGCCCCGCGCCCAGCAGCTCCGCCTCGACTGGCCCGGCGTCAGGTCCCGCGGCACCGACGGCGGCTGACGCCCGCTACGGCCGGAACTCGTGGCCCCTCACCCGGACGGAGGGCCGGCCCTCGCCGGTGGTCCTGCGCAGCTTGTTGATCCCGGTGCAGGCACGGCCCACCTTGAAGGCGGTCAGGCCGCCGACGAACGAGACGGCCGTCGCCAGGACGAGCAGGCCGATGGTGCCGACGGTCGAGTCGGCCCGGGGCTCGTCCACCGTCTGCCCGCCGTAGTGCACCGGCATCGGCACCCAGAGCAGCAGCAGGGCGAGCAGCACCACGCCGGCCACCGGGTTGGCGAGCCGCTTCGCCCGGGCCTTGGCCAGGCTCTCCACCCGGACGGTGAAGTCCGTCCGGCAGGTCGGGCAGCGGAAGAGTGTCGTGGCGGCGCCCTCGCGCGGGCGGAGGTACTCCGGCGAGGACAGCCGGCCGACCTCCCACCGGGTGGTGACCACGGTGCCGGCCGGCTTCACCTCGGCCAGGCACGCGAAGGACAGCGTGTACCGCTCCCCCAGGTGCACGGGCATGCGCTCGGATCCCCCTCTGCCGCCGCGGGGCCGGTCGGCCGCGCGCCGCTCGGTGCTCGGACCTCCGTCGTCGGGCACGGCAGCGGGCACCGTGCGGGAAATCGGCGAATTCCTCGTACAACTACCCGGCTCGGTAAGGGAGTTCGACCTCGGCCCAGACCACTTTGCCCTCCTTGGTGGGGCGGGTGCCCCAGCGGTGGGCGAGTTCGCTGACCAGGTGCATCCCGCGGCCGCCCTCGTCCTCCTCGGCCGAGGTGCGCAGCCGCGGCGACTGGCTGCCGGCGTCGGAGACCTCGACGGTCAGCGTGCGGTCGTCACGGTAGAGCCGCAGCCGGCGCGGCGCGTCGGCGTGCAGCAGCGCGTTGGTGACGAGTTCGCTGACCATCAGTTCCGCGAAGTCCGAGTGCCCGGCGAGGCCCCAGGCCTGCAGGGTGGCCCGGGTGAAGCGGCGGGCCTGCGCGGGCAGCGGGCCCTCGCCGGGGAGGTCGAGGGTGGCGATCCGCTCGGCGGGGACGGGCAGCGCGCGGGCGAGGATCATCGCGATGTCGTCGTCCGTGCCTTCGGCGACCAGCGCGGCGAGCACCGCGTCGGCGCTCTCCTCCAGGGTCCGCGGCCGGCCGGCCAGGGTGCGGGCGAGCAGCGCGATGCCCTCGTCGATGTCCTGGCCCCGCCGTTCGATCAGTCCGTCGGTGTAGAGGGCGACGGTCGCACCGACCGGCAGGGTGAACTCGACGCTCTCGAAACCCGCACCGCCGATGCCGAGCGGGACGCCGGGCGGCAGGTCGACCGTGCTGGCGGTGCCGTCCGGGGCGACCCGGACGGGCGGCAGGTGCCCGGCCGAGGCCACCGTGCAGGTGCGGTCCACGGGGTCGTAGACCAGGCAGATGCAGGTGGCGAACTGGCCCTCGCCGATGGCGTTGGCGGTCTCGTCGAGGCGGGTGAGCACCTGCTCGGGCGGCAGGTCGAGGGTGGCCAGGGTGCGGGCGACGGTGCGCAGCTGGCCCATGGTGGCGGCGGCCCGGATGCCGTGGCCCATCACGTCGCCGACGACCAGGGCGACCCGGCCGCAGGAGAGCGGCACCACGTCGAACCAGTCGCCGCCGACCTCGGAGACCAGGCTGCTCGGCAGGTAGCGGTGGGCGATCTCCAGGCCGAGGGTGCGGTGGATCTCCTGCGGCAGCAGGCTGCGCTGCAAGGTGAGGGCGGTCTCGCGCTCGCGGCGGTACAGCCGGGCGTTGTCGATGGCCAGGGCGGCGCGGGCGACGAGTTCCTCGGCTAGCGCCACGTCCGCCGCGGTGAACGGCTCCGGGTTGCGGGTGCGGACGAACTCGGCGCCGCCGAGCACCATCCCGCGGGCCAGCACCGGCACCATCAGGTACGAGTGGACGCCCGCGGCGATGCCCGGACCGACCCGGTCGGAGGTCGGCACCAGGCCTCGCAGCACCTCCTCGTCGACGTGCGAGCGCAGCAGCGGCCGGCCGCTGCGCAGGCACTGGGTGTAGACGCGCTGGGCGTCGTACTCGGTCGTCGCCCCGACGGCGTCGGCGGCCCGGGTGAGCCCGGCCTCGTAGGCCTCGCCGACGGCGACGGCGCGGACGAGGATCGGCTTGTCGGGCTGGATGGGGGCGGGCTCCTCGCCGCGCAGCACCGGCTCCAGCAGGTCGACGGTGGCGAAGTCGGCGAACCGCGGGATGACCGCCTCGATCAGCTCCTCGGCGGTGCGCTGCAGGTCGAGGGTGGTGCCGATGCGGGCGGTGGCCTCGGCGAGCAGGGCGAGGCGCTCCTGGGCGCGGGCGGCGCGCGCCTCGGCCTGGAAGCGTTCGGTGACGTCGATCAGCGAGGAGCTGACGCCGAGCACCCGGCCGGTGGAGTCCTCCAGCCGGAAGTAGGAGGCGGACCAGGCGCGGTCGCGGCGCGGCTCGCCGGGGGTGCGGCCGTGCGAGCGGGCGTCGACGATCGGGCGGCCGGTGGTGAGCACCTGGCGCATCACGGCCTCGATCTCGGCACTGTTGAGGCCGGGCAGCACGCCGGAGACCCGGCGGCCGATGTGCTCGTCCACCGGCACGCCGTTGATCTTGGCGAGGGCGTGGTTGAGCCGGACGAAGCGCAGGTCGGTGTCGTAGACCGCCATCCCGATCGGGGACTGGTTGAAGATGCCGTCGAGGACGGCGAGGTCCGCCTCCACCTGGCGCAGCGCGCGCACGTCGGAGCCGGTGACCAGCAGCAGGTGCTGACCGCCGGGGCCGGCGATCGGGTAGGTGTGGAACTCGATCTCGACGTCGGAGCCGTCCCGGTGCCGGATCGGGTGGATGCCGGACCAGCCGGAGCCCGCCATGATCTGCTTGAACAGCTCGTCGGCCGCCTGCCGCCGGCCCTCGGGGACGAGCAGTTCGGCCGCGTAGGAGCCGACGGCGTCCTCGGCGGAGTGACCGGAGAGCGCCTCGGCCTCCTCGCTCCAGTGCAGGATGCGGCCGTCCTCCTGGAGGAGGGCGGTGGCGAGCGGCACCAGCCGGTGTCCGGCCAGGCGCGCCGAGGCGGCGCCCGCCTCACCGCGGCCGGCGCCGTCGGTGGCGGTCCAGTCGAATCCGTGCATCTTCAGGAGTTCACCTGCCCGGTACCTTCCCGGTGGGAGGCCGGCCAATCCGGTCCCCACCAGACTGCACAAAGCCCGGCCGGACGGCGACTGCGGGTCGCCGTCCGGTCGGGCGCGGTCTGTTCGTACTCAGCACGCCGGTCTCCTGCCGGCCGGACCGTCCGCGGCCCGTCCCCCGCCGGCCAGTGCCGCCTCCAGCAGCCCGGCCCACTGGCGGACGATGCCGGCCCGGCGGGCCCCGTCGTCGGTCAGCAGGTTGGCCAGACCGAGGCCCCGGGCCATGTCCATGGTGGCCTGCACGGTCTCCCGCACCCCGGGCCGGGACTCGTCCGCGCCGAGGAACTCCACCGCGGCCCGGTGGGACTCCCGGCCGACGTGGTTCTCCAGCGCGACGATCCGCTCGCGCAGCGCGTCCTCGGTGGCGGCGGCCACCCACAGGTGCAGCGCGGCGCGGAACAGCGGACCGGTGTAGAGCCGGACGATCATGGAGACCACGGCCTCGGTGCGCCCCGGACCGGCCGGCGGCAGCTGCTCGGCGCTGGCCCGCACCTGGGCCAGCCGCTCGTCGGCGACGTGCTCGACGGCCGCCGTGAAGAGGTCCTCGCGGGTCGGGAAGTGGTGCTGGGCGGCGCCCCGCGTCACCCCGGCCCGCTCGGCGACCACGGCGACCGTCGACCCCTGCCAGCCCAGCTCGGCCAGGCACTCCACGGCGGCCTCCAGCAGGCGGCGGCGGGTGGCGCGGCTTCGGTCCTGCTGCGGGGTGCGCAGGGCGGCGGCGTGGGCGGTCATGGCCTGGCTTTCCGGTGGCGGTGTACGGCGGTTGCGCCCGATCCTCTCAGATCGCGGGCGCGCCGGTGGCGGACGGGCGGGCCCGCAGCTCGCGGCGGAGGATCTTGCCGCTCGCGGACTTCGGCACCGCGTCGAGGAACTCCACCGCCCGCACCTTCTTGTACGGGGCCACCTGCGCCGCCACGTACTCCTGGACCTGGGCCCCGGTCAGCTCGCTGCCGGGGGCCCGCACCACGAAGGCCTTCGGGCGCTCGGTGCCGTCCTCGCCGGTGACACCGACCACCGCGGCGTCCGCGATCTCCGGGTGGGTGAGCAGCAGCGCCTCCAGCTCGGCGGGCGCGACCTGGTACCCCTTGTACTTGATCAGCTCCTTCACCCGGTCGACGACGAAGAGGTAGCCGTCCTCGTCGACGTAGCCGACGTCACCGGTGTGCAGCCAGCCGTCGGCGTCCAGCATCGCGTCGGTCTCCGACTGGCGGCCGAAGTAGCCCTTCATCACCTGCGGGCCGCGGAAGAGCAGCTCGCCGCGCTGACCCGTCGACAGGTCGGTGTCGGGGTCGTCCAGCGAGACGATCCTCAGCTCGGTGGAGGCCACCATCTTCCCGACCGTGCCGGGCGGCGGCGCCGGGTCGTCCAGCGGGACGACGTGGGTGACCGGGGAGAGCTCGGTCATGCCGTAGCCCTGGTGGATGCGCGGCAGGCCGAGCCGGCGGGCGGCGGCGTCCGCGAGCTCGGCGTCCAGCGGGGCGGCGGCGCTGAGCACGTACTTCACCGAGGACAGGTCGTACCGGTCGACCAGCGGGTGCTTGGCCAGCGCGAGGACCATCGGCGGGGCGGCGAAGACGCCCTCGATCCGCTGCTCCTGGATGGTGCGCAGGAACTGCTCCAGGTCGAAACGGGGCAGCACGACGACGGTCGAGCCGCAGCGCAGCGGGTGGTTGAGCAGCGCCGTCAGGCCGTAGATGTGGAAGAAGGGCAGCACGGCGATGATCCGCTCGCCGGCGGCGGTGGCGTGCACCGAGTCGGTCTGCGCCAGGTTCGAGCCGATCGACCGGTGGGTGAGCATCACGCCCTTCGGCAGGCCGGTGGTGCCGCTGGAGTACGGCAGCACGGCGAGGTCGCCGGCGTCGATCCGCGGGGCGGGCTCCGCCGCGGTGGTCGCGGCGAGGTCGGCGAGCGAGCGCTGGCCGGGGGCCTCGTCGCAGACGAAGACCTCCGCGATCGGGCGGCCCTCGGCGGCGAGCGCGGCGGCGGCCTCGGTCGCGACCGGCAGGAAGGCGGAGACGGTGACGATCCAGCGGGCACCGCTGTCGCGCAGCTGCCCCGCGAGTTCGCCCGCGGTGGCGAGCGAACTGACCGTGGTGACGGTGGCGCCGGTGCGGGTCGCGCCGTAGAAGGCGACCGGCCAGGCGATGGTGTTCGGACTGAACAGCGCGACCACGTCCCCCTGGCGGACACCCGCCTCGGCGAGGCCGGCCGCGGTCCGGCGGGCGGCGAGGTCGAGCTCGGCGTAGCTGAGGGTGCGGCCGGTGACGCCGTCGACCAGGGCGGGCAGCTCGGCCCGGCCGTTCAGGTCACCGAGGACGGCGTCGTGGATCGGCAGGTCGACGGGCTCGATCTCGGGGTGGTCGCTGCGGAACACCATGCATACCTCCGGCGGGGGTCGTGGGGAGCTCGCGGTGCTGCCAGGTTGCCGGGTGACAGCCTGCCCGTTTTCCGCCCCGCAGCCCAGAGGGCGTACAGCAATCCTTTACGTGGGCGGGCACCTCACCAGGGGCGCGGGGGGCAACCTGAGGAACCGAGGCAAAGCCGAAACAGGGGCGCTGGGGGCACCTCCCGGCCGAAGGCTGGGGGCGGAACTGCGCAGCTCGGATGCGGGCCACCGTACGGATCAGGGCTCGGCCCGTACCGTAGTGGTGCCCGCTCCCGGACTGCGCAGTTCCCCGCGCCCCTGACCTCGTGACCTCCTAGTACGAGCGGGGCAGGCCGAGGGTGTGCTGGGCGACGTAGTTGAGGACCATCTCGCGGCTGACCGGGGCGACCCGGCCGACGCGGGTGACGGTGAGGAGGGCGGCGAGGCCGTACTCCTGGGTGAGGCCGTTGCCGCCGAGGGTCTGGACGGCCTGGTCGACGGCCCGGCAGGCGGCTTCCGCCGCGGCGTACTTGGCCATGTTCGCGGCTTCGCCCGCCGCGAGGTCGTCCCCGGCGTCGTACAGGTGGGCGGCCTTCTGGGTCATCAGCCGGGCGAGTTCGACCTCGATGGCGCACTGGGCGAGCGGGTGGGCTACGCCCTGGTGGGCGCCGATCGGGGTGTCCCAGACGGTGCGGGTGCGGGCGTAGTCGACGGCGGTGTCGAGGGCGCGGCGGGCGGCGCCGATGGAGAACGCCGCGGTCATGATCCGTTCGGGGTTGAGGCCGGCGAAGAGCTGCAGCAGGCCCGCGTCCTCGTCGCCGACCAGGGCGTCCGCGGGCAGCCGGACGTCGTCCAGGAAGACCTGGAACTGCTTCTCCGCGGCGACCAGCTCCATCGGGATGGCCCGGTACTCGAAGCCGGGGGTGTCCCGGGGGACGACGAAGAGCGAGGGCCGCAGCCGCCCGGTGCGGGCGTCCTCGGTGCGGGCGACGAAGAGCACGGCGTCGGCGTGGTCGATGCCGGAGATGAAGACCTTGCGGCCGGTGAGCAGCCAGTCCTCGCCGTCACGGCGGGCGATGGTGGCGATCCGGTGGGAGTTGGAGCCGGCGTCGGGTTCGGTGATGCCGAAGGCCATCCGGCGGGTGCCGTCGGCGAGGCCGGGCAGCCAGCGGCGGCGCTGTTCCTCGGTGCCGTAGCGGGCGATGACGGTGCCGCAGATGGCGGGCGAGACGACGAGCATCAGCAGCGGGCAGCCGCCTGCGCCGAGCTCTTCGAGGACGATGGCGAGTTCGGTGATGCCGGCGCCCCCGCCGCCGTACTCGGCGGGCAGGTTGACGCCGAGGTAGCCGAGTTTGCCGGCTTCGGCCCACAGTTCGTCGGCGTACTCGCCGGCGCGGGCCTTGGCCTGGAACCAGGCGGGGCCGAAGCGGGCGGCGAGGTCGGCGACGGCCCGGCGCAGGGCCTGCTGTTCGGGGGTCTCGACGAGGGTGCCTGCGGTGGTGCGCGGTGCGGACATGCGGCGTCCTTCCGGGCGGTGAGGGTGGGGTGCCGTGCAGGGTGCGAGGGGTGTACGGGGTGTGCGGGGCTCAGGCGGGCTGGACGACGGCGAGGACGGCGCCGGGCTCGACCTGCTGGCCGGGGGCGACGCGGAGTTCGGTGAGCAGCCCGTCGGCGGGGGCGGTGACCCGGTGCTCCATCTTCATCGCCTCCAGCCAGAGCAGCGGCTGTCCGGCGGTGACGGTGTCGCCGACCGCGGCGGCGGTGCGGACGACGGTGCCGGGCATGGGGGCGAGCAGGGCGCCGGGGTCGGTCCGCTGCGCCGGGTCGGGGAAGCGGTCGAGGGCGGTGAGGGCGGTGGCGCCGTTCGGCCCGTCGACCCAGACGCCGCTGCCGTGGGCGGCGACGTGGAAGCTCTGCCGCAGGGTGTCCGTCTCCAGGACAACCAGGTCCGGGGCGGAGTGGAGCAGCCGGGTGCCGGGGTGGCCCTCGGCGTCGAGCCCGTGGCGGCCGATCCGGTAGCGGACCTCCCATTCGCCGCCGTCGGCGGCGCGGTACCGCTTGACCTGCGGCTGGGAGGGCAGGTTGCGCCAGCCGGAGGGCAGCGCGGTGCGGCGGGAGGCGGCGTCGGCGAGGGCGGCGGCGAGGGCGGCGAGCGGGGTGTCCTTGCCGTCGGGGGCGGTGAGGTCGGCTGCGTGTTCGGTGAGGAAGCCGGTGTGCAGTCGGGCTTCCAGGAAGGCGGGGTGGCGCAGGGCCCGGACGAGCAGGTCGCGGTTGGTGGCGGGGCCGTGGATCCGGGCGCGGCCGAGCGCGTCGGCGAGCCGGCGGGCGGCGGCGGCCCGGGTGGGGGCCCAGGCGACGACCTTGGCGAGCATGGCGTCGTAGTGCACGGTGACGGTGGTGCCGTCGTCGGCGCCGGAGTCCAGGCGCAGCCCGGCGGGGGTCCCGCCGGTGGTGAATTCGGTGTGCGGGTGGGCGAGGGCGAGGCGGTGCAGGGTGCCGGTCTGGGGCTGCCAGTCGCGGGCCGGGTCCTCGGCGTAGAGGCGGGCCTCGACGGCGTGGCCGGTGGTGGCGGGCGGTTCGGCGGGCAGGGCCTCGCCCTCGGCGACGGCGATCTGCAGGGCGACCAGGTCGAGGCCGGTGACGCATTCGGTGACGGGGTGTTCGACCTGGAGGCGGGTGTTCATCTCCAGGAAGGCGAGCCGGCCGTCGGGGGCGAGCAGGAATTCGGCGGTTCCGGCGCCGACGTAGCCGATGGCCCGGGCGGCGTCGACGGCGGCGCGGTGGAGTTCGGTGCGCTGCCGTACGGTGAGGCCGGGGGCGGGGGCCTCCTCGATCACCTTCTGGTGGCGGCGCTGCAGGGAGCAGTCGCGGTCGCCGACGGCCCACACGGTGCCGTGGGTGTCGGCCATCAGCTGGACCTCGACGTGCCGGCCGGTGGGCAGGTACGGCTCGCAGAAGACCTCGTCGGAGCCGAACGCGGAGAGGGCTTCGGCGCGGGCTGCGGCGAGCGCGGCGGGCAGTTCGGCGAGGTCGCGGACGATCCGCATGCCGCGTCCGCCGCCGCCGGCCGCGGCCTTGACGAGCAGCGGCAGGTCGGCCTCGGTGGGGTCGGCGCCGACGGTGAGGACGGGCACGCCGGCCGCGGCCATCAGCCGTTTGGCGGCGGTCTTGGAGCCCATGGCGGCGATCGCGGCGGGCGGCGGCCCGATCCAGGCGAGTCCGGCGTCGAGGACGGCCTGCGCGAAGTCGGCGTTCTCGGAGAGGAAGCCGTAGCCGGGGTGGACGGCGTCCGCGCCGGCGGCGCGGGCGGCGGCGATCAGCAGGTCGGCCCGGAGGTAGGTGTCGGCGGGGGCGGCGCCGGGGAGGCGGACGGCGGTGTCGGCCTCCCGGACGTGCGGGGCGTCGGCGTCCGGGTCGGAGTGCACGGCGACGGTGGCGATGCCGAGGTCGCGGCAGGTGCGGAAGATCCGCCGGGCGATCTCGCCGCGGTTGGCGACCAGCAGAGAGGTGATCACTTGGGTCGTTCCTCCACGAGAAGCTACATCCGGAAGACGCCGTAGCCGCGGGCGCCCTCGACGGGGCCGCTGTGCACGGCGGAGAGGCAGAGTCCGAGCACGGTCCTGGTGTCCCGCGGGTCGATGACGCCGTCGTCGTAGAGCCGTCCGGAGAGGAAGGCGGGCAGCGACTCGGCCTCGATCTGCTGCTCGACCATGGCGCGGATCGCCGCGTCGGCGTCCTCGTCGTACGGGGTGCCCTTGGCGGCGGCGGACTGCCGGGCGACGATGGACAGCACCCCGGCGAGCTGCTGCGGGCCCATCACCGCGGACTTGGCGCTCGGCCAGGCGAACAGGAAGCGCGGCTCGTAGGCGCGTCCGCACATGCCGTAGTGCCCGGCGCCGTAGGAGGCGCCCATCAGCACGGACAGGTGCGGGACGCGCGAGTTGGAGACCGCGTTGATCATCATCGCGCCGTGCTTGATGATGCCGCCCTGCTCGTAGGCCTCGCCGACCATGTAGCCGGTGGTGTTGTGCAGGAAGAGCAGCGGGATGTCGCGCTGGTTGGCGAGCTGGATGAACTGGGCGGCCTTCTGCGACTCGGCGCTGAAGAGCACGCCCTGCGCGTTGGCGAGGATGCCGACGGGGTAGCCGTGCACGGTGGCCCAGCCGGTGGCCAGGCTCGGCCCGTACAGCGGCTTGAACTCGTCGAAGTCGGAGCCGTCGACGATCCGGGCGATGACCTCGCGCGGGTCGAAGGGCACCCGCAGATCGCCGGGGACGATGCCGAGCAGCTCCTCCTCGTCGTACTTCGGCGGCTCGGCGGTGGTGTCGGGCAGCGGGCCGCTGCGCTGCCAGTGCAGCCGTTTGACGATCCGGCGGGCGATCCGGCAGGCGTCCGGCTCGTCCTCGGCGACGTGGTCGGCGAGGCCGGAGGTGCGGGCGTGCATGTCGGCGCCGCCGAGCCGTTCCTCGTCGGCCTCCTCGCCGGTGGCCATCTTCACCAGCGGCGGGCCGCCGAGGAAGACCTTGGCGCGCTCGCGCACCAGCACGGTGTGGTCGGACATGCCGGGCACGTAGGCGCCGCCGGCGGTGGAGTTGCCGAAGACGACGGCGATCGTCGGGATGCCGGCGGCGGAGAGCCGGGTGAGGTCGCGGAAGAGCGCCCCGCCGGGGATGAAGATCTCCTTCTGGCTGGGCAGGTCGGCGCCGCCGGACTCGACCAGGTTCACCAGCGGCAGCCGGTTGTGCAGGGCGACCTCGTTGGCCCGCAGCGCCTTCTTCAGCGTCCACGGGTTGCTGGCGCCGCCGCGCACGGTCGGGTCGTTGGCGGTGATGACGCAGACCGTGCCCTCGATCACCCCGATGCCGGTGACCAGGGCGGCGCCGACCGGGTGGTCGCTGCCCCAGGCGGCGAGCGGGGAGAGTTCCAGGAACGGCGAGTCCTGGTCGAGGAGGAGTTCGATCCGCTCGCGGGCGAGCAGCTTGCCGCGGTTGCGGTGCCGCTCGACGTAGCGGGGGCCGCCGCCGGCCAGCGCCTTGGCGTGTTCGGCGTCGAGGGCGGCGAGCTTCTCCAGCATCGCGGCCCGGTGGGCGGTGTGCTCGGCGCCGCCGGGGTCCAGGCGGGTGGGGAGGACGGTCACAGGAGGGCCTCCGGGATGTCGAGGTGCCGGGAGCGCAGCCACTCCCCCAGCGCCTTGGCCTGCGGGTCGAAGCGGGCCTGTGCGGCGACTCCCTCGCCGAGCAGCCCGGCGATGGTGAAGTTGACGGCCCGCAGGTTGGGCAGCAGGTGCCGTTCCACCGTCAGTGCGGCGGTCTCGGGGAGCAGTCGGCGCAGCAGGTCGGTGGTGAGGGTGTGGGCGAGCCAGCGCCAGCCGTCCTCGGTGCGGGCCCAGACGCCGAGGTTGGCGTCGCCGCCCTTGTCGCCGCTGCGGGCGCCGGCGACCAGGCCGAGCGGGGCGCGGCGGGTCGGCCCGGCGGGCAGCGGCTCCGGCAGCGGCGGTTCGGCGAGCGGTTCGAGCGGCCGGGTGCGGTCGGGTGCGGGGACGGGCCGGGCGGTGCCGTCGGGCAGCACCGCGGTGTGCGGGACGCCGCGCCGGTCGGTGTACGCGGTCTCGAAGACGCCGTACGGGGTGCCGGGGCCGGGCGGCGCGGTGAGGTGGAAGCCGGGGTAGCCGGCGAGGCCGAGTTCGACGGCGGCGGCGCCGACGGCCCGGCCGACGGCCCGCTCGTCGGGGTCGCGGACGGTGAGGCGCAGCAGCGCGGAGGCCGCCTCCTCGGTGTCGGCGTCGGGGTGGTCGGTGCGGGCGAGGGTCCAGCGGAGTTCGGCGGGCCGGCGGGTGAGCGCCTGCTCGAACTGGCGGCGCACCAGGTCGGCCTTGGCCTCGACGTCGAGGCCGGTGAGGACGAAGACGACCTCGTTGCGGTAGCCGCCGAGCCGGTTGAGGCCGACCTTGAGGCCGGGCGGCGGCGCCTCGCCGCGGACGCCCTCGACGAGCACCCGGTCGGGCCCCTGCTGGGCGAGCCGGACGGTGTCCAGGCGGACCGTCACATCCGGTCCGGCGTAGCGCGGTCCGGCGGTCTCGTAGAGCAGCTGGGCGGTGACGGTCTCGACGGTGACGGCGCCGCCGGTGCCGGGGTGCTTGGTGATGACGCTGCTGCCGTCGGCGTGGATCTCGGCGAGCGGGAAGCCGGGGCGGGGGTCGGCGCCGGGGCCGAGGTGCTCGCGGAAGAAGGCGTAGTTGCCGCCGGTGGCCTGCGCGCCGCACTCGAGGACGTGGCCGGCGACGACGGCGCCGGCGAGCGGGTCGAGGTCGTCGGGTCCCCAGCCGAAGTGGGCCATGGCGGGGCCGGTGACGAGCGCGGCGTCGGTGACCCGGCCGGTGACGACGACGTCGGCGCCGCCGCGCAGGCAGGCGGCGATGCCGGCCCCGCCGAGGTAGGCGTTGGCGGCGAGCAGGCCGGGCCGGGGGCCGAACTCCGCGGCGCGGGCGAGCAGGTCGTCGCCGAGGACGTGGCCGGTGCGCAGTGCGAGGCCCTGCTTGGCGGCGAGGTCGGCGACCGCCTCGGCGAGCCGGGCGGGGTTGAGTCCGCCGGCGTTGACGACGAGCTTGACGCCGCGTTCGGCGGCGAGCGCGAGGCACTGCTCGGCCTGCCGGAGGAAGGTCTTGGCGTAGCCGAGGCCCGGGTCCTTCAGCCGGTCGCGGGCGAGGATGAGCATGGTGAGCTCGGCGAGGTAGTCGCCGGTCAGCACGTCCAGCGGTCCGCCGGTGAGCATCTCCTCGAACGCGGCGAACCGGTCGCCGTAGAACCCGGACGCATTGCCGATCCTGAGCATGTCCGCCTCCCCTGCGCTGGTCGTGCAGCAGCCTGGCAGCGGCCCGTGAATAAATCAAGCATGCATGCTTGTTTTGGCCCGGAACCGGTTCCGGAGCCGGTTCCCGGCCGCCTCGGAACTCCGATCGGCGGGCGGCCCGGTGGAACGGTTCGTCCGGCGAGGGCCGGGGCCGTACGGGGGTGGTGCGGGCCCGAATCCGACGGGTCGTCACAGCCCGTAATCAGAAGCGGGGTCCCGAGTACCGCCGATGGCCCAGTGGGCGCGGAGATTCCCACCCGGGCGGGCGAACCTCGCGCGCGCCCGGAGGACCGTTCCGCCCCGCCGTGCCGAGACTGGGTGTCGGGCGCCGCCCGGCCGGCAGGCCGTCGGCCCGGCGCCCGGGTTCCACCCAGGAACGTCCCCTCCCGAATTGGAGAAGCCCGTGAAGGACATCCGCAAGGCTCTCGCGCTGACCGTCGCCGCCGGTGCTCTCGTGCTCGGCGCGGCCGGCGCGGCCAACGCAGACGCGAGCGCCGTCGGCACAGCCACCGACTCCCCGGGCGTGCTGTCCGGCAACGTGGTTCAGGTTCCGATCCACATTCCCGTCAACGCCTGCGGGAACAGCATCAACCTGATCGGCCTGCTGAACCCGACGGCCGGCAACGTCTGCACCAACAGCTGAGCCTCGCGCACGGGTGCCCCCGGCCGGCCCGCTCCACGGGCCGGCCGGGGGCGCCGCCGCGACCGCCACCGGCCGGTGGCGGACCGTCAGGCCTGGGCCTCGATCTGCTCGACGACGTGCTCGCACAGGTCGTGGGTGCGCAGCGCGTCCCGCGCGGAGAGCACCTTGCCGGCCCGGACGGACTCCAGGAAGGACAGCACGATCTGCTCGATGCCGCGCTGGCGCGCGACCGACACCCAGTCGCCGCGGCGGCGGACGGTCGGCTGGCCGCGGAAGTCGACGATCTCGGCGAGGTTGATGACGCTGCGCTTGGAGTCGCCGCCGGAGACCTCCAGCACCTCCTCGGTGGCGCCGCTCATCCGGTTCATGATGCCGAGGGCGGTGAAGCCCTGGCCCGCCAGGGTGAGCACGACGTGCTCCATCAGGCCGTCGCGGCTGCGGGAGCGGACGTCCACGTGCTCGATCTCGCCCGGCACCAGGAAGCGCAGGGTGTCGACCACGTGGATGAAGTCGTCGAAGACGGCGGAGCGGGCGGACTCCGGGAGTCCCTCGCGGTGCTTCTGAAGCACGATCAGGTCGCGCGGCCGTTCCTGGGCGAGCAGGTAGCCGGGGGCGTGCCGGCGGTTGAAGCCGACCAGCAGCGAACGGTCGGCCTGCTCGGCGAGGTCGACCAGCCGGCGGGCGCCGTCCAGGGTGTGGTCCAGCGGCTTGTCCACGTAGACGTCGACGCCGGCGGTCAGCAGCTGCTCGACGATCGGGACGTGCTGGCTGGTGGAGGCGTGCACGAAGGCGGCCCGGATCCCGCTGTCGATGACCTCGCCGAGGTCGGTGTAGCGGTGCGCGATCCGGTGGGCGTCGCCGAGGCGGTCCAGCTTGGCGCGGTCGCGGGTCATCAGCCTCAGGTCGAGGCCCGGCTGGGCGGTGAGCACCGGGAGGTACGCCTTCTGCGCGATGTCGCCGAGGCCGATCACCGCCACCGGCAGGGGTGCGGGGTCGATGTCGTGGTCGTGGCTCACGGGCTCTCCTGCTGAGGGTGTGGTGGCCCCTTTGCTGGGTGGTCGAGGGCCGGGCCGCCCAGCAGCATATGCCAGCCATGCCGTTGAGCAGTCCGGATACCGGAGATCGAGCCCGACGGGCCGTCAGATTCCGGTGCTGCCGTGGCGCGGGCACCATGGAGGGACACGGGAGGAGGCGCGGCGATGGTCGAGCGGACGATCGACGGGGACGGCGTCGAGCTGTGTACCGAGTCCTTCGGCGACCCGGCGGATCCGCCCGTCCTGCTCGTCATGGGCATCGGCGCCTCGATGCTCTGGTGGGAGGAGGGCTTCTGCCGGCTGCTCGCCGGAGGCCGCCGCTTCGTGATCCGCTACGACCACCGCGACACCGGCCGCTCGACCACCTACCCGCCGGGCCGCCCCGGCTACACCGGCGCGGACCTGGTCGCCGACGCCGCCCGGGTGCTCGACGGCTACGGCATCCCGGCCGCCCATGTCGTGGGCGTCTCGGCCGGCGGGGCGCTCGCGCAGCTGCTCGCGCTCGACGACCCCGGCCGCGTCCTCTCCCTCGTCCTCATCAGCACCTCCTCCGCCGTGCCCGGCGACCGGGCGCTGCCCGCGCCGGCCGAGGAGCTCATGGCCTTCCTCGCGGCCGCCGGCCCCGACCCCTCGGACCCGGACGCGCTGGTCGGCCACCTGGTCGCGTACGCCCGCCTGCTCGCCGGGGGCCGGCGTCCGTTCGACGAGGCCGCCGTCCGGGACCTGGCCCGCCGCGAGGTCGGGCGGGCCCGCGACATCGCCGCCGCCCGCAACCACGACGCGCTGCCGGAGGGCGGCCCCACCCGGGCGCCGCTCTCCTCGATCGCCGTGCCCGTACTGGTGGTCCACGGGACGGCCGACCCGATGTTCCCGCTCCCGCACGGCGAGGACCTCGCGGAGCGGATCCCCGGTACGCGGCTCCTGCCCCTGCCGGACGCCGGCCACGGGCTGGACCGGGCCGACTGGCCGACGGTCGCCCGGGCCGTCCTCGACCACACCGCCGCCGGGAAGGACCTCCCCGGGGAAGACCCTGCCGGGGAGGGCCCGGCCGGGTGAACGCCGCCGGCCCGCCGCTCAGGCCCGGAGGAACTCCAGCACCGCCAGGACGCGCCGGTGGGTCTCCTCCGCCGGGGGCAGGTCCAGCTTCATCAGGATGTTGCCGATGTGCTTGCCGACGGCCGCCTCGGACACCACCAGCTCGCGGCAGATCGCCGCGTTGGACCTGCCCTCGGCCATCAGCGCCAGCACCTCGCGCTCGCGCGGCGTCAGCCGGTCCAGCGGGTCGCGCCGGCGCCGCAGCAGCTGGCGCACCACCTCCGGGTCCACCACGGTGCCGCCGGCCGCCACCGTGCCGACCGCCGCCACGAACTCCTCGACCTGCCCGATTCGGTCCTTCAGCAGGTACCCGACGCCGGAACCGTCCCCCGAGTCCAGCAGCTCGGCGGCGTACGAGCGCTGCACGTATTGGCTGAGCACCAGCACCGGCAGGCCGGGGCGCCGGGCGCGCAGCGCGACGGCGGCCCGCAGGCCCTCGTCGGTCTGCCCGGGCGGCATCCGCACGTCGGTGATGACGACGTCCGGCACGTGCTCGTCGACGGCGGCGCTCAGCGCCCCGGCGTCCCCCACGGCGGCGACCACCTGGTGGCCGAAGCGCTCCAACAGGCCGATCAGGCCCTCGCGCAGCAGTACGCCGTCCTCGGCGAGCACCATCCGGAGCGGCCTCACGGGCGGTCCGGGGTGTGCGTGAGGTCCGAGGTGCGTGTGAGGTCCTCGGCGCGCGGGCCGATCGGGGTGCACGGGATCTCCACGCGCAGCAGGGTCGGGCCTCCGGGCGGGCTGCTCACCGTCAGGGTGCCGTCGACCACGGAGACCCGGTCGGCCAGGCCGGTGAGACCGGTGCCGCCCGCCGGATCGGCGCCGCCGCGTCCGTCGTCCGACACCTCGACGGTCAACAGCCCGTCGGCGTACCGTCCGTCGACGCGGGCGGAACGGGCACCGCTGTGCTTGGCGACGTTCGCCAGCGCCTCGGTGACCGCGAACCAGCCGGCCGACTCGACCGCGGCCGGCAGCCGACCGGGCAGCGCGAAGGTGACGTCCACCGGCACCGGCGACCGGTCGGCGGCGTCCGCGCAGGCGTCCGGCAGACCCCGGTCGGTCAGCACCTGCGGATGGATTCCGTTGATCAACTCCCTGAGCTCGGCCAGCACGTCCCCCGCCTCCCGGTGCGCCTGCGCCAGCCGGTCGGCGAGCGGGCTGCCGGGCGGCGCGTCCAGCCTGGCGAGTCCGAGCGTCATCGCCAGGGAGACCAGGCGCTGTTGGGCACCGTCGTGCAGGTCCCGCTCGATCCGGCGCCGTTCCGCTTCGAAGGCGTCCACCAACCGGGCCCGCGAGCGGACCAGTTCGCCGATCCGTGCCTCCTGGCCGCCCGGCGCCAGCACCGCCCGCACGAGTGCGGCCCGCCCCGCCGCCACCGCGGTCAGCGGATAGGCGAGCAGTGCCGCCGCCAGCACCCCGGCGACACCCAACGCCGCTGCCACGTACGGGGAGTGGACCTGCCAGAGCTTGAGGACGTTCACCTGCTCACCGTCGAGCAGCAGCAGCGGAAGCGCCGCCAGCAGGTAGCCGGGCACCGCGATCGCGCAACCCGCGACGGTCAGGTCGATCGGCCACAGCACGAAGGCGGCGAGCGCCGCGAAACCCAGCTCCCGCCAGGTCGCCCGCTCCCGGTAGCGCAGCCGCAGCCAGGCCGGGAGACCCGGGCGGGCCGGCACCTGGTGCGGTCCGGGCACCGGCGTGCCGTCCAGCAGCCGCACCAGCCGCCGTTCCCACGCCGCGAACGGCACCCCGACCAGACCCAGGCCCAGCAGCAAAGGCAGCCCGACCAGCAGGACGGCGAGCGCACCGGCGACCGTCCCCGCCAGCAGCAGCCCCGCACAGAGCAGCAGCCCGGCCGTCCCGGAGGCCAGCAGGTAGCCTGCGGCCCGCCAGGGCAGCCCGCCGCGCAGGAATCCGGGCCGGGCCAATGCCTGCCACGGCGCACCGCCGTACCCGTCCGTGCCCATCCCGCCGCCCCTCCGCCGTCCCGTCGCCCGTTCGGTTCGCCCCACCCAGGGCTTGTCCGACGATTCCCGCCGCGCGCGGCGTCGGGCGCCCATGCGACGCGAATCGTCGGACAAACCCTAGGCGGCCCCGGCGGCCCGCGCGGTAGGGCTGGCCCTACCCCGGAAGGTGGGCCCCGGCCTGCTGATCCGGCCCGGCGGCCGGCGGTTGGCTGGAGGGCATGAGGATGATGCGGATCGCGCTGAGGTCGCTGAGGGTGCGTTGGGTGTCGCTGCTGGGTGCGTTCACGGCCCTGGCGCTCGGAGCGGCGATGACGGCGGTGATGCTGCTCGGCCTGGCCACCGCGGTGTCCTGGCCCGGGGGCGGCGGCGAGGCGATGGTGTCGCTGGTCGCCGCGCTCGGCACGGCCGGCGGGGTGAGCGCCTTCGTCTCGGCGTTCGTCGTCGCCTCGACCTTCGCCTACACCGTGGCCCAGCGCCGTCGCGAACTCGGACTGCTGCGGCTGGCCGGCGCCACCCGCGCCCAGGTGAGGCGCGCGGTACTGGCCGAGGCGCTGGTGGTCGGCGCCGTCGCCTCGGCCGCCGGGTGCGTGCTCGGACGGCTCGGCGCGCCCGCGGCGGTGCGGTGGCTGACGGAGGTCGGGATAGCCCCGCCCGGGTTCACCGTCGACCAGCGGACCTGGCCCCTGGCCGCCGCGTTCCTGACCGGCCTGCTGGTCGCCCTCGGCGGCGTCCTCGTCGCCGCCCGCCGCGCCGGGCGCCTCGGCCCGCTGGACGCCCTGCGCAGCGCCGACCTCGACACCGGCGTGATGACCACCGGGCGCTGGATCTGGGGCCTCGGGCTGCTGGCGGCCGCGGCCGGGCTGATCGGCTCGGCCCTGCTCACGGACCCCGTCGACCTGCTGCACCGCAAGACGTACACCGTCCGGCCGATGGTGCTCGTCTCGGCCTGCGGACTGCTCGCTCCCGTGCTCGTCCGGCCGCTGCTGCGCCTGCTCGGCCGGCTGCCGGTCCGGCCGTCCCGCTGGTCGGGCCGGCTGATGCGGGAGAACGCCGCCGCCGCGGTGCGCCGCACCGGGGCGATCGCCGCGCCGGTGCTGGTGTCGGTCGCCCTGACCGGCTCGCTGGCCGGCGCCGTGGACACCGTGAGCGCCTCCCGGACGGCCGAGGCCCGGACGCGGACCGGCGCCGACTTCGTCCTCACCCCCGGTGCGGACACCCCCGGCGCGGGCCGCCCGGGGCTGGTCGAGGCCCTGCGGACACTCCCCGGGGCGGTCGTCTCCCCCACCGGACCGACCCGGCTCGCACTGGTCGAGCCGGACGGCAACGCGGTGCGCTCCGAGGCGCGGACGGCGGATCCCGCCGCACTGGCCGGAGTGGCCCGGCTGCCGGTGGTCGCCGGATCGGTCGCCGCGCTCACCGACGACGGCATCGTGCTGCCGCTGGAGTGGGGCCACCGGGCCGTCGGCGACCCGGTGCCGGTCGTCCTCGCGGACGG
Organism: Kitasatospora sp. NPDC093679; assembly: GCF_040683455.1. Lineage (NCBI taxonomy): Bacteria > Bacillati > Actinomycetota > Actinomycetes > Kitasatosporales > Streptomycetaceae > Kitasatospora > Kitasatospora sp. NPDC093679. The sequence goes on from NZ_JBFBDW010000006.1 coordinate 152,398, forward strand.
CCGCCGGGTGACCCTGCGGGTCGCCGCCCTCCTGCGGGACGGACTCGGCGACAACGGCCTGTACGTGACCGCCGCCAACGCTCCCGGGTCCCGGACGGACCGCATCGACGTCCGGTCCGCCCCCGGGTCGGACCGGGTCTCACTGGAGGCGGGGCTGCGCGCCACGGCCGCCCGCTTCGGCGCCCGGGTCGACACCCGCGAACGGTGGCTGTCCGCCACCGCCCCCGCCAACGGCCGGACCGCCCGGCTGAGGATCGTGCTGGTCCTCGGCCTCGCACTGACGTACACCGGCATCGCGCTCGTCAACATCCTCGCGATGGCGACCGCCGACCGCCGCCGGGAACTCGCCCTGCTGCGCCTCACCGGCGCCACCCGGACGCAGGTGGTCGGGCTGGTGACCGGCGAGTCGCTGCTCGTGGTGGCGGTGGGCGCCCTGCTGGGCTGCGCGGTCGCCGCCGTCCAACTCGGCGCCATGAACGCCGCTCTGGTCCTGCTCGGGAGTCCCCCGCCCCTGGTGCTTCCCTGGCGGCCGGTCGCCGCGGTGACCGCCTCCTGCCTCCTGCTGACCGCCCCCGGCGCGGCCCTGGCCGCACTCCGCGCCCTCCGTCCCCGCCCGGTGGACGCGGCCCGTGGGTAGGCACGGAGAGGTCCTAGCGGCGGACGAGGCGGGTGAGGGTGACGCCGTTGGGGAAGGCGGTGCGTTCGGCGACGTCGAAGACGGTCGGGTCGAAGGTGCCGTCGAAGGCCGGGATGCCGGCGCCGGCGACCACCGGGTAGTTCTTGATCAGCAGTTCGTCGACCTCGCCGAGCAGGGCTCCGGCGAGCCTGCCTCCGCCGCAGAGCCAGATGTCGAGGGTGCCGTTCTCCTCCTTCTTGAGGTCCCGGACGAGGGCGACCGGGTCGCCGGGGACGACGGTGACGGCCGGGTCGGTGTCGGGGGCGAGGGTGCCGGACACCACGTACTGGCGCAGGTGGGCGTAGGGGCTGGTGATGCCCGCGTCGAGGGCGGGGCGGTAGGCACCGAGGCCCATGAGGACGGTGTCGAAGCGCCGGTTGGGCGCGTCGGCCAGCCCGAGGGGGGCTCGCGCGACGGTCGGGACGGTCTCGGGGTAGAGCGTGTTGGTCCAGGCGGTGTAGGCCGCGGCCTGCTCCTCGTCCCCCTGGGGGAAGAAGTGGTACTCGCCACCGGGGCCTGCGATGCGGCCGTCGAGGGTGACGGCGACGTAGTACACGAGCTTTCGCACTCTGATGACTCCACATGTAGTACTCTGATTGAAGTGGTTTCAACATAGTACTACGCCTGGAGTGGTGTCAATGGTGAGACGGAACGACCAGCGGCGGGCCGCCCTCGTCGACGGCGCGATCGAGGTCCTGGCGAGGGACGGCGCACGGGGCCTGACCTTCCGGGCCGTCGACGCGGAGGCCGCCGTACCCGCCGGCACCGCCTCCAACTACTTCGCCAACCGCGACGACCTGCTCACCCAGGCCGGGGCGCGCGTCTACGAGCGGCTCCAGCCCGACGAGGCCACCGTCACCCGCCACCGCACGGCCGAGCGCGACCGCGAGACCTACGCCGAGCTGATGCGCGAACTGGTGGCCCGCGTCTCGTCCTTCCGCACCGGCTACCTGGCGCTGCTCGAACTCCGGCTGGAGGCGACCCGCCGCCCCGAACTGCGCACGGTCCTCACCGAGCGCGTCCGCGCCGACCTGGACGCCAACGTCGCCTACCACCTGGCGTCCGGCCTGCCCGGCGACGCCACGGCCGTCAAACTGCTCTACCTGGCCCTGAACTGGCTGATCGTCGAACAGCTCACCCTGCCCGACGTGCTCACCCCACAGGAGCGCGACGAACTCGTCGCCGCCGCGGTGGACCGCATCGTGGCGGCTTCCTAAACGGGCTCGCGGGGCCCGGGGTCACTGGTTGTCGAGGGTGCGGGCGGCGTCGGTGAGGGCGGTCAGGACGGGGGCGATCAGCGGGTGGTGCTCGGCGCCGGCGCGGACGGCGGCGAAGACCTTGCGGGTGGCGAGTTCGGTGTCCACCGGGCGGACGGCCACCGCGGAGAGGTCGGCGCCGGGCAGGGCCGAGCGCGGGACGAGGGCGACGCCGGCGCCCGCGGAGGCGAGGGCGACCACGGCCCGGAAGTCGTCCGAGGAGTGCACCAGCCGGGGCTGGAACCCGGCGTGTTCGCAGGCGAGCAGCACCACGTCGTGGCAGGGGTTGCCGGGGTAGGGGCCGATCCACGGCTCGGCGGCCAGGTCGGCGACCGGGACGGGACCCTCGCCGGCGGCCAGCGGGTGGCCGAGCGGCAGGACGGCGCGGAACGGCTCGGCGTACAGCGGCACCCGGGTCAGCCGCTGGTCGTCGGCGCGCGGGGCGCCGCGGTACTCGACGGCGACGGCGATGTCGGCCTGGCCGTCCAGCAGCATCGGCAGGCTGGCGTCGCCCTCGGCGTCGAGGACCTTCAGTCGGACGCCGGGGGCCGCGGCGGCCAGCCCGGTGATCGCGGGGGCCAGCACGAGCGCGATGCCGGTGGCGAACGCGGCGACGGTGACCTCGCCGGCGACCCCGGCGCTGTACGCGGCGAGGTCGGCCTCGGCGCGCTCCAGCTGGGCGAGCACCGCGTCCGCGTGGCCGAGCAGGATCTCGCCGGCCGCGGTGAGCCGTACGCCCCGGCCGTCCCTGGCGAGCAGGTGGTGGCCGGTCTCCTGCTCGAGCGCGGCGAGCTGCTGCGAGACGGCGGAGGGGGTGAGGTACAGCGCGGCCGCGGCGGCCGTCACGGTGCGGTGGTCGGCCACGGCCCGCAGGGTCCGCAGCCGTCGTGCGTCGATCACGGCTCAATTCTGCCAGCGGCCCGGAGCCCGTCGTTCCGCAGCCCCGGACACCTCCCGCAACGGCCCGTGCCGGGCGAAGCGTCTCAGGGGTCCCGGCGGCGTTCGGCGGGTTCGGTGCTCGGGGCGGGCGACGGAGGGCCGGGTGCCGGGTGGCGGTCGACCGCGGAGCCGGTGCCGGGCGTCGGCGTCCCGCCGGTCCGGGGCCGGCCGGACCGGGCGCGGAGCCCGGCCGCCGATGCGGCCGAGCGGTCGAACATCCGCCGGCCGGTGAGCACGTACTGGAACAGGCAGCCCGCGAGGACGACGGCCACCCCTCCGGCCGCGTCCAGCAGCCAGTGGTTGGCGGTGCCGACCACCACGAACAGGGTGAGCAGCGGGTAGAGCACCGCGACGGCCCACACCCAGCGCCGCCGGGTCGCGGCGATCACCGCCGCCGCGCACCAGAACGCCCAGGCGCAGTGCAGCGAGGGCATCGCCGCGAACTGGTTGGTGAGGGCGGTGAGCGCGCCGAGCGGCGAGCCGTCCGGCCCGCCGTACGGGCTGTCGCGCAGGCCGAGGCCGGGGGTGAGCCGGGGCGGGGCGAGCGGGTAGCCCCAGAAGCCGAGCAGGGCGAGGCCGGTCGCGGTGAAGAGCACCGTGCGGCTGGTGCGGTACCGGCGGGGGTGGCGCAGGTAGAGCCAGCCGAGCACGGCCAGCGGCCCGATGAGGTGGAAGGTCTTGTAGTACTGCAGCGAGAGGTCGAGCATGCCGTGGGTGTGCAGCACCCAGCCGTTGATCGCCCGTTCGACGTCGAGGTGCAGGAACCTCTCCACCCCGTAGACGTCGCGGGCGTTCTCGACGGCGGACTCGATCCGGTTCGGCGCGGCGTTGCGGATCTTGGTGTAGATGCCGTAGCCGACCTGGATGAACAGCAGCTCCATCAGCAGGTTGGGCCGGCTGACCGGGCGCAGCTTGGCGGGCAGCAGGGGCAGCCTGCGGCGGCCGAAGGGGTGGTGCGGCGTGGGTGCGGGGGTGCGGTGCAGCGTCCAGAGCGGGTCGGTGGTGCGGCGGAAGGGCAGCAGGGCGGCGGCCGCGGCGGCGGTCAGCGGGGCGGCGCCGCGCAGCAGGAAGGTGGTCACCGGTTCGATCTGCGGGTCGAGCATGCTGCTGGAGAGCAGGGCGACGGTGACGGCCACGACCGGCCACAGCGCCCGGTCCTCGGGTCTGCGGCCGAGACGGCCGACCGCGGCGGCGAGCAGCCAGCCGAAGTCGGCGGGCCCGGTGAGCGGGGAGACCACCACGGCGGCACAGCCGACCACGCCGGCGGCGAGCAGGTGCTGCCCGTCCGCGGCGAGGGCCGGGCCGCGGCGGAGCGCGAAGACGCCGACGGCGACGACGGCGGCCAGGCAGACGGCGGCGAGCAGCGGTCCGCGCAGGCCGAGGCGGAGCAGCAGGCCGTACGCCGACTGGTTGTCGGGGCCGACGGCGACCAGCGGTTCGATCAGCTGCCGCCAGCCGTTGGCGGTCTCGGCCGGCCGGGCGGCCCAGGCCGCGACGTTCAGGGCGAAGGCGAGGACGAGGGCGTTGAGGGCGTGCCGTCGGGACCCCCGGCAGACCAGCAGGACGGCGAAGAGGGCGAGCGCCGGTTCGAGGGCGATCGCCGCGCCGAGGGCGAGGCCGTCGGGCGGACGGGTGCTCGGCAGGACCTCGGCGAGGGCGAGCGCGACGGCGGCGATGCCGAGGACGGCGTCGACGGGCTGGCCGCGCAGGTCGGCGCTGAGCAGCAGGGCGCCGGCGGCGGTGCTGCCGGCCACGCCGGGGTGCGGCAGACCGGGCGGCGGGTCTCGGGCGAGCAGCAGGCCGACGGCGACGACCGAGGCGAGTGCGGCGGCCAGCAGCACGGTCCGGGTGCCGATCGCGTACCAGCCGCCGAGGCCGGTGGCGGCGAGGTCGGCGACCGGGCTGGGGCGGCCGACGGGTTCGGCGAGGGTGTTCCAGGTGACCGGGGCGCAGACGGCGAGCACGGCGAGGACGGCGGCCGCGGCGATCAGGCGGGCGGCGGAGGGGACGCGGGGCCGGGGCAGCGCGGACACCGGTGGCATCCCTGCTCCTCTCGCCGCGTGCGCCGGCCGGCGGGTCCGGTACCGCGGGAGTGGCTGCGGTCCGGTGGCCGGTCCTCCCTTGCGACTGTCCAGCGGCGGCGCCCGCTACGCATCCCGTGGGGTGCCGCCCGGGTGGCACCGGGCCGTGCACGGAGGGCGGGGCGTTCGCGGAGGGCGGGGCGTTCGCGAAGGGCGGGGCGTTCGCGAAGGGCGGGGCGGCGGCACCGGGAAACGCCGCCGGCCCGGCTGGGGAAGGCCGGGCCGACGGCGGAGCGGGGCCGGGGGTTGCCCCGCAGGGGCGCGGTGAGGGTAGGGCCGCGCCCCGCGGTGGTGGTCGGTTCGGGGCCTGGGCCCCGGGGTGCTACTTGCCCATCGCTTCGCGGGCGTCGACGAAGGCGGCGACGGCGCGCTCGACGTCCTCGGTCGAGTGGGCGGCGGACAGCTGCACGCGGATGCGGGCCTGGCCGTGCGGCACGACCGGGTAGGAGAAGCCGATCACGTACACGCCTCGCTCCAGCAGCAGCTCGGCCAGGCGGCCGGCCTCGGCCGCGTCGCCGATCATGACCGGGGCGATGGCGTGCTCGCCGGGCAGGATCTCGAAGCCGGCCTCGGTCATCTTGGTGCGGAACAGGTGGGTGTTGGCGGCCAGGCGCTCGCGCAGGTCGCCGGACTGCTCCAGCAGGTCGAGCACGGTCAGTGAGGCCGCCGCGATCACCGGGGCGAGCGAGTTGGAGAACAGGTACGGGCGGGAGCGCTGGCGCAGCAGGGCGACGATCTCGCGGCGGGCGGCGACGTAGCCGCCGGAGGCGCCGCCGAGGGCCTTGCCGAGGGTGCCGGTGATGATGTCGACGCGGTCCATCACGCCGTGCAGCTCGGGGGTGCCGCGGCCGGTCGGGCCGACGAAGCCCACGGCGTGCGAGTCGTCGACCATGACCATCGCGTCGTAGCGGTCGGCGAGGTCGCAGATCTCCCGCAGCGGGGCGATGTAGCCGTCCATGGAGAACACGCCGTCGGTGACGATGAGGCGGCGGCGGGCGTCCTGGGTGGCCTTGAGCTGCTGCTCCAGGTCGGCGAGGTCGCGGTTGGCGTAGCGGTGCCGGCGGGCCTTGGAGAGGCGGATGCCGTCGATGATGGAGGCGTGGTTGAGGGCGTCCGAGATGACGGCGTCGCGCTCGTCCAGCAGGGTCTCGAAGACGCCGCCGTTGGCGTCGAAGCAGGAGGAGTAGAGGATCGTGTCCTCCTGGCCGAGGAAGTGCGAGAGGCGCTCCTCGAGCTGCTTGTGCACGTCCTGGGTGCCGCAGATGAAGCGGACGGAGGCCATGCCGTAGCCCCAGCGGTCCAGGGCGTCCTTGGCGGCGGCGACCACGGCGGGGTGGTCGGCGAGGCCGAGGTAGTTGTTGGCGCAGAAGTTCAGCACCTCGCCGGGGCGGCCGCCCGCGGTGACGGTGACGGCGGCGCTCTGCGGGCTGCCGATGACCCGCTCGGGCTTGAAGAGGCCGGCCTCGCGGATCTCGTCGAGGGTGGCGGCGAGGTCTTCGCGCACGTTGTCGAACACGGGTGGTGTCTCCCTGGATGGAGGTTCGCTGACGGGGTGCCGGGCGGTCGGGCGGTGGTGCGGTGCTGGACCACCCGGCACGGGGCGGTGCGGGGCTGGGCGGTGCGGGCGGTGCGCGCTCAGACGGTCCAGTCGAGGATGATCTTGCCGCAGTTGCCGCTCGCGGCCTCGTCGAAGGCCTCGGCGAAGTCCGTGGCGGCGTACCGGCCGGTGATCACCGGGGTGAGGTCCAGGCCGCCCTCCAGCAGGACGGACATCGCGTACCAGGTCTCGAACATCTCGCGGCCGTAGATGCCCTTGATGGTGATCATCGAGGTGACGATCGACGCCCAGTCCACCGGGAACTCGTCGGCGGGCAGGCCCAGCATGGCGATCTTGCCGCCGTGCGTCATGTTGGCGATCATCGAGCGCATCGCCTCGGGGCGGCCGGACATCTCCAGGCCGACGTCGAAGCCCTCGCGCAGGCCCAGCTGCTGCTGGCCCTCCTCGATGCTGTGCTGCGAGACGTCCAGCGCCAGGGTGACGCCGACCTTGCGGGCGAGGTCCAGGCGGTACGGCGAGACGTCGGTGATCATCACGTTGCGGGCGCCGGCGTGCCGGGCGACCGCGGCGGCCATGATGCCGATCGGGCCGGCGCCGGTGATCAGCACGTCCTCGCCGACCAGCGGGAAGGACAGCGCGGTGTGCACCGCGTTGCCGAACGGGTCGAAGATCGCAGCGACGTCCAGGTCCACCGGCACCCGGTGCACCCACACGTTGGACGCGGGCAGCGCCACGTACTCGGCGAACGCGCCGTCGCGGCCCACGCCCAGGCCCACCGTGTTGCGGCAGAGGTGGCGGCGGCCCGCCAGGCAGTTGCGGCACTTGCCGCAGACCAGGTGGCCCTCGCCGCTGACCAGGTCGCCCACCTCGATGTCGGCGACGGCCGCGCCGATCGCGGCGACCTCGCCGACGAACTCGTGACCGATGGTCAGCGGGGTCTTGATGGTCTGCTGCGCCCAGCCGTCCCAGGAGCGGATGTGCAGGTCGGTACCGCAGATGCCGGTGCGCAGCACCTTGATCAGCACGTCCGCGGGGCCGATCTCCGGCATGGGGACGTCCATCAGCCAGAGACCCGGCTCGGCCTGGTGCTTGACGAGTGCCTTCACGGCGAGCGCTCCTGAGGGAGGGTGGAACGGAAGCCCGGCGCTGCAACCCCTGCCGCGCCGGGCACAGTGAAATCTGCCGTGCCGGAGCAGGTCCGGTCCATCGAGGAATTCTTAAGGGCGGTCTTAGCTGGGCTGAACGATCGTCCCCGAGCACCGGCCGCCGGGCATCCCGGCCACCCCCATGGCATGCCGAGCACCACCCGTCCGGGCTACCGCGGGCCGGTAACGGGACCCCGGGTATCGTCTGCCCGCGGAGCGGCGGCACGGGAGGGCACGGCGTGGAGATCGCGGAGGAGACCGTCCTCGGCCCGGCGGCGCCGGCCGTCGAGGTCGCGGGGGTGCGGAACGTCCGGGACGCGGGCGGGGTCGGCGCGCTGCGGCGCGGCGTGCTGTACCGGTCGGGGGCGCTGCACGGGCTGCGGCCCGAGGGGGCGCGCCGGCTCGCCGAGCTGGGCGTGCGGACGGTCGTCGACCTGCGGAGCGTCCCCGAGGTGGCGGAGCTGCCGGACGACTGCCGCGGCCTCGCCGTCGACCACCGGCACCTGCCGGTCTTCACCGAGCGGCGGTGGCCGGTCGAGCAGGCCGAGCTGTACCCCGCCATGGCGGAGCACGCGGGACCGGCCGCGGCCGCGCTCGTCCGACGGCTGGCCGAACCCGGGGCGCTGCCCGTCCTCGTCCACTGCGCCTCCGGCAAGGACCGAACCGGGGTGGTCGTCGCCGTCCTGCAGACCCTGCTGGGCGCCTCCGAGGCGGAGACCACCGCCGACTTCCTGCTGTCCAACGCCGCCCTGGGCCTGTCGGCGGCGACGGCCGGACCGGGCCACAACTCCCGTCCGGTCGCCGCCGTCCACCTGGACCGCGCGATGCGGTGGATCCGCAGCCGGCACGGCTCGGTCACCGACTACCTGCTGGCCCACGGCGCCCGGGAGGCCGACCTGTCCGCGGCACGTGCCGCACTCGGCGGCCGGGAAGTCGCCCGGGTGGTGCCCCCAGCGCCCCTGGACCGACCGCCCGGGCGCCGCTTGGAGACAGCTCCTGGGGCGTCGGCCCCCCTGCCAGCCGGACCGGAGCGCCGCGTAGGGGCCGTCCTGGGCGACCAGGCGGTCGTGGGGATCACGCCCGGTGTCAGCACCTGGGTGCCGGTACCCGGTGTCAGTGCCCGGAGGCAGGATCGGCGCCATGCCGATTGCCAATGACCGGATCGCCCGGCACCACTTCCTGCGCGCCCTGAACGCGGACACGTACTACCCGGACGCCGTCGTCGACCGCGGCCGCGGCATCCTGCTGCGGCTGTGCGAGCGGATCGAGGCGGAGCGGCCGTCCGGCCTGGCCGGGCTGTACGTCCTCACCCACGCCGCCACCGAGGAGTTCAACGTGCTGCAGGAGGCCTTCGAAGAGGCGGGCAGCGAGATCGAGACGTTCGCGCGGGAGGAGATCGCCGAGGACTTCGCCTTCGTCGCCGCCGCTTACGGCTTCACCGGCGCGGACGTCGAGGAGTTGATCGCCACCCGCGACTGGTGAGCGGGTGCTGTGCCGTCGGGCCCGGAGGGGTCCGCGGTCCGGCCCGCCCCCTCGGTGGGCCGGACCGCGGTGGGAGGGGTGGTTCAGGTGGTGCAGCCCCGGCCGTTGAGGCTGAAGGCGGGCAGGGCGGCCGGGCTTCCGGTGGCCTGGAAGCCGAAGGAGGCGGTGCCGCCCGGGGCGAGGGTGCCGTTCCAGCCGGCGTCGCCGGCGGTCACGGCCGCGCCGGACTGGGTGACGCGGGCGTTCCAGGCGTTGGCGATCTTCTCACCGCCCAGGTAGGTCCAGGCGAGCGCCCAGCCGGAGACGGTCGTGCTCCCGGTGTTGCGGACGGTCACGTCGGCGGTGAACCCGGTGCCCCAGGTGCTGCCCACCGTGTAGGCGACCGTGCAGCCGGCGATCGGCTGGGTGGGGCTGCCGCTCGGCGATGGCGAGGGCGAGGGAGACGGCGGGGGTGAAGGAGACGGCGACGGCGAGGGGCTGGGGCTCGGGCTCGGCGAGGGGGACGGCGACGGCGTGGTGCCGTCCGGTTCGGCGCCCCACTGCGGTACTCCCCCGCCCAGTAGCCGGATGTTCGGCGCGTTCACCGGCGTCGAGCCGGGTACCGGCGAAATTCCCTGGTACGACCAGTCGTTGGTCGGGTCCCAGGCTCCGGAGGAGGCGATCCGGAACTGGACCTCCTTGCGGTACGCGGACTGTCCGGCCGGCGCGATCACGGTGTTCGAGCAGTCGACGGTGACGTAGTAGGTGGAGCCGGAGTACGGGGTCGGTCCGCTGATCGCCCCGCACTGGTTGTAGTTGGTGGTGAGGGTGACCTGACTCGGGCTCACCCCCGGCTCCAGGGTGAACCAGTAGCGCAGCGAGGCGTTCTTCAGCGCGCGGGCGGGCCAGGCGGAGGTGTTGACGAGGTAGGCCTTGATCTCGGTGAAGTCGGTGCCGGAGGCGTTCACCGAGGCCTGGACGGTCGTCTCCGGCCCGTCCGGGGTCTCCGCGGGTGGGAAGGCCGCGAGCGGGCTGCCGCCGTACTCGCCGTGGAGCCGGGCGAGGGCGCCGGTGAAGGCGGCGTTGTAGTCGGTGGCGACCTCGTTGTTGACGTAGTTGGAGCGGTCGTCGGTGTAGGAGTCGTCGGGCGAGCTCGGTCCGCCGACCAGGGCGCCGATCAGGGTGTGCCGGCTGTTGACCGGGTTGGTGAGCTGGTCCGTCCAGGAGCCGTGGGCGGTGCGGTGGTGCGGGTTCTTCGGCGGGTTGGTGCCGAAGCCGATGAGGTAGCTGGACCTGCGGGGGTTGTCGCCGAGCGCGTAGTCGATCTGACGGACGGCGAAGTCGTGGTAGCGGGCCTTGCGGGTGGCGTCTCCGGCGAGCCAGTCGGAGTAGACCAGGGCGGCGAACGAGGTGTTGGCGGCGTAGCGCAGCGATCCCCAGGAGTCGAGCACGGCCTCGCCGCCGGGCGAGTACTTCACCTGGCTGCCGTTGACGCCGACCGTCCACCAGTCCAGCCAGCGGTTGGCGTCGTCGATGTACTGCTGCTTGCCGGTGAGTTGGGCGAGCAGCACGTATGCGCCGTAGGACTTGTCGTCCCAGGCGATCGTCCAGCGGTAGGACTTGGTGCTGGTCTGCGGCTCGGTGGAGAGGTCGGCGTAGTAGGTCTCGGCCTTGGCGAGGTAGCTGCTGTCGCCGGTGGCCTTGTACAGCCAGATCGCGCCCCAGACCAGTTCGTCGTTGTAGCCGCTCCAGGAGTTGTAGTAGCCCTGGGCGTCCTTGATGCAGTCGCTGTACTTGCCGCGGTAGGTGTCGGCGAAGGAGTACAGCTGCTTGGCGTGGGTGACCAGGGTGGCGGCGTACGCCGAGTCGCTGTCGGCGAAGACGATCGAGGAGGAGGCGAGGGCCGCGGCGGTCTCGCCGGCGAGGTCGGAGCCGGGGCAGGTGGCGTCGATCCTGTACGCGGGCCGGGCCATCGGCAGCACCTCGGCCGGACCCCACCAGGCGTGGTCGGCCGAGCTGTTGCCGACCTGGCCGTAGAGCACGTTCGGGGCGGCGTGCGCCTTGAGCAGGTAGTCGTCGACGAAGCGCAGGTTGTTCTTGAGGTACGGCATCTGGCCGGAGGCGGTGTAGCCCTGCTTCGCGGCGATGCCGCCCCAGGCCAGCATGGTGGTGGAAGCGGCCATCGGCAGGCCGAACTTGACGTGGTCTCCGGCGTCGTACCAGCCACCGGTGAGGTCGAGCCCGACGTCCTTGCCGTCGTCGAGGGCGGAGTCGCCGCGCCAGCCCACCCGGTTGGTGGCGGGCAGCTTGCCGGACTGCTGGGCCTCGTAGAAGAGCAGCGACTTCTGCAGCGCCTCACCGTAGTTGAACGCCGGGGCGGCGGCGCGGGCGGGCGCGGCGTGCAGCGGCAGCAGGGCGCCGGCGGCGAGCGCGAGGGCGGCGGCCGCCCCGAAGGCGGTGCGGCGGGCCGGGCCCTGCCGGTGGCGGCGGGCCGCCGGACGGGTGGGCGCGGGGGCGGACGGGCCGGGTGGGGGTGCGGCGGAGTGGGGCACGGGCGTCCTTCCGGGACGGCGGGGTGGGCCCGGCGGAGGGGACGCGGCTGGCGGCGCCGGGGGCAGGTGCGCGGGGGTCGGAACAGCGGGTGGGGGTGGGGGTGGGTGGGACCGGGGCGGAGTGCGGGCAGCCTCGGGGAACGCCCGCGACCTGCCGCAATGCCATGGGAGCGCTCCCATAACAGCCGACCGGGGTGGTGTCGGCAGGCAGCGGGCGGCGTCCATGGTGTCCGTGCCGCCGCGTCCGTGTCAATGCACAACACGGCACTCGGGCAGCGGAGTTGGCGATGCGATCGGCCCGGAGCCGGGCCGGGGTTCAGCGGAGGACGTCCGACAGGTCGTAGGAGACCGGCTCCTCCAGCTGCTCGTAGGTGCAGCTGACCGGCTCCCGGTCGGGGCGCCAGCGGCGGAACTGGGTGGTGTGCCGGAAGCGGGTGCTCTCCATGTGGTCGTACGCCACCTCGACGACCCGGTCGGGGCGCAGCGGCACCCAGGAGAGGTCCTTGGTGCCCGTCCAGCGGCTGACGGCGCCGGGCAGCCGGGAGGCGGCCTGGGCGCTCTCGTCGGCCCAGGCCGCCCACGGGTGGCCGGTGAGGTCGTCGAGCCGCAGCGGGGCCAGCTCCTCGACCAGTTCGCGGCGCCGGGCCATCGGGAAGGAGGCGCAGACCCCGACGTGCTGCAGCTGCCCGTCGCCGTCGTAGAGGCCGAGCAGCAGCGAGCCGACGACCGGTCCGCTCTTGTGCTCGCGGTAGCCGGCGAGGACGCAGTCGGCCGTCCGCTGGTGCTTGATCTTGAAGAGGGTGCGCTCGCCGGCCGCGTACGGGCCGTCCAGCGGTTTGGCGACCACGCCGTCGAGTCCGGCGCCCTCGTACTGGGCGAACCAGGTCCGGGCGAGTTCGATGTCGGTCACGGCGGGCGCCAGGTGGACGGGGGCACGGGCGCCGGCCAGGGCGGACTCCAGGGCGCTGCGGCGCTCGGCGAGCGGGCGTTCGGCGAGGGCGGTGTCGTCCAGCGCCAACAGGTCGAAGGCGACGAACGAGGCGGGGGTGCGCTCGGCCAGGGTGCGGACCCGGGAGGCCGCCGGGTGGATGCGCTCCAGCAGTTCCTCGAAGCGCAGCCGGCCCTCGCGGGCGATCACGATCTCGCCGTCGACCACGCAGCGGGCGGGCAGCTCGCGGCGGAAGGCCTCCACCAGTTCGGGGAAGTACCGGGTGAGCGTCTTGGTGGTGCGGCTGCCGATCTCGACCTCGTCGCCGTCGCGGAAGACGATCGCGCGGAAGCCGTCCCACTTGGCCTCGTACTGCATGCCGGACGGGATCTCGGCCACCGACTTGGCGAGCATCGGCTGCACGGGAGGCATCACGGGAAGGTCCATGCTCCGATCGTCGCCGCACGTCGCACGGCCCGCGCGCCGGATGCGGGGGGCCCGCCTAGCGTGGGAGGCATGGCCTCGACAGCGGTTGAACTGGAGGTGGACGGCCGGTCGGTCCGGCTCTCCAACCCCGACAAGGTCTACTATCCGGCGCGCGGCTTCACCAAGCGGGACGTCGCCGAGTACTACCTGGCGGTCGCGCCGGGCGTGCTGCGCGGGCTGCGGGACCGGCCGACCACGCTGCAGCGGTTCCCGGACGGCGTCGAGGGCGAGTTCTTCTACCAGAAGCGGGCGCCCAGGGGCCTGCCGGAGTGGCTGCCGACCGCCCGGATCGTCTTCCCGAGCGGCCGCAGCGCCGACGAGGTCTGCCCGAACGAGCCGGCCGCGGTGCTGTGGGCCGCCAACCTCGGCTGCCTGACCTTCCACCCCTGGCCGGTGCGCCGCGCCGACACCGAGCACCCGGACGAGCTGCGGATCGACCTCGACCCGCAGCCGGGCACCGACTTCCACGACGCGGTGACCGCCGCGCACGAGCTGCGCGCGCTGCTGGAGGAGCTGGGGCTGCGAGGCTGGCCGAAGACCTCCGGCGGGCGCGGGCTGCACGTCTACGTGCCGGTGGAGCCGCGCTGGACCTTCACCGACTGCCGGCACGCCGTGATCGCGCTCGGCCGGGAGCTGGAGCGCCGGATGCCCGGACGGGTGACCACCGCCTGGTGGAAGGAGGAGCGCGGCGAGCGGATCTTCGTGGACTACAACCAGATGGCCCGCGACCGGACGATCGCCTCGCCGTACTCGCTGCGGGCCCGGCCCGGGGCGACCGCCTCCACCCCGCTGCGCTGGGAGGAGATCGACGACGTCGTCCCGCAGGACTTCGACCTGCGGACGGTGCCCGCGCGCTTCGCCGAACTCGGCGACCTGCACGCCGAGATGGACGACTTCGCGTTCGGCCTGGACCCGCTGCTGGAGCTGTTCGCGCAGCAGGACGCCGTGGACCTGCCCTACCCGCCGGACCATCCGAAGATGCCGGGCGAGCCGATGCGGGTGCAGCCGAGCCGGGCGAAGAAGGGCTGAGCGCGGGGGACCGGGCCGGGCAGGAACCTCTCGTTCGCGGTCCGGAACCGTCGGATCCGGTCGATCCGCGCCGGTTCCGAACGCCGGCCCTCCGCCGCCCCGGTGCGTGGCTACGCTCGCGCACCTGACACCGCTTCGGGAGGGGACGGCGAGATGGGCGAGACCACGACGTGCGGCGGGTGCGCGGCCGCCGAGGTGCCGCGGCGGCCGTGCCCCGGCTGCGGCGACGAGGGCTGACCGGGCCCGGTGGACGCGTACGAGGAGCTGCTGGTGCTGGCCCGCGGCACCGCCCGGACGCTGCTGGCGCAGGGCGTCGCGCCGCTGTCGTTCCGGGACGACGAGGGCGCCGCGGTGGACGGCTGGGTGGTCGACCGGCTGCCCGCCTGGGACCGCGGCGGGGCGGCGGTGCGGACGCGCCGTACGGAGGTGCGCAGCAGCTGTGCGCTCGTCCTGGACGTGGACGGGCGGTTCCACCGCTACCGGGACAGCTCGCTGCGGATGCCCGCCGCCGGCGGCCGGACGGTGGTCACCCGTCGGCTGGAGCTGTCGCCGGCCAGCGCGCGGACGCTGGTCGCGCTCGGACCGGGCCGGCCCTTCGACCAGGTGACGGTGCTGCTGGAGCAGTTGCCGTGGACGGCCGTGCCGCACCGGCCCGCCGTCCGGCCGCAGCCGGTGGCCGCACCCCCGCCGCCCGCTCCGGTGCTGCCGTCCTGGGCACGGCGGCCCGGGTCGGAACCGGTCGCCGCCGTCCCGGTGGCCGGGCGTCGGCGGGCCGGTGCGGTCACCGGCCTGCTGCTCGGCCTCGCCGGCGGCTGCGTCTGCGCGACCGCGGCCACGCTGGCCTGCACCGCGCTGTGGGGTGGGGGCGCGAGGCCGGCCGGCCTCACGGCGGCCGGGGTCTGCGTGGCGGCCGGCACCGCGCTGGGGGCCGTCCGGGGGCGCCGAGCGGCGGGGCCGGGCTGACGGTCGCAGGTCCGTCCCGTCAGGTGAGCGGCTGCCCGGCGGGGCCGGTGAGGCGTTGGATGCCCGCACGCAGCCCCGGGTCGTCGGGCCGGGTGAGCCGGACCAGTTCCTCCGGCGGCCGGGTGCCCTGCGCGACGGCCGTCACGTAGGCCTTGGCCTGGGCGATGCCCAGCCGGGGGTGGAGCCGGCGCAGCCGGTGCATCGCCGCGACCGGCCCGGCGGACCGCGCCAGACCGCGGATCTCGATCACCAGCGGGTCGTCGTCCGTCCCGCCCCGGACCTCGCGGCGGTAGAACGTCTGCCAGTCCTCGTGCAGGCAGGTCTCGCGGACGAAGTGGACGCTTCCGTCCTGCCGGTCCACCAGGTACGGGCCGCTCCGGAAGCTGTCGTGTTCGTCCCGGGTGCGCAGCCACACCGCCGACTGGCAGAAGACGAGCCAGCCGACGGCGAGTTCGTCCACCCGGTGGGCGACGAACTCGGGCAGGTACGCCTTCCAGCTGTGGGCCAGCCGGTCGCGGGCCAGTTCGGTCTCGACCAGTTCGACGGCGCGCTCCTCGGTGATCACCGCTCCAGTGTCCCGTGCCGCGCAACCGGTTTCCTCGCCGCTCCGACGGGGCGTCACTGCTCCGACCGGGACCGGAGGGCGGTGAGGAGGGAGTCCGGGGTCCAGCGGCCGGCGGCACCCGGCCGGGTGCTGAGGTAGGCGGCGGCGCGCCGGGCGGGCCAGCCGTGGGACTCGGCGAGGCCGGTGGCGAGGTGGCGCAGGTAGCCGGCGGAGGGGCGCGTCAGCGGTGCCTCGCTGCTGCGCCCGGCGGCGGTGAAGGTGACCACCGGGTGGCCGTCCAGGGTGCCCGGGCAGAGCAGGGTCTCGTAGCGGCCGGGGCCGAGGGTGGCGCGGCCGTCGCGCAGGGCGGCGGCCAGGCCCGGGGCGGCGGACGCCCGCGGGGTGCGGTGCATCTCCTGGGCGGCGATGTCGAGCAGTTGGTCCAGGGTCAGCAGGTAGCCGCGGACGGGCAGTTCGCCGTCGTCCTCGGCGTCGAGGAAGGCCATGCCGCCGCCCCAGACCAGGGACTCCCGGGCGAAGTAGAGCCGGCCCGGCAGCAGCAGCGGCAGGTCGGCGGCGGGCGGGCGGGGATCGCGGCAGCCCGGGTAGCGGCGGGTGGCGCCGGGCGGGCTGCCGCCCGCGAGGTAGGCGTGCAGCCGGGTCCGGCGCATGTTGGAGCCGTACGCGGCGTACCAGACCGGGCGGGTCAGGTCGACCGGGTCGGCCGGGTCCACCAGCCCTGCGGGGTCGAGGAGTTCGGGTGGCCGCAGGCGGTGCGGGCGGGGCCGGCGCGGCACGGGGGTGGCCATGCCCGATGATGCGCGGGCCCGCGGTGCGCCCGGCGTCGGCCCGCCGGGCGGGCCGTGGGCTTCACCCGTCCGGCGGGAGCGCGCGTCGGCTCCTGCACGGCCCGGCGAGGTAAAGAATCTTTGACACGGTGTCCGGTCTGTTTTACCTTGCTGTCATGGCAGTCGAAGAGAAGCGGGCCTGGATCATGCTCCTGGTCACGCTCTGCAGCTACGCCGCGTACGCGGCAGTCGTCCTCGGCGGCGCCGGCTCCGGTCCGCTCACCGCCGCGCCGTACCGGGCGGCCCTGCTCTGGAGCGTCGGCCTCGCGATCGCGGCCTCGATCGTCCTGCACATCGCGGTCTCGCTCACCTCGCCGGAGGGCGACCGGCAGAAGGACCAGCGGGACCGCGAGATCCACCGGTTCGGCGAGCACGTCGGCCAGTCCTTCCTGGGGATCGGCGGAGTGGCCGTACTCGTCCTGGCCATGCTCCGCGCCGACCACTTCTGGATCGCCAATGCGACGTACCTGGCCTTCGTCCTCTCGGCCCTGCTCGGCTCGGCCGCGAAGCTCGCCGCCTACCGGCGGGGGTTCGGCCCGTGGTGAAGCCGACCAGGGTCACCAACAGCATCCGCGCGCTCCGGTTCGCCCACGGGGAGATGACCCAGGCGGCACTGGCCGAGCGGATCGGCGTCACCCGACAGACCGTCATCGCCATCGAGCAGGGCCGGTACTCGCCCTCACTGGAGATGGCGTTCCAGATCGCCCGGGTGTTCGGCGTCGCACTCGACGACGTCTTCCAGTACCCGCAGACCGAGGGGGAGGCACAGTGAAGGCCGTTGTGCAGGACAGGTACGGCGAGGCCGAGGTGCTGCAGCTCAGGGAGGTCGAGCGGCCGCGGCCGGGGGCGGACGAGGTCCTCGTCCGGGTCCGCGCGGCCGGAGTCGATCCCGGCGTGTGGCACCTCATGGCGGGCCTCCCCCGCCCCGTGCGGCTGGCGTCCGGGCTGCGCACCCCGCGCAACCCCGTCCGCGGCCTGGACGCCGCCGGGGTCGTCGAGGAGGTCGGCCCGGACGTCACCGCCTTCCGGCCCGGGGACGAGGTGTTCGGCGTCTGCGAGGGGTCCTTCGCCGAGTACGCCCTCGCCAGGCCCGGACGGCTCGCCCCCAAGCCCGCCGGGCTGACCTTCGAACAGGCCGCGGCCCTGCCGATCTCCGGCTGCACCGCGCTGCAGGCCCTGCGCGACACCGGCGGCCTCCGGGCGGGGCAGCACGTCCTGGTGATCGGCGCGGCCGGCGGCGTCGGCTCGTACGCGGTGCAGGTCGCCAAGCTCCTCGGCGCGGAGGTCACCGGGGTGTGCAGCACCGGGAAGGCCGAACTCGTCCGCTCGCTCGGCGCCGACCGGGTGC
Organism: Kitasatospora sp. NPDC093679; assembly: GCF_040683455.1. Taxonomy (NCBI): domain Bacteria; kingdom Bacillati; phylum Actinomycetota; class Actinomycetes; order Kitasatosporales; family Streptomycetaceae; genus Kitasatospora; species Kitasatospora sp. NPDC093679. Next base: position 170,212 of record NZ_JBFBDW010000006.1, read on the forward strand.
TCGACTACACCCGCGAGGAGATCACCGAGGGCGGGCACCGCTACGACCTCGTCCTCGACACCGCCGGGAACCGGCCGCTCTCCCTGTTGCGGCAGGTCCTCACCCCGCGCGGCACCCTGGTCATCGTCGGCGGCGAGGGCGGCAGCGGATGGCTGGGCGGCCTCGACCGGCAACTGCGGGCGATCGCGCTCTCGCCCTTCGTCGGACAGCGGCTGCGCACGCTGGTCGCGCAGGCCCGGACGGCGGACCTGCGTCACCTGGCCGAGGCCGCCGAGCAGGGCCGGCTGGTGCCCGTCCTCGACCGCGGCTACCCGCTGGACCGGGCGGCGGACGCGGTGCGGCACGTCCACGCCGGGCACGCCCGCGGCAAGGTGGTGCTCACCGTGTGACGGCGGCCGTCAGCGGTCCGGGCCGAGGACGGCGTCGGCGATCAGACGGGCCACCGCCGCGGGCTGTTCCACCATCATCAGGTGGCCGCTGTCCGCGACGGTCTCCAGGGTGACCGACGGGCAGGCCTCCAGCGCGGCGCGCTCCTCGCCGGTCAGCCCGACCTCGTCCCGGTCGCCGCGCACCACCCGGGCCCGGACGCCCGCACCGCACAGCCGCGGGACGAGGGAGCCGTGCCGGTCGAGGTAGGCGAAGTACTCGGTCATCGCCCGGCGGCAGAAGGCCGCCGAGTTCCGCTTCAGGTCGGCCAGCAGCGGCGCCCGCCGGGGCTCCGGAATGCTGTCCGCCAGGGCCTTCGGCGCCAGCCACAGCATCGCCGGCCAGACCGCCGCGCCGAGTCCCGGCACCCGGCCGAGCTTCGTCGCGACCGCCAGCGCCGTGGACTCGTCCGACCGCGAGAAGGTCGGCGAGAGCAGCACCACCGGCCCGGCGAAGTGCCCGCCGCCAACCATCTCCAGCGCGATGTTGGCACCGATGCTGTGCCCGACCACCGCCGTGCAGCCGTGCTCGGCGGCGAAGGCCGCGGTGATCGCCGCGTAGTTCTCCATCGAGACGTCACGCGGCGCGACCGTCCCCGCGTGGCCCGGGACGGTCGCCGCCACCAGCCGGATCGGTGCCCCGGCGAGCGGCTCGGCGGCCGTCAGGTCGTCGTAGAAGGCCGTGCTGCACAGCCCGCCCGGCAGCAGCAACACCCGGTGCGGCGCATCGGCCGGCCCCGACTCCCGTACGTCCCAGGCGTGGAACTGCGCGGCACCGCTCACGGCTCGGCCCTCCGTCTCGCTCGACCACCGCCAGTCTCCCGCGCCCCCGGCCACCGATCGCCCACCCTGCGCCGAACGCGGCATGTCGGGCCGCCCGCGGGTACGGACCGACCGGGACCGGCCGCGATCACGCCGTGTGCAGCAGCAGGGCGGTGGGCCAGGTGCGCTGGTCGGGGGTGTCGGGGACGGCGAGGCCGCGGGCCCGTTCGACCGCGGCCCAGGCGGTCCCGGGTGGGGTGTCGCCGAGGACGAGGAGGGAGACCGCGAGCAGGGAGGAGCGGCCGATGCCCGCCCGGCAGTGCGTCACCACGTGGGCGCCGTACCGCAGTCGGGCGGTCAGGCGGTGGAGGGCGGGCAGCACGGCGGCCGGGTCGGGAACCGTCCGGTCGGGGATCGGGAGGGCCACGTACTCCAGCCCGGCGGCGGTCGCGAGCTCGGGCTCTGCGGTGAGGCCGAGTTCCTCGCGTTCGTCCGCGGTGAGCGCGCAGACGAGCACGTCCGCGCCGGCGGCGGCCAGCGCGGCCATCTCGTCCGGCAGCCAGTCGTGGCCGCGCGGGCGGGCCATGGTGCTGAGCCGGCCGGGGCCGGGCAGGTCGACGGTGAACAGGGAGGCGCGCACGGCGGCACCGCATTTCGCTCGGGAGGGAGTGGGCCCCGGGCGGGACGTCGGGCGGCGCTCGGAGACCTGACGGAACGTCGAGGGAGCGGATCGCCCGCGTGGCGGTCACGGGGTGGGTGTCAGCGTACCCCCGTGTCGGGCCGGGCAGGCCCGACCGTTCAGGCCGGGTCGGCCGTCAGGGCGGCGCGGAGCCAGTCGTGGGCGGCGCCGAGGGTGGGGGTGGCCGGGTCGGCGAGTTCGCCGGCGAGCTGCCAGTAGCGGTCCATCACCGGGTGGGCGAGGGCGTCGAGGCGGCGGACGAGCCGGCGGCGGAACAGCGGGGTGTCCCTGTCCCCGTGGGCCCCGGCGTACGCGGCGACGAAGCAGTCGAGCGCCTCGCCCGGCTGCGGTGCCCCTCCGCTGCGCAGGGCCGGGGCGGCCAGCTCGTACGCCTCGCCGAGGCCGTCGTAGAGCACGGCCGGGCGGTAGTCGCGGGCGTCCGCCGGGGGCGGGGGCGGCGCGTCGCTGCCGCCGGCGGGGCAGGGCATGGTGGCGAGGGCGTGCATCCGGGCGAAGGCCAGCACCTGGGCCGGCCGCGGCTCGGCGGGCGGCTGCGGCACCGCCGCGTCGACGATCCACCGGATCTGCCGGGTGGACAGACCGCCGGGCAGGACCCGCCGCCAGTAGCGGGCCAGGGCGGTGGTGTCGGGCGGGGTGGCGACCGCGCCGATCAGCCGGAGCCGGTCGGCGCGTTCCTCGGCGGTGCAGTCGCGCAGCAGCTGCAGGGCGGCCTCCCGCCAGCGCAACGCGGCGAGTTGGGTACCCAGCTCCTTCAACTGCCGGGCGACGGCGTCCTCCAGCCCGTCGGCCCCGGTGTCGGTGTCCTCGCGGCGCAGGACGCGGTCGATCTCGGGGACGGGCAGGTCGAGGGCGCGCAGCGAGCGGATCAGCCGCAGCCGGTCGAGCGCCCCGGGCCCGTACCTGCGGTGGCCGCCGGTGCTGCGGGCGGCCTCGGGCAGCAGGCCGCGGTCGGAGTAGAAGCGGACGGTCTTCACGGTGACGCCCGCCCGTTCGGCGAGTTCCCCGATGCTCCACAGATCGGCCATGACCACGACTTGAACCTCCCTCAGGGGGAGTTCCTACCGTACCGGCACACGCGAGCGGCCGACCGGGCCGCCGGAGCGGGCGAGGAGGCGACGATGGCGGTGTTCGTGCTGGTGTCCGGCTGGTTCACCGGGAGCTGGATCTGGGAGGAGGTGGCGGACCGGCTGCGGGAGTCCGGGGCGGAGGTGCACCCGGTGGCGCTGACGGGCATGGACGGGCCGGCCGGGACGGCGCCGGCCGGCACCGACCTGGAGACGCACGTCGGGGACGTGCTGCGGGTGGTCGACGGCGTGGCCGCGCCACAGGTGGTGCTCGTCGGCCACGGCTACGGCATCCATCCGGTCCTGGGCGCCGCCGACCGGCGTCCGGAGCGGATCGCGCGGGTCGTGCACCTGGACGCCGGCATGCCCGGGGACGGCGACACGGCGGCGCAGTCGGTGCCGGACCAGGAGGTCCGTGCGCGGCTGCTCGGCGCCGGTCCGGTCCTCGCCGAGGTGCCCGCGCCGACCGCCGACGCGTGGCGGCGCTGGGGCAGCACCGCCGGGCTGACGGACGGGGCACTGGCCCGGCTGACCGCGCACGCCGTGCCACAGCCCGCCGGGACGCTCACCCGTCCGCTGAGGCTCTCGGGCGCCGCGGCCGCACTGCCCTCCACCGGGATCCTGTGTACCGGCAGCGGCACGACGATCGCCGTGCTCCGGGTGGTGGCCTCCGGCGACGACCCGGTCTCCCGGAAGCTCACCGACCCCGCGGTGCGCTTCTTCGAACTCGCCACCGGGCACTGGCCGATGCTCACCTGCCCCGGTGAACTGGCCGAGGTGCTGCGGCGGTCCGCCGCCGGGGAGGGCCACCGGCTCACCCCGACCGCCGAAGCGCCCCCGCATCTGCGGCCCTTCGTGCTGGAGGTGCCGGAGCGGCCGCGCGAGCGGACCGGCCGGGTCGACCTGTACCTCCCCGACGGCGCCGGCCCCCGGGGCCGCCCTGTGGTGCTGTTCGTCCACGGCGGCCCGCTCCCGGCGGAGGTGCGGCCCACCCCCCGGGACTGGCCGGGGCTGGTCGGCCACGCCCGGTACGCCGCGGAGCTCGGCGCGGTCGGCGCGGTGGTCGACCACCGGCTGCACGGCTTCGCCGACTACCCGCAGGCCGCCGGGGACCTCGCCGCGGCCGTCGACCTGCTGCGCGCCGATCCGCGGGTCGACCCGGACCGGATCGCCCTGTGGTTCTTCTCCGGCGGCGGGCTGCTGCTCGCGGACGCGCTCCGCAGGCCGGAGCCGTGGCTACGGTGCACGGCGGCGAGCTATCCGGTGCTCGCGCCGCTGCCCGCCTGGGGCCCGGTCGATCCCCGCTTCCGTCCGGTGGAGGCGGTCGGCGCGGCCGGACGGCTGCCGATCGTGCTGACCCGGGTCGGCCGGGAGAACCCCGGGATCGCGGCCGGCGTCGCGGAGTTCCTGGCCGCGGCCGAGAAGGGCGGGGCCGCCGTCGAGGTGGTCGACCTGCCCGACGGGCACCACGGCTTCGACACCGCCGAGCCCACCGGGTCGTCGCGGCGGGCGGTGGAGCGGGCGATGCGCTCCGTCCTGGCGCACCTGCGCGCCTGAGCCACCCTCAGTGGTGCACGGGGAACGGTCGGTTGTCGGAGGGAACGGACGGTTGTTGGACGCGGGCGGGGGCGGCTTGGTCTGCTGGGTCCTCCGGCGGGACGGCTCCCGCCGCCGCCCGTGCAGCCCGCAAGCGAGGACTCCGATGACCGACAGCCCCGACCTCTCCTTCCTCGACGCTCCCGGCGTGATGGCCGGCTACGCCGAGGAGACCCGCCCGCGGGCGCACGGTGCCGGCCTCGACGTCTGGGAGTACGGGCGGGTCGCGGCCGGTGTGGCCTCGTTGCGCGAGTGGCCCGCCGCCTGTCGGGCGGCCGCGCGGCGGCACCTGGCGGTCGCGGAGGCCGCCGCGGCCGCGGGCCGGACCCGGACGGCCGGCGAGGCCTACCGGACGGCGGCCCGCTGGTTCCACGTCGGCGGGCTCGTCCCCGACCCGGACCGGGCGGCGGCCGCCCGGACGGCCGGTGCGGCGGACGGGGCGATGCGCTCGGCCCTGGCCCTGCTCGAACCGGACGCCGAACGGGTCGAGGGCGAGGGCTTCGCCGGGTGGCTCCGGCGCCCGGCGGGCGGGCGGCCGGCGCCGGTGGTGGTGGTCGTGCCCGGGCTGGACTCCGGCAAGGAGGAGTTCCACGCCGTGGCGGAGGCGCTGCTCGCCCGGGGCACGGCCGTCCTCGCGATCGACGGACCGGGCCAGGGCGTCCTGGCGACGACCAGCACCTTCGAGCCGGACTACGGGAAGGTGATCGGCTGTGCCGTCGACCGCCTGGCCGGCCGGGAGGGCCTCGCCACCGAGGACGGCGTCGCGGTGATCGGGCTGAGCCTGGGCGGCTGGTTCGCCGCGGCCGCCGCCGCCCGGGAACGGCGGGTCCGGGCGGCCGCCCTGGTCAGCGGCCCGTACCGGCTGGACTGGGACGGACTCGTGCCCTTCGTCGTCGCCACCCTGGCCCAGCGCTGCGGCGGCCTGGCGGCGGCCCGGGAGTTCGCCGACCGGGTCGACCTCGGCACGATCACCGCGGAGCTCGACCTCCCGCTGCTGGTCGTCGAGGGCGGCGACGACCGGATCCCGGGCGTCACCAACGCCGACCTGCTGACCCGTCAGCTCGAGAACGCCGAACTCCTGCTCGTCCCCCACGGCAACCACCTGCTCGGCACCGCCCTCCCCGACTGGCTGCCCGCCACCGCCGACTGGCTCGCCGAGGCCGTCCGCACCGCGCCGCCACGGGCCTGACGCCGTGTGCCTCACCCGTGGAGATCGCCGACCGGGTCCCGTGCGCACCCGACGAAGTCATCCTGCGGCACCACGGCCGGCCGGCCCGGGCCGGCCGGCCCGGGCACCGGAGGGTCCTCTGACCGACGGTGCACGGCCGGAGCGCCGAGGCACTCCTCCGACGCCGCACCCGGCGATCGCGCGCCAGCGCCACACCGGGCGAACCCCCGGCGTCGGCGTCGGCCGGGGGCCAGGTCGGAGGATCTTCCGGGCGTCTTCGGTCGGCGCGTCCCAACGGGTAGGTTTGCTTGCCGTTGAGGGCGCCGGGCGCCGTGGCTGGGGAAAGCGGTGTGGGGAATGGTTGCACGGGCCGTTGTGGACTGCGCGCTGTACGAGGACGGGCTGCGCCTGCCGGAGCAGGTGGAGCTGGCGGACGTGCTGCAGCGGATAGGCGGGCAGGACGGCCGGTTCGTGTGGATCGGCCTCTACCAGCCGACCGAGGAGCAGTTCGCCGAGATCGCCGCGGCGTTCGACCTGCATCCGCTGGCGGTGGAGGACGCGGTCCGCGCCCACCAGCGTCCGAAACTCGAACGCTACGGTGACACGCTGTTCCTGGTGCTGAAGACAATCACCTATGTCGAGCACGACAAGGTGACGGCGACCAGCGAGATCGTGGACACCGGCGAAATCATGGTGTTCGCCGGCCCCGGTTTCGCGATCGTGGTCCGCCACGGCAGCGCCCCGCCGCTGGCGGCCGTGCGGCGGGACCTCGAGGCCGTGCCCGAGCTGATGGCGCTGGGCCCGGCGGCTGTGCTGCACGCGGTGGCCGACCATGTTGTCGACCGGTACCTGGAGGTCGCGGACGCCTTCGAGCGGGACGTGGAGGAGCTGGAGACGGCGGTGTTCTCCCACGAGCGCACCGACGATGCGGGCCGGATCTACCAGCTGAAGCGCGAGTTGCTGGAGTTCAAGCGGGCCGTGGTGCCGCTGGGCGTGCCGCTCCAGCGGCTGGCCGAAGGCACGCTGCCGCAGGTGCCGGCCGAGATAGCCGCCTATCTGCGCGACGCAGCGGACCACCACGCGCAGGCCAAGGAGCGGATCCTGGCCTTCGACGAGCTGATCTCCAGCATCCTGGACGCCAGCATGGCGCGGCTGTCGATGCAGCAGAACACCGACATGCGCAGGATCAGTGCCTGGGCGGCGCTGGCGGCCGTGCCGACGATGGCGGCGGGCGTGTACGGCATGAACTTCGACTACATGCCGGAGCTGCGCTGGACGTTCGGCTACCCGGCGGTGCTGGTCGTCACCGCGACGGTCTGCGTGTTCATCTTCCGGGCGTTCCGCCGCAACGACTGGTTGTGATCCGGTGCCGGCCGTGAGGGCTCGCACCGGCGGTTCACCGGTCGAGGTGGATCCACGCAGCGACGAACGCGACCCAGACGAACAGGGCCGAGAAGGTCAGCAGCGGGGCGAAGCGGCGCATGGCGTTTCCTCCTGGGGTCGGCGTGCTGAGCGGGTCGGGTCAGGCGAGCCCGAACCAGCCGAGGACGGTCTGGAGGAGCAGGACGGTGGACATGGCGGCCACGCCCGCGACCACGGCGGTGGCCGCGATGCGGTAGCGGGGGCTGTTGGCGGCGTCGCCGAGGACCGCGCGGCGGTTGGTGAGGACGAGGAGGTAGACCAGCACGATCGGGCTGATCAGGCCCTGGAGGACCTGAGTGCCGATCAGCAGCTGGATCACGTCCACGGGGGTGAGGGCGACGATCGCCCCGAGCGCGATCTGGGCGGTGAACAGGCCGAGGAACAGCGGGGCGTCGCGGAAGCTGCGCGAGACGGACCGCTCCACACCGGCGGCCTCTCCGACGGCGTAGCTCGCGGAGAGCGGCACGACCGCTCCGGCCAGCGCGGAGGCGCCGATCAGGCCGAAGGCGAACAGCAGCTCGGCGCCGTGCCCGGCCACCGGCCTGAGGGCCTCGGCCGCCTGGGCGGCGGACTCCAGCGGCCCGGTCCCACCGATCGCGGAGGCGGTGGCGATGATGATCGTCAGGCTGATCAGGCAGGCGAACACCGCGCCGAGGACGGCATCCGCGCGGATCAGCTTGTAGTCGCCTGGCTTGGCACCGCGGTCGACCACACCGGCGGCGGCGTAGAACTGCATGTACGGGCTGACGGTGGTCCCGATCAGGGCGACGGCGAGCAGGACGAAGTCCTTGCTCGGATCGATGTGCGGCACCGCGAGGTGTTCCCCGACCTGTCCCCAGTCGGGGTGGCCGAGGACCATGGCGACCGGGTAGGTGAAGAACGCCAGCGACATGACGAGGAAGATGCGCTCGGCCCACTTGTAGGAGCCGAACAGCACCAGTGACCACAGCAGGATCGCGGCCGGCGGGATGACCGTCCACTTGGGGACGCCGAGAAGTTCGAAGGCGGCACCGATCCCGGCGAACTCGCTGACGACCAGTCCGGTGTTGGCCAGCAGCAGGCAGAAGACGGCGAGTGCGGTGAGACGGAGGCTGAACTGTTCGCGGATCAGCGCGCCCAGGCCCTTGCCGGTGTGGGCACCGAGCCGCACGGCCATCTCCTGGACCATGACCAGGGCGACGGTGACCAGCACCATGAAGAACAGCGTGCCGTAGGTGAACTGGGAGCCGGCGCTGGCGTAGGTGGCGATGCCGGCGGCGTCGTTGCCGGCGTTGGCGGCGACCAGCCCCGGTCCGGCGACCATGGCGACGGCCGCGATGCGGCGCCAGCCCCGGCGGCGGGCGGCGGGTGCAGCCGGAGCCGGGAGCACGGCGGCCGGGGTTGGCACAGCGGGGGCAGGCACGGTGGGGGTGGTGAGGTCGCGGGTCACGTGAGGAACCTCCGGAAGTGCAGGCGGCCGCGCTCCGGGAGCAGGGCGTCGAGGATGTCGTCGGCGAGGATCCGACCCAGCGGGCAACCTGCGTCGTCGACCACGAGGAGGGAGCTGGCGCGGGCGGCGACCAGGTGGTCGGCGGCCTCGGCCAGGCGGGAGTCCGGGCGCACGGTGACCGGCGGCGCGAACTGGGCCAGCCACTCCACCAGGTCCCTGACCAGCGCGGTGTCCTCGGCCACCGCCAGGTCGAACAGCGGAAGGTCACCGATCACCCGGCCGTCCGGGTCCAGGACGGCGACCGCGTCGATCTCGGTGCGGTGCTCGGCCTGAGCGGCGAGCTCCGCCCGCACCTGGGCGATCGTCTGCTCCGGGCGGGCCGTCACCAGGACGGTGGTCATCGCGCCGCCGGCGGTGCCCTCGCGGTGGGTCAGCAGGGCGCGGAGCTCGGCCGCCTCGCCGGCGGGCATGCGGCTCAGCAGTGCTTCGCGCTCGCCCGGTTCGAGGTCGCGCAGGGCGTCGGCGGCCTCGTCCGGCTCCATCTCGTCGACCAGCCGCGCGGCGTGCTCCGGTGCCGCTTCGCGGAGCAGGTTCTCCAGCTCTGCCGGCTCCATCTCCTCCAGCGCGTCCGCGGCGTGCTCCGGCTCCAGCCAGCCCAGCAGCTGCTGCCGCTCGTGCCGGCCGAGGTCCTCCAGGATGTCGGCCAGGTCGGCCGGTCGTAGCCGGTGCAGCGCGGACCGGGAGGCGCGCAGCCTCACCTCGGCGGGCCCGTGGGTCGCCTGCTCGCCGAACGGGGCGACCGACTGCCAGTCCAGGACGCGGTCCGGGGTGGGGCGGACCTGCCACCGGCGCGGGCCGAGGCGACGCAGCAGCGTGGGCAGGGAGACATCGACCCCGACCAGAACGGTGCGGTCGGCCAGCGGCGCCAGGTACAGGTCGGCGGCACGGGTGACCTGGACGCCGTCGACGTCGACGAGCTGGTGGTCCATCACGTCCCGGGCGAGCAGCACCTCCCCGGGGCGCCGGACGTAGTCACGCAGGTCGACGCGCGAGGTGCGCAGCCGTACGCACCCGGCGCCGAGGGTGTCGACCGCGCTCGCGGCGAGGAAGGCCCGGCGCCGTCCGATGCGGATGATCAGGCCGGTGACCGGCGGGTAGGGATCGGGCCCGTAAAGGCGCGCCACCACGTCGACGACGCGGCCCAGCTCCTCCCCGGACTGGTTGGCGACCTGACCGCCGATCAGGCCGGCGAGAGACACCAGGGAGTCGCGGACGGTGCGGGTCGTGGTGCCGCGGCGCGCGACATCGGACCTGCGGTCGCGCAGCCGGGCCGTGGTGGTCATGAGCAGAGTGGTGGCAGCCACGGGGAACACCCCCTTGCCTCGGTTCGGGACGAGGCATCGGGCGGCCCGGGGCACACCACTGCGTCCTCCGGCCGGCCGTGGCACGCCGGACGCCACGGCGCACGGCACCGCGCCCGGTCGGCCCGGCACGGGACACCGCTGTGCGCGGGCCGTTCAGAGGAAGAGAGGTCGCCGCGGGTCGCTGAAGGACGGCGGGGACAACACGGTGAAGGGCCGACTATGGCCCGGACTACTGTCCATCTCGCCTCCTCCCGGTCCCGGCCGCGACTCGATGTCGCGGCGGCGCGGCAAGGGTAAGACCGGCATGACCCGGCACACCCCAACTCGTCAGAGCTTTGGCACTCCACGGCGTGTCCCCGGCGGTGCGGGGAAGCCACTTGGGGTCACCCCTTGGGCCGGGGAGACCTGTCCTGATCCGGAGCGTCTCTCGACGGGTGGGATCAGTGGCCTGTGTCCATGAAGACGCCTCACCGAACGAGGTGTCTGTTCAAACGCGCCCAAGCATAAGCCCCAGTTGACCTGGCAGCCCAATCCTTGACCGGGCCTTGACCCGGTCCCGCCCCACTGGAGCCGGGCACCGGAACGTCTCCGGCACGTTCCGGACGTCTCCTCGCAGCCTCGGGAGGCGCGCCCGAGGCTGCGTCCGGATCAGCCCGTGACGGTCGCGGGTTCGCAGCTGCCGCCACCCGAAGTCGTCGTCGGCAGCGGGGAGCCGATCGCCGTGCTGCGGGACGGCCGTGCCGATGTGGCGCTGCTGCGCAGCCCGTTCGACGGTCAAGGGCTGGATTCCCAGACGCTCGTGGTCGAGCCGCGACTGGCCGTTCTCCCCGCCGCGCACCGCCTGGCCGGACGCCGGCGACTGACCGACCTCAAGGGCGAACCGATCCCACGCTGGAAGGGGGCCGCGCGCTCCGCCACCGGTCGGCGAACTCCGCCGCCGCGAGATCGACTTCTGCTCGCTGCACGAACGCCCGGACACCGCCACCCCCGGCGGCCGTCTCGCCCTCCACGTCTTCGCCGCCCCCGCCGAGTCCATCCGCGAGCTCATCTTCTCCGGCACCCGCGAAGGCCTGGCACACCGCACGCGCCCGCGGCCGTGTCGGCGGCCGACCCACCGCCGCCACCCCCGAGATCATCCGCGCCGCCCGCGACCTGCTCCCCAACCCCGAGAACTCGATCACCTCGATCGCCAAGCTCCTCGGCGTCAGCCCCCCGAAGGCCGGTCAGCGGCGGTCGGCGAGCCGTCGCCGAAGTCCGCTGCGCAGACGGGCGGAAGCGCCCGGAAGGGTCCCGAGCCTCCTCACCTCGGAGACGTCGAGTTCGGTCCGGCCTGCCAGCGCCAGCACGGCGGCGTAGGGCCGTTCGCCCTCCGCGAGCTTCGCGGCCGCGGCATCCAGGACGGCTCGCAGGACGGCCCGGTCCGCCCCGGGGTGCTCGGCCAGCAGGAGCAGGAGACGGTTGTCGTTCCAGGAGCTGTGGCGGGCCGCGGCGAGCTCCAGCAGGGCGGCGGGTGGTGTGTGCGGATTGGCGGCCAGCGCCCGCCACACGAAGGAATGGGTGCACGGCACCAGCCCGTGCAGGACCGCCCCGTCGTTCGAGGCCTTCGCCAGGTCGAGGTAGTCGGCGGGTGTGTGCAGGCGGAACGGCTCCAGGGCGTCGTCGAACCCGCCGGCTTCAACGGGCGGGTTCCCGGGTCGGGCGGTCGTCCGGGAAACATCCATGGGGGCAGAGTGTGCCAGTCGTGGACGACGACGCCGTGAGCGCCCCCGACGCACACCGCTCCCCTTCTCTCCCGCACAAGCCGCCGTCGACGCGTCGGGGGGACGGACCTCCAGGAACCAGGCGGGCACGGGCCGGTCGAGGTCAGGGGCGGCGCGCCGGCGGGGCGGGGGCGGGGACGGTGAGGAGGAGGCCGGTGCGGGTGGCGGTGGCTCCGGCGGTGCCGGTCCATTCGGCGGCGGTGATGTAGAGGGTGGGGGTGCCGCCGGGGGTGCCGAGGGCGCAGGAGAAGCAGCCGCGGTCGGTCTCGACGGTCTGCAGGACGTCCCCGCCTTCGCGGACCCTGACGCAGCGCCGGTTCGGCACGTCGGCGTACCAGAGGGCGCCCTCGGCGTCGAGGCTGATGCCGTCCGGGGCGGAGCCCTCGATCTCGGCCCAGGTGCGGCGGCCGGTGAGGCTGCCGTCGGGGGCGATGTCGAAGGCGGTGATCCGGGAGGCGTACGACTCGGCGACGAGGAGGGTGGTGCCGTCGGGGGTGACGGCCATGCCGTTGGGGAAGCCGAGGTCGCCGGCGACGGTGCGGGCGGTGCCGTCCGGGGTGACGAGGGCGACCAGTCCGGGGGCGGGCGGTTCGCCGGACATCAGGTCGAAGCCGATGCAGTTGGCGTAGGCGTTGCCGCGGCCGTCGGCGGCGACCTCGTTCCAGGGCCGGTCGCAGAGCGGGCGCAGGTCGGCGTACGGCACGAGGGTGCCGTCGGCCTCGCGGCGCAGCAGCCGGCGGTCGCTGCCGGCGAGGACGAGCAGCCTGCCGTCGGACAGCGGGTCGATGCAGAACGGGAGGGCGTCGACGCGCCCGACGGTCTCGCGGGTGCCGGTCGCGTCGACGGTGATCAGCTCGTGGGCTCCCCAGTCGCAGAACCAGAGCCGGTCGTCGTGCCAGCGGGGCGACTCGCCTAGGACGAGTCCGTCCAGGAGGACGCGGGGTTCGGGCACGTCGGGGGCTCCTCGCTGGCGACGGTTGCGAGGCACCATCATGGCCAACCGGGGGGCCCGCGGCGGGCGCACGCGGGGGTGTGTCGGTACGGCCGTTCCGGGGGCGCCGGGACGGACCTGCCGCGCCCCCGGAACGGCCGTCAGGCGGGGCCGGTGGCGGCGATGATGCGGACGGCCTCGGTGATCTGGGCGACCGTCAGGTCGCCGCGGGCGGTGAGGCGCAGGCGGGAGATGCCGTCGGGGACGGACGGCGGGCGGAAGCAGCCGACCGCGAGTCCGGCGGTGCGGCAGTCGGCGGCCCACTGGACGGCGGCGTCCGGGCCGGGGGCGCGGACGGAGACCACCGCGGCGTCCGGGGTGGAGGCGTGCAGGCCGGCGGCGGTGAGGCGGGCGGCGAGGGTGTGGGCGACCTCGCGGGCGCGGTCGGCGCGGTGCGGTTCGGCGCGCAGCAGGCGCAGGGCGCCGAGCGCGGCGCCGACGGCGGCGGGCGCGAGGCCGGTGTCGAAGATGAAGGTGCGGGCGGTCTCGGTGAGGTGCCGGATGACGCGGCGGGGGCCGAGGACGGCGCCGCCCTGGGAGCCCAGCGACTTGGAGAGGGTGACGGTGGCGACGGTGTCGGGCGCCCCGGCGAGGCCGGCGGCGGCGAGGGCGCCGCGGCCGCCGTCGCCGAGGACGCCGAGTCCGTGGGCGTCGTCGACGAGCAGCGCGGCACCGTGGGCGCGGGCGGCGGCGCAGTGGCCGGCGAGCGGGGCGGCGTTGCCGTCGACGGAGAAGACGGAGTCGGTGACGACCAGGGCCCGGCGGTGGCTGCGGGTGGCGAGCACCTCGCGGACGGCGTCCGGGTCGGCGTGCGGGGCACGGTGGACGTCGCTGCGGGCGAGCCGGCAGCCGTCGATCAGCGAGGCGTGGTTGTACGCGTCGGAGACGATCAGGGTGTCGGGGTCGGTGAGCGCGGTGAGGGCGGCGAGGTTGGCGGCGTACCCGGTGGAGAACACCAGGGCGGCCTCGAAGCCGCAGAACTCGGCGAGTTCGTCCTCGAGTTCGGTGTGCAGCGCGGTGGTGCCGGTGACCAGGCGGGAGCCGGTGGCGCCGCCGCCCCAGCGGCGGGCGGCCTCGGCGGCGGCCTCTGTGACGGCGGGGTGGTGGACGAGGCCCAGGTAGTCGTTGCTCGCGAGGTCCAGCACCGGGTCGTCGGCGGGCCGGCTGCGCAGGGTGCGGGTGAGGCCGGCACGGGCGCGGAGGTCGGCGGCCTCGTCCAGCCAGTCGAAGACGGCGGAGGGCGCGAGGGTCGGCTGCGGCGCGGTGGGGTGGACCATGGCCGCACTCTGGCACGGCGGCGCTACGGGCGGCAACGTGCGCCGTCCCACAGTGACGGGGTGTGTCGGCCCGGCCCTCTCCATCGGGTCTTGTCGGATCGGCGCGCGGCGTTGGGCGCCCGGCCGGGCGTGCCGGCGGATCGTCCTTGTACTGGACCGTACTTGGAGGATCCGCCGGTGCGTCCGGCCGGGATGCCCGGCGTCGCGCGCCCGGCAAGACCCGATGGAGAGGGCCTGCCCCCCGGCGGGGGGTGCTGCGCGTAGACTCCCCCGACCGGCTGGAGTCCTGGCGAGGGGAGAGCTGGTGGAGAACGGCCGCCTGACCGTGCGGGACGTGCTGGCGCTGGAGCTGGTCGCGCCGTGGGACGCGGAGGTGGTCGCCTGCCCGGAGGGGCTGGACCGGGCGGTGCGCTGGCTGCACGTGGCGGAGGCGGCGGACGTCGCGGTGATGCTGACCGGCGGTGAGGTGGTGCTGACGACAGGTCTGCTGCTGGCCGGTGACGAGCGGGCGCAGGCCGCGTACATGGAGTCGATGGGGCGGGCCGGGGCGGCCGCGGTGGTGCTGGGGCTGGGGCGGGCGTTCTCGACGACGCCGGAGGCGATGCGGCGGGCGGCGCAGCGGTACGGGGTGCCGTTGGTGGTGCTGCACCGGCCGGCGCCGTTCGCGCGGTTGACGGAGGAGGTGCACGCGCGGCTGCTGCACGGCCGGTACGCGGCGCTGGACCTGTCGGACCGGATGGGCGGTGCGCTGGCGGCGCTGAACCTGTCGGGGGTGCCGCTGCAACGGCTGCTGGACGAGGTCGCGGGGTTCGCGGGCTGTCCGGCGGTGGTGGTGAACCTGGCGCACCGGGTGCTGGCCTCGGCCGGGGAGCCGGGTGCGCTGGGCGATCTGCTGCGGGACTGGGATCGGGTGTCGCGTCAGGTCGCGGAGCTGCTGGGGAACGGTCCGGTGACGCTGGGTCCGGACGGCTGGGTGGTGGCGCGGCTGGAGGCGCGCGGCCGGCAGTGGGGGCACCTGGTGCTGTTCGGGCACCTGGGCGGCGAGGAGACCGGGCGGGTGGTCGGCCGGCTGGCGGCGGAGGCGCTGGCGGTGCACCGGCTGCTGGCGGATCCGGTGAGCGGCCGGCAGCGCGGCTGGGAGGACCAGGCGGCGGAGGCGCTGCTCGCGGACCTGGCCTCGGGCACGGCCCGGCCCGAGCAGTTGCTGCCGCGGTTCCGGGCGGCGGGGCTGCCGACCGAGCGGCGGACCTTCGTGCCGGTGGTGCTGCGGCCGCCGTCCGGGTCGCGGGTGGTGTGCGAGGCGGTGCGCCGCACGCTCGCCGAGGAGGCGATGGCGGGGCTGGTGGCCCGGGTCGGGCCGGACGGGGCGATCGCGGTGCTGCTGAGCGTGCCGCCGGAGCGCGACGCGGACGCGGAGGTGGACCGGCTGGCGGCGCGGCTGCAGGAGGGCGCGGCGGGGTCGGTGCTGGGTGCGGGTTTCGGCTGCCGGGTGCTGGACGAGGTGCGGCGTTCCTTCCTGGAGGCGGTGCACGTGGCGGACGCGGCGCTGGCCGGTCCGCCGTCCGGCCCGGTGGCGCGGCTGCGGGACGTGCGGCTGCGCGGGCTGGTCCGGCTGCTGCGGGACGAGCCGGAGCTGCAGGCGTTCATCGGGCGCGAGCTGGGCCCGCTGCTGGGGCACCGGGAGCTGCTGGACGTGCTGCGCACCTACCTGCGGACGGGCCGGAACAAGTCGCTGGCGGCGCAGGAGCAGCACGTCAGCCGCCCGGCGATGTACCGGCGGCTGCAGAGCATCGAGGCGCTGCTGGGGATCGACCTGGACGACCTGGAGCAGCTGACCTCGCTGTACGTGGCGCTGCTGGCGCACGACGCACAGCGCGGGCCGTGACCGCGGCGGGACTGGTTTGCCCGGGCCGGTGGGGCGGGCGACCCTGGAGGTGCCGGTGTCCGCGGCTCGTCAACGGAGCAGATCATGGCAGTTCCCCGTCCCGTCCCGGCCGCTCCGGCCGACGGCCGGGGCTTCGAGACGGTCCCGGTCGGTGAGGGGCCGCACGGCGTGACGGTGAGCCGGGACGGAAGCCGGGTCTGGGTGACCTGTGCGCGGACGGGTTCGCTCACGGCGCTGGAGCCGACCCGGCGGCGGATCGCGGCGGTGCACCGGGTGGGGACGTCGCTGTACGGGGTGGCGGTGAGCCCGGACGGGGAGCGGCTGTACACCGCGGACCCGGCCCGTTCCGCGGTGTCGGTGGTGGCGGCGGAGAGCGGCGCGGTGACGGCCGAGACGGTGTTCGAGGAGCGTCCGTTCGGGCTGGTGGTGGCGCCGAGCGGGGCGCGGCTGCTGGTGTCGGCGCCGCGCGAGAACGCCGTCCTGGTGACGGACGGCCTGGGTGCGCCGCTGGGCCGGATCACCGGGGTGGACTTCGCGGTGGGGCTGGCGCTGAGCCCGGACGGCGGGCTGCTGTACGCGGCGAACCGCTTCGCGGGCACGGTGAGCGTGCTGGACGTGTCGGCGCTCGGCTCGCTGGAGGGCGGTGCGGCGGCCGTCGTGGTGGCCCGGATCCCGGTGGCCCGCGGCCCGTACGACCTGGCGGTGGGGCCGGACGGCGGGCGGTTGTACGTGGCGCACTTCCCGTTCGACCTGGTGTCGGTGGTGGACACCGACGAGCGGGCGGTGGCGGGCACCGTCGCGGTGCCGGACGGGCCGCGCGGGGTCGCGGTGAGCCCGGACGGCGCCAAGCTCTACGTGGCGAACGGCTTCGCGAGCACGGTGACGGTGGTCGAGCTCTGAGCCGGCCCGCCGGTCCGGCGCGAGGGCCCGGGGCTGTGACGATGACGGCCGGTTTCCGACCCGCCACCCGGCGCGTTCGCCCGCACCGGGGCTCTACAGGGCTGTAGAGTCCAACGGCCGGGTGCGAACGACACGGGAGGCGGTCGACGGTGGACGACGGGCGGGCGAAGGTGTGGGAGCCGCCGCAGGCGCAGGTCGAGCAGGCGTACCAGCCGGTCGAGGTCCGGTTCGAGGACGGCAGCTGGGCGGTCGGCCGGATCAACGCCTGGTGGCGCCCCGCGGACGGCAGCCCGTGGTGCCGGGTGCGGGTGCTGCGCCGCGGCGGCGCGGAGCGCTGGATGCCCTTCGACCCGGAGCAGCTGCTGCTCCTGCCCGCCGGCGGCATCTGACCGGGCCCGGCGGGAGTCGACCGGTCCTCCGGTGGGAAGATCCTCCCCGTCGGCGGGCGCCGCACGGGCCGGCCGACGGCACGGCGTCGATGCTGCGAAAGGGTGGCGGACCGGATGAGCGTGAACCTGGGCAAGGGCCAGAAGGTCGACCTCGGCAAGCCGGACGGCGGTGCGCTGGAGGTCGTACGGATGGGCCTCGGCTGGCAGGCCGCTCCCCGCAAGGGGTTCTTCGCCAAGCTGATGGCCCGTGACATCGACCTGGACGCCTCCGCGGTGCTGTTCGCGGGCCGCACGCCGGTGGACGTCGTCTACTTCCAGCACCTGACCAGCTCCGACGGCTCGGTGCGGCACGGCGGCGACAACCTGACCGGCGGCGCGGGGCAGGGCGCGGACGACGAGGTCATCACGGTGGACCTCACCCGGGTGCCGAAGAAGGTCGACCAGATCGTCTTCACGGTCAACTCGTTCACCGGCCAGACCTTCCAGGACGTGCAGAACGCGTTCTGCCGGCTGGTCGACGACGCCACCGGCCGCGAGCTGGCCCGCTACACGCTGACCGGCGGCGGCAACCACACCGCGCAGATCATGGCGAAGGTGCACCGCTCGAACGGCGGCTGGCAGATGACCGCGATCGGCGCGCCCACCCAGGGCCGGACCTTCCAGGACGTGATCCCGGACATCGAGCGGCACCTGTGAGCCGTCGCCGACCCGTCCCGGCCGCGGCTCCGGGTCACGGCGAGCCTCCGTCGCCGCGGCGGGCCACACTGGGGGCGAGGGCCTCAGGGCTCGTCCGACGATTCGCGTCGCATCGGCGCGCGGCATCGGGCGCCCGGCCGGGCGTGCCGCCGTATCGGCCTCGTCCTGGACGTGCTCGGGCGATGCGGCCGGGCGTCCAGCCCGGGGGCACCTCCCGGCCCCCTCGGGGCCGGGGGAGATGATCCGGCGTCGCGCGCGCGGCGGGAATCGTCGGACGAGCCCTGAAAGGCCCGCCGCGGCACGGGACGGAGGCAGCTCGGATGGGTGGTGCCGAGCCCCGTGCGCCCGAGCGCGGGCGTGCCCCGTGGCCGCCGATCGACCTGCTCGGACGGATCCGGCACGACCCCACGCACATGGCCGAGCGGGCCGCCCTGTTCGGTGTCGAGCGGCTCGGCCGGGAGTCGGTCGAGCGGCTGGCGAAGATGCGCGCGAAGGTGCCGCCGGATCGGCTCAAGGACACCGTGGTCGAGCGGGGCGTGCACACCGCGATCGCGGAGGGCGCCTTCGTCGGCGGGCCCTTCATGGGCCTGATCCCGGTGATGTTCTGCGCCGCGCTGCTCGCCCAGGGCCGGATGGTGCTGGAGCTCGCCGAGCTGTCGGGGCGGTCGGCCACCGATCCCGAGCGGGCCGTCGACATGCTGGTGCTGCAGGGCGCCTACCCCACCCGTGAGGAGGCCCGGCGGGCGATCGCCGAGCTGCCGGAGCCCGAGCCGGCGGCGCGCGTGCCCGAAGGCCCTGCGGAGGGCGCGGGAGAAGGCCCGGCGGAGGGCTCGACGGAAGGCCCGGCGGAGGGCGAGCCGGCGCCCAAGCTGTCGCTGCGCGAGTGGCTGCACGTGGTCGAGCGGATGGCGTACGTGCTCGGGGTGATCTCGCCGGGCGGCAGCAGCGCGGCGGCCGGGCGGCTGCGGTACCTGCGCTGGGCGGCGGTGGCGCTGCTGGTCGCCGTCGGCCTGATGCTGCCGTTCGTCTGGGTGCCGGTGCTGGGCGTGGCGTACCGCTCGGCCACGCTGCGGCTGGCGACCCGGGCGTCGATCCTGTTCGGGCTGGTCGAGGACGAGCGGGACGAGGCGACGAAGACCCGCGGCCGGGGCAGGGTGCGGCCGCTCGCGATGCTGGTCGCCCTGCGGACGATCGCGGTGCTGGTGGTGCCGTTCGCCGTCTCGGTGCTGATGGTCTTCACCGGCGCCCACATCGCGAACCAGCGGTGGCTGGCGGTCGCCGCCGGGGTGGTCGGGGTGTCGATCGGCTCCTGCCTGGTGTGGCGGTTCCGCCAGTGGCGGCGCACCGGGCACTGACGGCCGGATCACCCGAACTCGGCGAGCGCGGCCTCCAGCCACTCCACCCAGTGGGTCTCCAGGCCGATCCCGGCCTGCAGCACCAGGTGCTGCAGGCGGTTCTCGGCGTCCGCGCGCTCGGCCGGGAAGTCCCGCTGCTCGATCTCCCGGTACTCGGCCAACTGCTGCTGGTGCAGCTCCAGGTGGCGGCGCAGCTCGTCCTTCAGCGAGGCACCGGTGCCGACCGCGGCGGCTGCACGCAGGCGCAGCAGCAGCGGGTCGCGGTTGGGCCGCGGGTCCTGGGGCTGCCCGATCCAGTCGGTGAGGGCGGCCCGGCCCTCCGGGAGCACCTCGTACTCCTTGCGCTGGCCGCGGCTGGGCGGCTGGGGGACGGCGCGGATCAGGCCGTCCTTCTCCAGCCGCCCGAGCTCGCGGTAGATCTGCTGGTGCGTGGCGGACCAGAAGTAGCGGATCGACTTGTCGAAGCGGCGCGTCAACTCCAGCCCCGAGGACGGCTTCTCCAACAGGGCGGTGAGGATGGCGTGCGGCAGCGACATGGACCGATCCTAGATCGTCGGGGCACCGGCGGTGCAGGACCGGTCCGTGCGGTCAGTCCGTGCCGCCGAGGGCCTCGGCGACGACCGCGCGGGCCTCGGCCTGGACCTGGGCGAGGTGCTCGGGGCCGTGGAAGCTCTCGGCGTAGATCTTGTAGACGTCCTCGGTGCCGGAGGGGCGGGCGGCGAACCAGGCGTTCTCGGTGCAGACCTTGAGGCCGCCGATGGCCGCGCCGTTGCCGGGCGCCTCGGTCAGCACCGCGGTCACCGGCTCGCCGGCCAGCCGGTCGGCGCGGACCTGGGCGGGCGAGAGCTTCGCCAGGACGGCCTTCTGCTCGCGGGTCGCGGGCGCGTCGACCCGGGCGTAGGCGGGGTCGCCGAACCGGGCGGTGAGGTCGCCGTACAGCTCGGAGGGGCTGCGGCCGGTGACGGCGGTGATCTCGGAGGCGAGCAGGGCGAGCAGGATGCCGTCCTTGTCGGTCGTCCAGACCGAGCCGTCGCGGCGCAGGAAGGAGGCGCCGGCGGACTCCTCGCCGCCGAAGGCGACGCTGCCGTCGAGCAGCCCGTCGACGAACCACTTGAAGCCGACCGGCACCTCCACCAGCTCGCGCTTCAGCTCGGCGGCCACCCGGTCGATCATCGAGGAGGACACCAGGGTCTTGCCGACCGCCGCGGTCTCCGCCCAGCCGCCGCGGTGCCGGTAGAGGTAGTCGATCGCGACGGCGAGGTAGTGGTTGGGGTTCATCAGGCCGCCGTCGGGGGTGACGATGCCGTGCCGGTCGGCGTCCGCGTCGTTGCCGGTGGCGACGGCGTACTCGTCCTTGCGGCCGATCAGCGAGGCCATCGCGGACGGCGAGGAGCAGTCCATCCGGATCTTTCCGTCCCAGTCCAGCGTCATGAACCGCCAGGTCGGGTCGGTGAGCGGGTTGACCACGGTGAGGTCGAGGCGGTGGGTCTCGGCGATCCGGCCCCAGTAGGCGACCGAGGCGCCGCCGAGCGGGTCGGCGCCGATCCGCACGCCGGCGGCCCGCACCGCGTCCAGGTCCAGCACCTGCGGGAGGTCCTCGGTGTAGGCGCCGACGTAGTCGTGGCGGCCGGTGGTGTCGGCGGCCAGCGCCCGCGCGTACGGGATCCGGCGCACGCCCGCGAGGCCCGCCTCGATCAGGGCGTTGGCGCGGTCCTGGATCCAGCCGGTGGCGGCGGAGCCGGCCGGGCCGCCGCTCGGCGGGTTGTACTTGAAGCCGCCGTCGCGCGGCGGGTTGTGCGAGGGGGTGACCACGATGCCGTCGGCGAGCGGGCCGGCCGGGTGGGCCCGGTTGTGGGCGAGGATCACGTGCGACACCGCGGGGGTCGGGGTGTAGCCGTCCTCGCTGTCGAGCAGCACGGTGACGCCGTTCGCGGCGAGCACCTCCAGGGCGGTGGCCCGGGCCGGCTCGGAGAGCGCGTGGGTGTCGATGCCGAGGAACAGCGGGCCGGTGGTGCCCTGCGCCGCCCGGTACTCGCAGATCGCCTGGGTGGTCGCGGCGATGTGGTCCTCGTTGAACGCGGTGTCCAGCGAGGAACCGCGGTGCCCCGAGGTGCCGAACGCCACCCGCTGGCCGGGCTGCGCCGGGTCGGGGTGCAGCGTCCAGTACGCGGTCACCAGCCGGGCCACGTCCACCAGGTCCTCGGGGCCTGCGGGCTCACCGGCACGAGCGTGCACCATCGTCTCCACCTCCTGGTCACCGCCCGCCGTCCGGACCGGCGGGGCGGGGCGTGTGCGCCGCCTCCGTCGGCGGCCGCAGCGCGTACGCCTCCAGACCTACCCCGGCCACCGGCCCGCATTCGACAACCGACCCGGTCGGGCGCGTCGCACCCGCCCGGAGGTGCGCGGAAGGCGTCAGCGGGCGGCGGCGGTGGCCGCGCCGACGAGGTGGAGGACGGCCTGGCCGAGCGGGGTGGCGGCGATCAGGATGCCCAGGGTGGCCGCGCTGAGCACGGTGACCGTCTCGTCGACGCGCGAGCGGGCCTGCGTCTGCCTGCGGAGCCGGACGAGGACGACGATCGCGAGGAAGACGCTCGCGCTGACGCTGTACTGCATGCCCCACCCCTGGTCGTGCACCGACAACTCCGGGTGAGCATGCCAGAGCCCGTGCCAGGCGGGGGCCGAGACCCGGAAACCCGGCCGGTCGGGGCAGGTGGTTCGGCCACCGACCAACGCGATCCGGTCAACTCGCGCCGCCCGGCGCCGGGGTTCGTCCGTTCCCCGGCGCCCCGCCGGCGGCCGCTCCTACGATCACGGGCACGCCGTTGCCCGAGGTTGTCCGAGGTTGCCCGAGGGGGGAGACGCCGTGGCCCGCAGACCGGTACGACGACGCCGGAGCGCCGCGCGCAGGGCCCGGCAGGCCCGCGACAACGCCGTGGTGCTCTTCGGCAGCGCGCTGGCCGCACTCGCACTGGTGGCGGCCTTCGTGACCTGGCTGGCCCACCACCCGTTCCTGGTGCTCGGCCTGCTGGCCGCCGGCCTGGTCACGGCCGTGGTCGTCCTGCGCCGCCGGGCCGCCGCCGACCGCCGCGCGTTCGAGGCCCGCGCGGCGCAGCTGCGGCACATCGGCGCGTTCCTCGGGATGAGCCCGAAGGGGTTCGAGCAGGCGCTCGCGGACCTGTGCCGGCGGGACGGCTGCACCGGGGTGACGGTGGTCGGCGGGGCCGGCGACCTGGCCGCGGACGTCCTGGCGACCACACCGGGCGGCCAGCGGATCCTGATCCAGGCCAAGCGGTACGGGCCCCGGACGTTCGTGGGCTCCCAGGACGTGCAGAAGGTCAACGGCACCTACCGCGACGTCCACCGCTGCGACGTGGCCGCCGTGGTGACGACCAGCACCTTCACCAAGCCAGCGGCGGCGTTCTGCGCCCAGGTCGGCATCCGCACGGTCGACCGCCGCGCACTGGCCCTGTGGGCCGAGGGCACCGGCCGACCGCCCTGGAGCTGAGCATCGGGCCTGCGCGGCAGCCGCCCTGACGCCGCTTCCGGTGGCCGTCGCCGCCCGGGCCCGGCAGGACGGGGAGCCGGGGCGCACAGCTCTTCGGCCGGGCCCGGGTGCCGTCCGAGGGCGATCCCGGCTTCGACCACTACTGGCCGGCCTTCCGCCGGCGGTCCGACCACGTCGAGCGCTCCCGCCCCCTCGACGAGCCACCGACCGGGCCGATCGTGGTGATCGAGGCCGACCGGATCGTCTCCACCGAACACCGGCTCCGGCGCGAGGGATTCGCGCCCCGCCGATTCTGGACCGGGCAAACAACCGGGGCTTGCGGACGGGGTGGCCGGGGGGGGTGGGACGGCTCTGCTCCGGCGGACGGGGATTCGCCGGACGATCACACGGACGAGTGACGTCACCCCCGTGCGCCCTTCCTGCTCCCCCTCACTCTCCGTCACCGTGGCTCCCGGGCGGATCGCTCGGACACGTACCGATACCGGCCGCCTTCCTGTCACGATCTCCACATCTCGAGGAAACTGATCCGTCATCAGATGCGTTTATCACCGTGAACATGCCCAGCTGAACGGCGACGGAAGGGGGAGCACCGATGCGTACGCGCAGCTCGGTCACGGGCCTGTTGGCGGCCCTGCTCGGTCTCGCCCTGCTGCTGGGCGGGGGTGCCGCGGGGACGCTGAAGCCCCGCCAGTCCGTCCCGGTCGCGGCCTCCGCCAACGTCGCCGAGCACAAGGAGACGGAGAAGGAGCTGCCCGCGGGCGTGCCGTTGCGGCACGGCCCGCACGCCGTCGGCCGGCCCGCCCCGGGCGGCGGCGCCGCCCTGCGGCCGGTCGGCCAGCTCGTGGCGTCCACTGCGGCGTCCGGCCACGACGCCCGTCCGAGGGCGCCGGGGGCTCCCCTCCCCTACCCGTCCAGACCCACCGGTGGGTCCACCGCCTCCGTGTACCAGGTCTTCCGCTGCTGAGCGGGCCCGCGGCCCGTTCTTCGGGCCCAGCCGCGCGGCCCGCTGCCGTACCGCGCTGATCCTCGCCGATCCGCGCCGATCCGCGCCCGGCCGCGCCGCCGCACGCCCACGGCGACCATCGCCGTTGCGGTGTGAAGACCTCGTCGACACCACGCCCCCGCGCCGAGGCGCGCCGGGGCCATGGAGGTATGCCCCGATGGACCCCTTGATCGACCGTGCCCGTTCGTTCCGCGACCGTGCCGCCCAGGACGGCCGGCAGTTCCTCGGCCTGGCGGCCGGGCAGTCCCCGCAGGCCCTGTTCATCACCTGCTCCGACTCACGGGTCGTCCCGTCGCTGATCACCGGCGCCGACCCCGGCGACCTGTTCGAGCTGCGCACCGCGGGCAACATCGTCCCGCCGTACCGCACCGACCGCCCCTCCGGGGAGGCCGCGACCGTCGAGTACGCCGTGGAGGTGCTCGCCGTCCGCGACGTCGTCGTCTGCGGCCACTCGCACTGCGGCGCGGTCGGCGCGGTCGTCCGCGGCGAGGACCTCAGTGCCGTGCCGGCCGTCCGCGGCTGGCTGGCGACCACCGACCGCACCGCCCTCGCCGGGCCCACCGAGGTCTTCGACCCCACGGTGGCCGGACCGGTGCAGCGGCACGTCCTCGCGCAGCTCGACCGGCTGCGCGCCTACCCGGGCGTCGCGCGGCGCACGGCCGCCCGTGAACTGCGGCTGCACGCCTGGTTCTACGAGGTGCACACCGGCCTCGTCCTGGCCCACCGGCCGGACGCCGACGCCTTCCTCCCGCTCTGAGCGGCCCTTGAGCCGGCCGTTCCACGACCGACCCACAGAGGACCTCATGTTGCGTACAACCGCATTCGACCCGCCCGCCCTCCGGGCGGACTTCGCCGCCTCCCTCGTCGTCTTCCTGGTGGCCCTGCCGCTCTGCGTCGGCGTCGCCGTCGCCTCCGGCGTGCCCGCCGAACTCGGCCTGGTCACCGGCATCGTCGGCGGCCTGCTGACCGGTCTGCTGCCGGGCAGCAGCCTCCAGGTGTCCGGGCCGGCCGCCGGCCTGACCGTGCTCGTGTACGAGGCGGTCGCCGAGTTCGGCGTGGCCGCGCTCGGCGTCATCGTGCTGGCCGCCGGCCTGCTGCAGCTGCTGATGGGCGTGCTGAGACTGGGCCGCCTGTTCCGCGCCATCTCGGTGTCCGTGGTGCACGGCATGCTGGCCGGCATCGGCCTGGTGCTGATCGCCGGACAGCTCTACGCGCTGGCCGGCGCCAAGGCCCGGGGCAGCGGCCCGGCGAACATCGCCGGACTGCCCGGCCTGGTCGCCGACACCGCCCGCTCCTCCACCGGCCTCGCCTCGCTCGCCGTCGGCGCCGGCACCGTGGCGGTGCTGGTGCTGTGGAAGAAGCTGCCCGCCAAGGCCCGGGCGCTGCCGGCGCAGCTCGCCGCGGTCGGCCTGGCCACCGCGGTCGTCGCGGGGCTCGGCCTGCCGGTGGCCAAGGTGGAGGTGAAGGGCCTGCTCGGGGTGATCGAGCCGCCGTCCGCCTCCGGCCTCGCGGTGCTCGCCGACGCCGGGGCGATCGCCACCGTCCTGGCGTTCACCCTGATCGCCTCGGCGGAGAGCCTGTTCAGCGCCGCCGCGGTGGACCGGCTGCACGACGGCCCGCGCACCGACTACGACAAGGAACTGATCGCCCAGGGCGCCGGCAACACCCTGTGCGGTCTGCTCGGCGCCCTGCCGATGACCGCCGTCATCGTCCGCAGCGCCGCCAACGTCCAGGCCGGCGCCCGGACGAAGGCCTCCCGCGTCATGCACGGCGCCTGGCTGCTGCTGTTCGCCGCACTGCTGCCCGCCGCACTCGGGGTGATCCCGCTCGCCGCACTGGCCGGCGTCCTGGTGCACGCGGGGTGCAAGCTGCTGCCCGTCTCCGCGATCCGGCCGCTGTGGCGCTCGCACCGCGGCGAGGCCGTGGTGCTGGTGGCCACGGCCGTCGCGATCGTCGCCACCAACATGTTCGAGGGTGTACTGCTCGGCCTCGTCCTCGCGGTGCTGAAGACGGCGTGGGAGACCTCCTCGGTGCACCTGGAGGTCACGGACACCGCCGACGGCCCGATCCGGGTCGCGATCCTCGGCAACGCCACCTTCCTGCGACTGCCGCGCATCCTGGACACCCTGGAGGCGCTGCCCCGGGACCGCGCGATCGAACTCGACCTGAGCGCGCTGCGCCACCTCGACCACGCCTGCCGCACGGCGCTGCAGGACTGGGCGGGCCGGCACAACGAGTTCGGGGTCGACCCGGTGCACGCACCCGCGCTGCGCTGAGGCCGCCGCCCGCCGTGCCGCCGCCTTCCACGGCCGCGGTACGGCGGGCCGCCCGCCCGCGTACGGGCCTCAGTCCTCCGCGGGCGGGATGTTCTGGTTGAGACGGAACAGGTTGCCCGGGTCCCATCGCCGCTTCAGTGCGCGCAGCCGTCGGTACTTGGCGGCGCCGTACGCCTGCTCGATCCGTGAATCGCCTTCGTCCATCAGGAAGTTGACGTACACACCGGTGTGGTGCCGGGTCAGCGCCGACCAGAAGCCGCGGACCCACTCCTGTTCCTCCTCGAAGCCCTCGGGGCCGGCGCAGCTGCCGTTGATGTTGAAGGTGTGCCCGGCCGAACGGCCGCTGAAGGCGGTGTCGTCCTCGCCGGTGCGGGAGATCGCACCGCCGAGGTGGAAGATCGGGAAGCTGGTCAGCGGCGAGCGGATCCCGCGGACCCGGTCGGCGGTGATCTCGATGATCTCGTCGGTGAGTTCGGCGGTGTCGAAGGACTTGAAGTAGTACCAGCGACGCCGCGGGTAGGACGGGTCGAGCATCGCCTGGTGCTCGGTGAAGGGCTTCGCCCGGCACAGGTCGGCGACCGGCGGGCCGAAGCGGCGCAGCGGGCGCAGCACCCGCTCGCCCTCGTCGAGGTCGCCCGTCCAGCAGCAGATGACGACGGCGATCGGCCGGCCGTGCCACTCGGAGGGGATCTCGGGCAGCGGCAGGGCCTTGCGGTGCACGACCGCGGTGGTGAGCCCGTCGGGCACGTCGGCGATCCACTCGCGGTAGAAGCGCAGCAGCCGGGCGGAGTCCGCGGCGTCCCAGATGATCGGGCCGGCGAGGACGGCCGGGCCGACCGGGTTGAGGCGGAACTCGAACTCGGTGACGATGCCGAAGTTCCCGCCGCCGCCGCGGACGCCCCAGAACAGGTCGGGGTTCTCGTTCTCGCTCGCCCGGACGTAGCCGCCTTCGGCGGTGACCAGGTCGACCGAGAGCAGTTGGTCGATCGTCAGGCCGTGGCGGCGCATCAGCCAGCCGATGCCGCCGCCGAGGGTGAGGCCGGCGAGCCCGGTGTGGGTGACGATCCCGGCGGGCACGGCCTGGCCGAACTGCTGGGTCTCGTGGTCGAGTTCGCCGAGCAGCACGCCGGCCTGGACGCGGGCGGTGCGGGTCTGCGGGTCGATCCGGATGCCCTTGAGCCGGGACAGGTCGGCGACCAGCCCGCCGTCGCAGAGCGACTGGCCGGGGAAGCTGTGGCCGCCGCTGCGGACGGCGAACGGCACCCCGGTGGCGGCGGCGTGGCGGACGGCGGCGATGACGTCGGCGACCCCGGCGCAGTAGGCGATCGCCGCGGGTCTGCGGTCGACGGAGCCGTTCCAGATCTGCCGGGCCAGGTCGTAGCCGGGGTCCGCCGGCGTCACCAGGTCGCCGCGGAGTGCGGCGGCGAGGCCGTCGGTCTCCGGGTCGGGCCACGGCGCCGCGCGGTCGGTCGTGCCTGTGCCGGTCACCGTGTCCATGGCCACTCCCGTCTCGGGCAGCCCCCCGCCTCCCCAGTCTGGCACCGGGCCCGCCGCGGCACCGTCCGGTCCGCCGCGGACCCGGTCAGCCGACGTCCGGCCCGCCGCCGTGCGTCCGCCGCCGTCCGCTCCGGCGGTCTCAGCCCTGCGGGCCGACGTCCCTGACGTACAGCAGCCCGTCCACGGCGGCCAGGTGGGCCGGGTCGAGCGGGGCGTAGCCGAACCAGGGGGATTCCCGGGGTGCGGGCGGCGTCCCGGTGAGGGCGGCGGCCAGCCCGCGGGCATCGACGAGGACGTGGTCGTCCGGGAGTGCGTGCAGGAGTCCTTCGACGGTGTCCGGCGGCGGGGTGTCCACGCCGCGGTGCCGGATCGTGCCGAGGGCGGTGTGGACGAAGGCGTAGTCGGCGCCGGGGCGGGCGGCCACCAGCGCTCCTGCGCTCCACCACTCCAGCCGTACGCCGCCCATCCGCATGCTGCTCCTCTCCCGCTGCAGATGGCTGTTGTGGGCGAAGACCAGCACCGGGCGGCGTTCGGCGAGGGCGAGCAGGTTGTCGGCCATCATCGCGCCGCGCAGGCCGATCAGGCGGGCCATCCGGCCGGGCGAGGCGTCGGCCGTCCAGTGGTGGTAGCGCAGCAGGCCGACGGCGGTGCGCGCGTACAGGCGGGCACGGTCCCACTCCTCGCCCGGGTCCCGCTCGTCGCCCGGGTCCGGCTGCGCGCTCGGGTCGGCGGCGGTCGGCTGCGGGGTGAGGGTGTCGAGCAGTGCCACCAGGTCGTCGGCGATCAGCCGCAGCTGCGCCGCCTCGGCGGACTGACCCGCCGAGCGGGTCGGGTCCATCATCGCGGCGGGCTCCGTCCACCGGTCGTCGGCGCCGAGCAGCCGGTCGAGCGTCGCCGCGGTGCACGGGAGCAGGTCCGGGTCCGCGTGGTCCGCGAGGTGGCGGTGGAGCGCGGTGAGGGCCGCGCGGGGGCTCTCGGCGCCGGTGATCTCCAGCGGGCCGTCGAAGCCGGCGAAGCGCACCTGCTCGGCGGCGGGCCGGCCCTCGTTGTGGGCGCGCATCCAGCGGACGAGCTCGCGGTTGGCCGCGGAGGCCCCGAACCCGTGGCTGAAGCCGTGCGCCACGGCCTCGTCGAGGGTGCCGGCGCCGGTGGTGACGTACGCGTCGACGCGCAGGCCGGCGAGGCAGTCGCTCTCGATCGCGATCGTCCGGTAGCCCTCCTGTTCCACGAGCTGCCGGAAGAGCCGGTTGCGCAGGTCGAGCAGGTCGTCCTCGCCGTGCGTCGGCTCGCCCAGGGCGAGCATCCGCGGCCGGGACGGCAGCAGCGCCAGCAGCGCGGCAGCGTCGACCGGGCGGACGGATTCCTTGATGTCAGTCGCCATGCATTCAACGGTATCGTTGAAGCTTCGGTTGAAACTTTTCCCCGACACCACCAGGGTCATGGCACGAAACCTTCAAAGCGGTGAGCGGCTCCGGCCGGTCGACCTGGCGCGCGGGCACGGGCTGTCCACGCAGGCGGTCCGGAACTACGAGGAGGCCGGGATCCTGCCGGCCGCCGAGCGCAGCGAGCACGGCTACCGCAGCTACACCCCGCTGCACGCGGCGGCGCTGCACGCCTTCCTCGCCCTGCTGCCCGGGCACGGCCACCGGACGGCGACGGCGGTCATGCAGGCCGTGAACACGGGCGCGGACGAGGAGGCCTTCCGGCTGATCGACGAGAGCCACGCCCAGCTCCTCGGCGACCGGCAGACCCTCCGCGCGGTGGAGGACGCGCTCCGCGGCCTGGCTCCGGCGGCCGCGGAGGGTCGTGCCGGGCCGTCGGACGGACCGGGCGGGGCCGTCCGCGCGCGCGGCAGGTTCATCGGGCCGCTCGCGGAGGAGCTCGGCCTCCGGCCCGCGACGCTGCGCGCCTGGGAGCGGGCCGGGCTGGTGCGTCCGCGCCGCGACCCGCTGACCGGGTACCGGGTGTACGACGAGGCGGACGTGCGGGACGTCCGCCTCGTCCACCAGCTCCGGCGCGGCGGCCACCTGCTGGAGCGGATCGCCCCGCTGATCGCCCAGGTGCGGGCGGCCGGCGGGCTGGAGCCGCTGGAGGCGACGCTGCAGGACTGGCACGCCCGGCTGGCCGCCCGCGGACGGGCGATGCTGGCCGGGGCGGCCGTGCTGGAGGCGTACCTGCGGGCCCGCGGCTGAGCACCGGACATCCCGGCACCGGTGGGGTCGGGCCCGGCGGGGCGGGGTCGGCGGGGTCAAGCCCGACAGGGGCCGTCCCTGCCGGGCAGGGCCCGTGGGTCAGTTCCGGGGGTCAGTTCCGGGGGTCAGTTCCGGGGGGCGTGGTCCTCGACCAGGACGACGTCCAGGGTGCGGGGGCCGTGCACGCCCTCGACCCGGGTCAGTTCGATGTCGCTGGTGGCGGACGGGCCGGAGATCCAGGTGTGCGGGCGGGCCGGGTCCAGGCGGGGCAGGGCCTGCGGAACGGAGGCGACCACCTGGTCGGCGCGGACCACGCAGACGTGGTGGTCGGGGACGAGGGTGAGCACCCGGCGGCCCTGGCCGGGGCCGCCGTCGAGGATGATCGTGCCCGTCTCGGCGACGGCGAGGGCGCAGCCCGTGACGACGCTGTCGGTGGTGTCGAGCCGGTGGGCCGTCAGGGTGCCGTCGTCGGGTCGCCGTTCGGCCTCCGTCGCGGCGAGCCAGGCGGCGGGCAGGCCCGGGGGGACGGCGACGGACCGGGATCCGTGATCGGCGAGCAGCCGGGCGAGCAGGCCGGGCAGCGTCTCCTCGGTACAGCGGTGCACCCGGGCACGGTAGTCGGCCAGGTTCTCGGCGAGCAGGTCGAGGACGGCCTTGGGGTCGTCGAGGACGTGCGCGAAGCGGTAGTCGCGGCGGACGGGCGGGCGGCCGGCCTCCTCACCGGCGGGGACGTCGGTGAGGGCGCTTCGGATGCGGGCGAGGACGGTGTCGCGGGAGGTGCTCATGCAGGGCCGTCCTTGCGGTCGCGGTGCTCGGCCCACCAGGCGCGGAAGGATTCGGCGGGCAGGTCGGGGAGGTCGCGGGTGTCGGTCCAGGCCTTGGCGGGGCCGGGCAGCGGGAGCTTGCGGGGGTGCAGGGCGCGGGTGGCGGAGGCGGCGCGTTCGGCGGCGGCCAGCGCGGCCGGATGGTCGAGCAGCCAGGTCGCGGCCTTCATCGCGGCCTTCTCGACGCGGTGGCCGGGGCCCTGCTCGACGGCCTGTTCGCGCAGGTGGACGAGGACCTCGGGGATGTCGATGGCGACCGGGCAGACCTCGTAGCAGGCGCCGCAGAGGGTTGAGGCGAAGGGCAGCGAGGCGTCGAGTTCGGTGCCGAGCCCGCGCAGTTGCGGGGTGAGGATCGCACCGATCGGCCCCGGGTACGGGGAGCCGTAGGCGTGGCCGCCAGCCCGCTCGTACACCGGGCAGACGTTGAGGCAGGCGGAGCAGCGGATGCAGCGCAGCGCCTGGCGGCCGACCCGGTCGGCGAGGGTGGCGGTGCGGCCGTTGTCCAGCAGCACCAAGTGGAACGCCGTGGGGCCGTCACCGTCGGTGGTTCCTGTCCAGGTGGACGTATAGGGGTTCATCCGCTCCGCGGTGGACGAACGCGGCAAGAGCTGGAGGAAGACCTCCAGGTCCTGCCAGGTGGGGATCACCTTCTCGATGCCGACCACCGAGATCAGCGTCTCGGGCAGGGTCAGGCACATCCGGCCGTTGCCCTCCGACTCGACCACCACCAGGGTGCCGGTCTCGGCGACCAGGAAGTTGGCGCCGGAGACGCCGACCTTGGCCCGCAGGAACTTCTCCCGCAGGTGCAGCCGGGCCGCCTCGGCGAGTTCGGCCGGCGAGTCGGTGAGGCCCTCGGGCGCGGGGCGGCCCCAACGGCCCATCGCCTCGCGGAAGATGTCGCGGATCTCGCCGCGGTTGCGGTGGATCGCGGGGACGAGGATGTGCGAGGGCAGATCGTCGCCCAGCTGCACGATCAGCTCGGCGAGGTCGGTCTCGTAGGCGGTGATGCCCTCGGCGGCCAGCGCCTCGTTGAGCCCGGTCTCCTGCGTGGCCATGGACTTGACCTTGACCACCTCGCTCTCGCCGGTGGCCCTGACCAGGTCGGCGACGATCCGGTTCGCCTCGGCGGCGTCCGCGGCCCAGTGCACCACTCCCCCGGCGGCGGTCACGGCCGCCTCGGCCTGCAGCAGGTAGTGGTCGAGCCTGCGCAGCGTGCGGTCCTTGATCTCCTTGCCGGCGGCCCGCAGTTCGGCCCAGTCGTCGAGTTCGGCGACCGCCCGGGCGCGCTTCTCGCGGATGGTGCGGGTGGCGTGGCCGAGGTTGGCCCGCAGGGTGGCGTCCTTGGTGGAGCCCTTCGCGGCTTCGGGGAAGGCGGGCATGCCCAGGTACGCGGAGCTCATTCGGCGCGCCCTCCCGCACCGGCGGTGGCGGCCGTGACGGAGGCGACGGCCGTGGGTGCGGTGTGGGCCCGGCGGGGTGCGGGCGGTCGGTACGGGGCGGCCTCGGTAGCGGCGAGGATCTCGGCGAGGTGCACGGCCTGCATCGGGGCGCCTCGGCGGCGCAGGGTGCCGTCGAGGTGCAGCAGGCAGGAGTTGTCGGCGCCGCACAGCACTTCGGCGCCGGTGCCGAGGGCGTTGCGGACCTTGTCGGCGCCCATCGCGGCGGACACGTCCGGGTTCTTCACCGCGAAGGTGCCGCCGAAGCCGCAGCACTCCTCCGCCCCGGGCAGTTCGACCAGGTCCATTCCCTTCACCGCGGCCAGCAGCCGGCGCGGGCGGTCGCCGAGGCCGAGCATCCGCAGCCCGTGGCAGGACGGGTGGTAGGTGACGGTGTGCGGGAAGTACGCGCCCACGTCCACCACGCCGAGCACGTCCACCAGGAACTCGGTGAGTTCGAGCATCCGGGGGGCCAGCGAGGCGGCGGCGTCGGCGAGTTCGGTGCCGCGGCCCTCGGCCTGGGCCCGGGCGCCGATCCGCGGGTAGGCCTCCCGGACCATCGCCGCGCACGACCCGGACGGGGTGACCACGTGGTCGTAGCCGGCGAAGGCGGCGGCGGTGCGGCGCACCAGCGGCTCGGCCTCGCGCCGGTAGCCGGTGTTGTACTGCGGCTGCCCGCAACAGGTCTGCGCGGCCGGGAAGTCGACCGTCACCCCGAGCCGCTCCAGCAGCTCCACCACGGCCCGGGCGGTGCGCGGGCGCACGGCGTCGTTGACGCAGGTGGCGAACAGTGCGACACGCATCGCGGCTCCCTCGGCGGCGGTCGTTGGCGGCGTCTTGCGGTTCGGCGGTGCTGCTGCGCTGCGGGCACGGCGGTGCTGCGGCACGGCGGTTCGGCGGTGCGGTACGGCACTGGGCGGGGCGGCGGCGCGGGGCGTCGTCGCGGGGAGTGTACGGCTGCCGGGCGCCCCCCGGGTGGATCCGCCACGCATGTCGGCCGAGGTCGGCCGGATCCCGCCGCCCGGGGGCCTGCGGGATCCGGCCTCCGGGTCAGGGGGTGCCGGGGACCCGCCAGGTGAGGGTGTCGGTGGCGAGGTCCCGGATCTGCGGGTCACGGACGGCGGCGGTGCGGTCCACCGAGACGGCGGTGAGCCGGTGCGTCCTGCCGTCCGGGCGGACGCCGAGCGCAGCCGGCACGACCGAGGTGCGGCCGCGGACGGAGCGGACTTCGCCGCCGTCGAGGTACCAGCGCAGCTCGGGAGCGGCGAGGCCGGAGAGCGCGGCCGGGGCGACGGTGATCCGGGTGCTCCGGCGGACGGTGCTGCCGGTGGGCAGGTCGCTGCTCAGCCCGTTGGCCTTGCGGTAGAAGCCGGCGATCATCGCCTCGCGGCCGGGCAGGTTGAACTCGGTGCTGGAGAGCGCGCGCATGATCGAGGTCGCGGTCGGCCGGTAGAGGCCGTGCGGGTAGTAGTCGCTGCCCTCGTAGGTGCCGACGGTGCCGCCGGCGGGGTCGTCCGCGCCGAGCCAGCGGTACCACTTGGCGCGGTCGGCGAGCAGTTGGTCGGCGGTGCGCACGGTGGAGTTGGGGCCGTCCGTCTCGCCGCCCGTCCAGGTGCCGTAGGAGTCGTAGGCGTACTCGTCGTGGAGCTGCCCGACGGAGTGGCCTATCTCGTGGGCGGCGATCAGGCTGGAGGCGGCGTTGTCGGAGGAGAGGGTGGACACGCCGTCGAAGGGGTAGCCCTCGGCCTCCAGCCCGTAGTAGCCGGCGCCGCCGTACTTGGCCGAGTTGGCGACGACCACGACCAGGTCGGCGGCGGGTGCCTTGGCGGCGTAGGCGGCGACCTTGTCGAGGTCGGTGCAGACCAGTCGTTCGGTGTCGGCGCACCAGAAGTAGCTGCCGAGGGCGGTGTCCCGCACGGTGCCGGCGTCGGGGTCGCCGCTGATGCCGGAGTCGTGCGAGACGGCGTCGACCGTCCAGACGTTGAACAGTCCGCGGTAGCTGCGGTACGGCTCGATCGCGCTGATGGCGGCCCACTTGGCGGCGGCGGCCGCGTGGAAGGCGTCCTGCTGGTCGGCGGTGTAGCCGTCGCCGACGATCACCACGTCGAGGCGGTCGGCGGTGGGGCCGGTGACCGCGAGCCGGCCGACGGCGCCGTCCCCGGTGACGTCACCGGGTGCGGTGCGCCCGGATACGCCCTTGCGGTGTCCCGGTGCCGCGACCGGGACGCGCACTCTGCGGCCCTCCGCATCCGGGCCGGTGAAGGCCTCGGCCGTGACCGTCCGCCCGTCCGGTGCGGCGGTTGCGGCGGCCGGGCCCGCGGTCGGGGTGGGGGCGGCCGCGGCGGGGGCGGTCAGCGCGGCGGCGAGGGTGAGGCCGGCGGCGAGCGCGGTGTAGCGGGGCATGCGGGTGCGCACATGCCCTCCTCTCGGTCGAGGGCTTGTTAAGAGTCGAGTTAAGTGTGTTTAACTCGCCGCTGAACATAGGCCCGCCGGCGCTGACCGGCAAGGGGCGGCGCACCGATTCCCGTGCGGGCGGCGGCATTTCACTCCGTTGTCCGACGGCCCGTCGGCCGCCCGGACGCGGCGGCCCGTGCCCGGGACACCGGAGCCGGGGCGGCATCCGCGCCGCACGGGCCGGGCAGCGCATAGGGTGGCCCTCGCACGTCGGGGCCCGAGCGGACAGGGGGACAGCAGTGACGGACACGACGACCCCGGCGGAGCCGGACGCCTCCGGCACCGTCGGCCGGCGGGTGCACCGGCTGCGGGTCGAGCGCGGCCTCACCCAGCGCCAACTCGCCGAGCCCGCCTACACGGCCGCCTACGTCTCGATACTGGAGTCGGACCGGGTGCGGCCCTCGGAGGCCGCCCTGCGGCACCTCGCCGAACGGCTCGGCGTGACGTACGAGGAGCTCGCCACCGGGCGGCCGCCGCACATCGCGACCGGCCTGCGGGCCGAACTCGTCGACGCCCAGCGACTGCTGGCCCTCGGCGAGGGCGAGCCGGCGGCCGCCGCGTACCGGCGGCTGCTCGCCGAGGCGGAGCGGCACGGCCTGGAGGACGAACGGGCCGCGGCGCTGCTCGGTCTCGGCCAGTGCGCGCTGTTCGCCGGCGACCTGGCCGCCGCCCGCGGGCACTTCGAGGCCGCGGAGCCGCTGCTCGCCGGGGCGCCGCCGGTGCAGCGCGCCCGGGCCGTCCGCGGCCGCGCCGTCGCCCACCTGCTCGCGGGTGAACTGCGCTACTCCTGCTACCTGCTGGAGAGCGCGATCGACGGGCTGAACGCCGCCGGGCTGCAGGACCCGGACGCCCTCGTCCTGCTGTACACCGCCGCGATCGCGCCCTACCTGGACATGGGCGCGCACGCCCGGGCCGCCCAGGCCGCCGAGATCGCGCTCGGCCTGGCCCCGCAGGTGACCGACCCGGCGCTGGTCGCGGGCATGCACCGCACCGTCGCCCGCACCCTGCTCACCGAGGGCCGCACCGCGGAGGCCGACGCCTCACTGGCCAGGGCCGCGGCGCTGTACGAACAGCTGCAGATCCGCACCGAGCTGGCGCACTGCCACTGGATGCGCGGCTACGTGCACGCCCAGGACGGCGCCCTCGACGCGGCCGCCCGCGAACTCACCACCGCCCGCGACATGCTGGCGGCCGGACGGGCGGAGCTGTACACCGCCCAGGTGGAGGTGGAGCTCGCCGACGTGCTGCGCCGACTGGGCCGCCGCGAGGAGGCGGGGCAGCTGCTCGTGCGGCTCCTCGACCGGCTGCAGCCCGACCGCGGGCCGGTGCACCGCGCCGCCGCCCACCGACTGCTGGGCCTGCTCGCGGAGGACGGGGACGACAGCGCGGCGGCCGAGGAGCACTACGGCCGGGCCCTCGCGCTGCTGGAGCCCACCGGCGCGGCCGGCGACCTGGCCGACCTGTGCCGTCTGCTCGGCGACCTGCAGCGCCGGCTGGGCCGCACCGAGGCCGCGCTGGACACCTACCGGACGGGCCTCGGGCACGCCGCGGCGCCCGGCACGACCACCCTCGGCCCCGCTCCGGCGCAGCCGCCGTTCACCTCCGCCTGAGCTCGCGGACGGCTCGCGCCGCTCATGCCACGGGCCCGAGGTCGCCCTCCAGGAGGGTCTGGTCGATCGGGGGACGGCCCCACAGCGCCAGGATCTCGTTGGCGAGGTCCACGACGGGCAGGTGGTCGCCGTCGCCCACCTTGACGGCCGCGGCCGACAGGCTGCGGGGGACGGCTCCGGCGTCCAGCAGGACGCGCCACTCCCGGGGGCCGAGTTCGAGGAACTCCAGGCCGGTGAGCCCGGCGATCTCCAGCGGATCGGCCAGCGCGCCGGGCCAGGCGGTGAGGGTGCGCAGCCGGGGCAGTCCGATGACGGGCGCGAGGCTGAACGGCGGGCCGTCCGGCCTGTCGATCGACAGGACCTCCAGGTCGGGGTGGGCGGCGGCCCGGACGGAGTCGAGGCCCCCCTTCCTGACACCGGCCACGACCGGGAGGCCGCGCTCGGGACTGCCGCCGCGTCCGTCCTTCGTCCGCTCCAGCACGAAGTCGGTGAGGGAGTCTGCGAGGAGTTCGGCGCCGAGGCTCAGCTCGTGGCTGACCAGGATCACCTGCCCGAGGTGTCCGCCCGGGCCGGGCGTCAGGTCCACCGCCAGCTCGTCGCCGCCGTTGCTCCCGAAGACGATCCAGCCGGGCGAGCCGGCCAGGCCCTGCACCGGGGCGTCGGGCGGGGTCGAGAGCGCGTCCGTCGCCGAGAACCGCCAGCGGGAGTGGCGGGCCGCCGCGTCGACCGCGTAGAGGCTGTCCAGGTCGTGGATCTCGCAGCAGACCGCGTTGTTCACCTCGACCGCCGCCTCCCAGTCGTCGCCCCAGTCCTCCCACCGCGCCCGGGTGACCCGGTAGAGCGTCTTCAGCTCGTCGGAGAGCGTGACGCCGAGGCGCGTCTCGGCGGCGGCGATCTCCTCCTCCGTCGCTCCGACGGCGTCGGGCAGGCGCTCGCGGAGCGTCCGCTCCAGCAGTTCCGGGTCCGCCGTCGGGGCGGGCCGCGCGCCGGGGACGGGCTCGGGGAGGCGGCGCCAGGGCTCGGGGAGGGCGTCCCCGTCCAGGACGAGCACACCGAGGTCGGGGTAGCCGAGGCCGGATTCCACGGCCGGGCCGGGCCAGACCAGGCCGAGGGTGGTGCTGCCGTCCGGCCGGACCTCCGCCCGGAAGGCGACCTCCTCGACCCGGCCGCGTGCGAGTGCCCGCTGGATGTCCTTCACCGCCGTCCGCGCCACCGAGGACATGTCCCACGGCAGGGCGAGGCTCTGCCCGTACCGGCTGATCCGTCCCGCCGGGCGGGCGGAGCCGTCGGCACTGCGCCCGGTGTCGTGGGCCAGCAGGAGCCGCAGTATGGGCTCCCAGGTCGCGAAGGAGTGCAGCGACGACAGGGGCGGCGTCCGATCGATCATGCGCAGACCGTACCGAGGGGTAGTGACGGCCGGGCCACCCCGGAGGCCGCTCCGGTGCCCCGCGGCACCGGGCCGGGGGTCGTCAGCCCGCGCGGCGGGCGGCGGGGAGGACGGCCGGGCGGACGCAGCCGACCGCGCGGGTGGCGAAGAGGCTCTCCGGCTCGACCGGGCCGAGCTGGCCGGGTGCCAGCCGGAAGGCCACCAACGGGCCGCTGGAGACGGCGAGTTCCACCCGGGCACCGGCCGGCACGGCGCCGGGCATGGTGCCGGTGACCGCAGCCTGCACGGTGAACCCTTCGTCGAGGGCGACCACGTAGGGCATCGGCTCGCCGGCGCCGCGGCGGGCCGCGGGCAACAGCCGCCGGACGGTGCCGGTGCCGCGGCTGACCTCGTCGTCCAGGTCGGCGCTGCCGCACACCGGGCAGAGCATGCGGACGGGCGCGGTGGCGGCACGGCACCAGCGGCAGCGGCGGAAGACCAGCTCGGGGCCGGGCTGCTCGACGGCGGGTACCCCGGAGGGCGCGGCGGGTACCCCGGAGGGCGCGGTGGCGACAGGATTCATGGCGGCTCCTCCCGGTCCGGGCCAGGGCGCGCGCAAGCGGCCGCCGATGCCCGATCGACACGACACCGGGAGCGTATGGCACTGAGTGCCAATCAGTAAAGGCACTGAGTGCACGCTGCCGCATCAGACCCCATGGACGCTCGAATCGATTGCTTAAACAATTGAATCGAGCGTGATTCCTTGCTCGTACGCTCCATACCTGCCTACAGTCAGGGCATCTCCCCCGGACCCCCGACGCTGAGGTACCGCCATGGACCGCACCCGACTGCAGCACCTGCTCGCCCGCGAGAGCGCCGAGGCCGAGCGCCGCAATCCGCGGTCGAAGGCCGCCTACGCACGCGCCGACCACCTCTTCGGCCGGGTTCCGATGACCTGGATGAACAAGACCGCCGGCGCCTTCCCCCGCTACCTCGGCACCGCGAACGGCGCCCGGATCACCGACATCGACGGCCACGAGTACATCGACTTCTGCCTCGGCGACACCGGCGCGATGGCCGGCCACTCCCCCGAGGCGGTCGCCGTCGCCGTGCAGCGCCGCTTCGCCGAGCAGGGCGGCGCGACCGCGATGCTGCCCACCGAGGACGCCGAGTGGGTGGGCGCCGAGCTGACCCGCCGGTTCGGGCTCTCGCACTGGAGCTTCTCGCTGACCGCCACCGACGCCAACCGCTGGGCGATCCGCCTCGCCCGCGCCGTCACCGGCCGCAGCAAGATCCTGGTGAACAGCTACAGCTACCACGGCAGCGTCGACGAGTCGCTGATCGTCGTCGGCCCGGACGGCCGCGGCGCCTCCCGCCCCGGCAACGTCGGCGCGCCCTGCGACGTCACCCTCACCAGCCGGGTCGCCGAGTTCAACGACCTCGACCAGCTGGAGCGCGAGCTCGCCCACGGCGACGTCGCCGCCGTCCTCATGGAGCCCGCCCTCACCAACATCGGCATCGTGCTGCCGGAGCCCGGCTACCTGGCCGGTGTCCGCGACCTGACCCGCCGGCACGGCGTGCTGCTGATCAACGACGAGACGCACACCTTCTCCGCCGGCCCCGGCGGCTGCACCGCCGCCTGGCATCTCGAACCCGACATGCTGACCATCGGCAAGGCCATCGGCGGCGGCATCCCGGCCGGCGCGTACGGGCTCTCCGCCGAGCTCGCGGACCGGCTGCTCGGCCGCTCCGACCTCGACCTGGTCGACATGGGCGGCGTCGGCGGCACCCTGGCCGGCAACGCGCTCTCCGTCGCCGCGATGCGCGCCACCCTGGAGCACGTGCTCACCGACGACGCCTTCGAACGGATGGGCAAGCTCGCCGAGCGCTTCGAGGCCGGCGTCCAGCAGGCGATCGACGCACACGGCCTGCCCTGGTCGGTCAGCCGGCTCGGCGCCCGCACCGAGTACCGCTTCGCCAACCCCGCCCCCCGCACCGGCACCGCCTCCTCCCAGGTCGCCGACCCGGAGCTGGAGGACTTCCTCCACCTGTACCTGGCCAACCGCGGCATCCTGATGACGCCCTTCCACAACATGGCCCTGATGTGCCCCGCCACCACCGAGGCGGACGTGGACGCGCACACCGACGTCTTCTCCGTCGCCCTGGCCCAGCTCATCGGCTGACCCCCCGTCCGTCCGCAGGCCGCCGGCACCCTCCTCGGGCCGGCGGCCTGACGGTAGGGTGCGAAGGTCGACGGACCGAGGAGTTGCGAATTTGGACGAGATCGACCGGGCCATCCTGCGCGAGCTGCAGACGGACGGCAGGATCGCGTACGCCGACCTGGGCCCCAAGGTGGGCCTGTCGGCCTCGGCCGCCCGGCAGCGGCTGCAGCGGCTGATCGACGCCAAGGCCGTCCAGGTCGTCGGCGTGACCGACCCGATGGCCATGGGCGGGCAGGCGATGGCCATGCTCGGCATCACCGTGGACGGCGACCCGCGCGGCGTCGCCGACGAACTCGCCCGGTACGGCGAAGTGGTGTACTCGGTGCTGACCGCCGGCGGCTTCGACCTGTTCGCCGAGGTGGTCTGCCCAGGGCCGCGCGAGCTGCTGGACTTCGTCAACGACACCGTCCGGCCGATCCAGGGCGTCAAGCACATCCAGTCCTTCCCCTACTTCGGCATCCACACCCACCGGTTCTTCTGGGACGTCGGCTGACCCTGGCCACGCCCTGACACCGCGGGCCCGCCGGCCGGCCCCGCGCCGGCCGGGCCCGCGGCCACTGCGCCGCCCGGTGCAATCCGTTCCGCCGAGCGGCTGAACCGGCCGCCCGGCCCGGACGGTGACGCCCCGCCGGCCGCCTAGCCTGCCGCTATGACCGACCAGGACACCGCGGCCGGCGGCCCGCCGCAGGAGGTCCGGCTCGCCCTCGTCCTCAACGGCGGCATCAGCCTCGCGGTCTGGATGGGCGGCGTGGCCCACGAACTCGACCTGCTGCGCCGGGCCTCCCGGGGCGACGACGAGTCGGGCGTCGCCGAGCGCGACCGTCCCGCCTTCCGGATCTGGCAGCGCCTCACCCGGGAGCGGCACAAGCGGGTCGTGGTGGACGTGGTCGCCGGCACCTCCGCCGGCGGGCTGAACGGGGTGCTGCTGGCCACCGCCGTCGCCCGCGGCGCCGCCCTGCCCGACCTTCGCGCCACCTGGAACCGCACCGCCGACCTCGGCCGGCTGCTCTCCGAGGACGGATCCGACAGCCTGCTGCGCGGCGCCGCCGTCGAGGAGGCCCTCACCGAGGCCGTCGCCGCGATGGGCGGCGAACCGCAACTGGCCGAGCAGGTCACCCTCTTCCTCACCGCCACCGCCCTCGACGGCCGCCCCCGCCGGTGCACCGACGGCTACGGCGGCGCCTTCGACGTTCCCGACCACCGCCGGGTCTACCGGTTCCGCCACGACGACGAGGCCCCGGTCTACGAACGCACCCGCGCCGGCGCCTGGCAGGTCGGCAGGCGCCCGCTGCGCGACTTCCACGGCCCGGCCGGACGCCCGGCACCGGCCCTGCTGCGCGCCGCCCGCGCCACGGCCGCGTTCCCGGTGGCCTTCGCCCCCGTGCAGGAGGCGCCGATGGCCGACCACCGCGACCCGCCCTCCACCATCCCCAGCAGCTCCGTCATGGACGGCGGCGTCCTCGACAACGAGCCCTTCCGCCCGGTGCTCGACGCGATCGGCGAACGCCTCGCCGACCGTCGGCCCGAACGCGTCCTGGTGTACGTGGTGCCGTCCGCCGGCACCCTGCGGCAGGAGGCCGTCGGCCGCAAACGGCCCGAGGACATCACCTGGACGGAGGCCGCCGCCACCGCACTGCACCACCCCCGCGAGGCCAACTTCCGCTCCGCGACCGAGGACCTCGCCGAACGGATGCGCACCCGCGTCTCCGGCGTCCAGGAGCACCTCTTCCGCGAGCTGTACGAGAACCCCGTCCGGGCCACCCGCCTGCTGCACCGGGCCGCCGAACTCCTCGACGACTACCGCCGCAGCCGGGCCGCGGCCGTGGTCTGGGACGTCCGCCGGCAGGCCTCCGCGGACGGCGTCACCGCCCTGCTCGACCCGCCCGGCACCGCGGCCGACTGGCTGCCAGGCCGCGACCCCGCGTGGCTGCCGCCGGCCGCCACCGAGCACGACGACCCCGTGCACGCCGCCGACCCCGGCGACTGGCGGTGGGGGCTCGTCCCCACCGAACGCGTCCTGCGGATGATGCTCTGCGACCTGCAGCGCCGCCTGCCCGACTGCCAGCCCGCCGTCCGCCGCCAGCTGGCCTCGGCGGCCGGACTGGTCTGCCGCCGGCTCGCCGAGACCCGGGCGGTGGCGACCGCCGTCCGCACCGCCCTGCGCGAGGGGCCGCCGCCGGGCCCGTCCGACGCCGGGATCGCCGACCGGGTCAGCGAGGCCTTCACCCGCCTCGACGCCGCCCGCACCCTCGGCGGCCTCGTCCGGCAGGCCGCCGGCAGCTACCTCACCGCCCTGCACACCCTCGGCGACCAGCGCTTCGCCACCACCCGCGACGCCCTCGCCTGCTGCCTCGCCGTCGAGGTCCTCAGCCACGCCTACGCCCCAGCCGCGGCCGCCGTCGAACAGCCCACCCCCGCCTTCACCTTCCTCCGCCTCGGCCCCGACGACCTCGGCCCGCTCTTCCGCCAGGACCGCTACGCCGACATGGGCGACCGCAAGCTGTACGGCACCCGGCTCGGCCACTTCGGCGCCTTCCTCGACGAGGACTGGCGCAGCTCCGACTTCACCTGGGGCCGCCTGGACGCCGCCCGCCACCTGCTCCGCGTCCTCGTCCCCGAGCCGGGCGAACGGCAGGACGCCGAGCGGGAGTTGCACAGCGCGCTGCTCGCCGCCGAGATCGGGCGGGAACGGATGCAGCAGAACCTCGACGAACTGCTCGGCTCGGACTCCGCCCTGCTCGACCGCACCGTCGGCGGCCCCAGCGGCCGGGACGTCCGGCAGCGGACCGCACGGTCCGCCCGCGCCCTGCTGCTCGCCGAACCGGAGGCCGACGCCGCCGGCCCCACCCGGTGGGCGCAGCGCCGGCTCAACGTCCCGGCCCGCGCCGCCCTCGACCCGGAGCCGCCCGACACCGGCGGTCTCCCGCTGCGCCGACGGGTGGGCCTGTGGCTGCTGCGCCGCGCCACCCGCGGCGTCCGCCGGCAGTTGGACCAGGATCCGCTGCCGGGTGCGCTGCGCACCGCGTTGCGTCGTGACGCCGTCCGTACGGTCTGCGCGGCGGCGCTGCTCTGCGCGCTGCTCGGCGCGGGCATCGCGCTGGCGATCGCCCTGCCGCTGACGTGATCGCCGTTCGCGTACACGATGGCCCCTCGTTATCGTGATACCCATTCACTTTTGCGTTGATCAATCTTTTGGGTGATAATCACTCACTTTTGAGTGGCCGCGTGCTGATGTGACGGTGGCTCGCTACTCCGAGGGCTCTTCGCCACCCCGACAGCACCTCGCTGCTCCGACGGCCCCTCGCAGCTCGGATGACCCTTCGCCGCTCCGACTGCCCTTCGTCACTCGGCGGCCCGCTCACTGCCGCAAGCGCTGTTCGCCGCCCATGGCGGCATGTGCCGACCCGACAGGACCGACTTCCCGTCCGGCGGCAACCTTTCGCGCGTCGGTGGCAACCCGGGGGCAGCAAGGCGCCGATTCGAAGGAGGCTCCCCCATGCCCGGCCCCGCCCCCGAGAGACCGTTCGACCCGTGCCGTCCGTCCGTGCCGCCAGCCCGCGCCGGGGCGCGCGCCGCCCGGTCGGGTACGAAGGGGTGACGGCGCTGGGCACGGCACCCGCCGCCGACCCGCTCGGTCTCGGCCGGCGGGGCCGCACGACCTGGTCGGCACCCCTGCGACCTGCGGCGACGACTGGGGCACCCGGTGATCCGA
The DNA here is from genome assembly GCF_040683455.1 of Kitasatospora sp. NPDC093679. Classification (NCBI taxonomy): domain Bacteria; kingdom Bacillati; phylum Actinomycetota; class Actinomycetes; order Kitasatosporales; family Streptomycetaceae; genus Kitasatospora; species Kitasatospora sp. NPDC093679. Next base: position 213,492 of record NZ_JBFBDW010000006.1, read on the forward strand.
CGGTGGGAGCGATTGGTAGGCTGCCGCCCTCCCTACTGATTGAGAACGCTCACAACGGATCGAGAGGTCACGCCCCGGACATGATCGCCGATGATGCGTCCGCGGAGTTCCACGACTTCTTCGAACGCCACCACGCCGAACTCGCCCGGCTCGCCCATCTCCTGACAGGCGAGGCGGACGCGGCCGACGACCTCGCGGCGGACGCCATGGTTGCCCTCTGGCACCGCTGGGACCGGGTCCGCGGCGCGGACCACCCCGTCGCCTACGCCCGCGGCGTGGTCGCCAACCTCGCTCGCGGCCGGATCCGCACCGCCGTCCGCGAGCGGCGCCGGGTGCTGCTGTTCTGGTCGCACCGCTCCGAGCGGACGGACGGGCCGGACGTGGCCTCCGTACTGGACGTCCGGGCGGCGCTGGCCCGGCTACCCTTCCGCAAGCGGGCCTGCGTGGTGCTCCGGCATGCCATGGACCTCTCCGAGAAGGAGACGGCCCTGGCTCTCGGCATCTCGGTGGGCACGGTGAAGAGCCAGACCTCCAAGGGAATGGCGGAACTGCAACGGCTGCTCGGCGACCGGGCCGGCGAACTGACGGGAAGGAGGAGCTGATGGACGAGTTGCGCCGACAGCTGCGCGAGGCCGCCGAGGCCCACCGGCCGGACCGGGAGCGCATGCTCGCCCGCGTCGAGCGGGGCATCGCCTCCTCCGGCGCCCTGAACGCCGACGCCTCCGACCCGGCGGCCGGCCGCCACCGGGTACGCCGCGGCCTGCTCTCCTGGCCCCGGATGGCGCTGGCCGGGCTGGCCGCGACCGCGGCCCTGGCCGTCGGCGGTCTCGCGGTGGCCGCGATCGCCCAGCGACCGCAGACGCCGCCCGCGCCGTCCCCCTCGCCGAGCTCCGCAGCGAGCACCGCCCCGCCGTCCACCGCGCCCGAGGCGCTGCCGGCGCCGACCTCCGGGTCCCGGCCGCCGTCCGGCGCGCCCCGACCGAGCGCCTCGACGTCCCCCTCCGCCTCACCCTCCTCCGCCCGGCCGACGACGTCGGCGAGGCCCGCCGGGAGCCGGACGGAGGACGGCCCGCTGTGGGCGGACGGCTCCGTCGATCCGCACAGCACGGACTTCTGGGCGCAGAGCAACGTGACCTTCAAGACCCGTGAGGTGCTCACCGCGCTGACGCTGGAACTGCACGTGCCGCAGACCGGCGGGGTGAAGGACACCGGCCACTGGCAGACCCTGTCGGCGGACGACTTCACGGTGACCGTCCGGGAGGAGGGCGGCGTGCTGGTCTACCGCTGGGTGCTGAAGGCGGGCCGTACGGTCCCGGTCGGCCAGCACGTCTTCGCGGGCCAGTACGGGCACGACGCCGGCGGGCGGGACGCGGGCGGCGACTGGTACCGGATCGACGCCGCGACGGCGGGCGGCCGGGCCTCGGTCTGGGGCGACTTCGCCCGCACCGGCTGAGCCGGCCGTCCGGCGAGGGGCCGGGTTCCCGCCGTTGTCGCGCGGCCCGGTGTCACGCGCGGTGACGGCGGGGCCCTCGGCGGGTGCGTCCGGTGGCCGTCGGGTGGCCGTCGCGTTCCGGGAGGGCGGAGCCGGGGCGTGCCGGCGGTCCGCCGTCTTGGTGTCGTGCGCAGGTCAGGCGAGGTCGGGGCCCTGCCGCCCACCCGCCGATCAGGCGCGACCCCACCCTGGCCGGAAATCGCCCATTGGCATGAAAGTTGCTGCAAGACTTTGCAGCACTTCGGACCGCCGCTCGCCTCCGACGCCGCACGCGAGCCCCGGCCTCCCCCTCCGCGGCGCCCCGCGCCGCCATTCGACCTGGAGGACAACGGACATGACGCTCCCCCAGCCGCACCCCACCGCAGCCCGGCTGCGACCCCTCCTGCTACTCCCCGCCCTGGTCACGGCCCTGATCGCGAGCCTGCTCCTGCCCGCCACGGCCGCCCGGGCCGCCACCGGCGGCACCCTCGGCACTCCCGTGCACCTGCAGGTCACGGCCGCCACCGAGTACGGGGACACCGTGCTGGTCTCCGGCAGCACCGCCGAACTCGGCGCCTGGGATCCGGCCACGGCCGTCCCCCTCACCACCGACGCGCGGAGCTACCCGACCTGGTCGGTCGACCTCCTGCTGCCGCCCGGCGGCCAGCTCACCTACAAGTACCTGAAGCGGACCGCCGCGGGCGCGGTGGAGTGGGAGTCGATCCCGAACCGCTCCGTCTTCCTCTCCGGCACCGGCGGCGAGACCACCCTCTCCGACCGCTGGAACGTCACCGGCGAGCACCCGCTCACCGCCGTCTTCACCGCCACCGCCTCCACCACCTGGGGGCAGACCCTGTACGTCTCCGGCGACCTCGCCGAACTCGGCGCCTGGGACCCGGCCAAGGCCGTCGCACTCAGCACCAGCCACGTCGTCTACCCGGAGTGGACCGGCATCGCCTCACTGCCCCCGAACACCGCAGTCCGCTACAAGCTGCTGAAGAAGAACGCCGACGGCACCGTCGTCTGGGAGGACGGGCCGAACCACGCCACCGTCACCCCGCCGACCGGCACCCTCGTGCTGCACGACAGCTGGCGCTGAGCACCCGGCCGCTCCGGCTGCCCGGCCCGGTCCGACCGGGCCGGGCCGGGCAGCCGCTCGCTCGCCGGCCTACGACGACCGGCCGGCGCTCACCGGCCTCGCACCGCGGCGGCGCACTCCTCACAGACCCGCTGGGACCACCGGGAGGGGTACCAGACGGCGGCGTCCTCGGCGGGCTGCCAGGGGTCGCGTTCGAGGCCCGCGGTGTCCGAGCCGCAGAAGGTCCGCCGTTCGGGGCCGCCGTCGGCGGCGACCGGGGCCGCGTGCACGACCAGGGCCGCGCGGCCCTCCGAGGCGTGCTCGCCACCGCCGAGATCGTGGACCGTGCCCGGTTGCTCGATCTCCAGCATCACCACCAGCGCCGTCATCCTTCGAGCTTCCCGCGGACGGACCGCGGCCGCACCTCGCGCCGGGCCTCACCCGCCCGCGCGGCACCCGGAGGCCCGGCAGAGCCGTCCTCCGGGGACGAATCAGGCAAATCGCACGATACTGAAGCCATGTCGCAGAACACCCAGCACGAGCCGTCACGTCTCACGGTCAAGGGCCGCGAGGTGCGACTGCGCACCATCGCGGTCGGCGTCATCGCGGTCCTCGCCGTGTGGTTCATCGCGGTCAACACCGCGTCGGTGACCATCACCCTCTGGGTCTCCGACGTCACCATGCCACTCTGGGTCGTCCTGACCGTGACCATCCTGGTCGGCATGCTGATCGGCGTGTTCCTCGCCCGCCGCCGAGCCGCCCGCAAGGGACGGTAGCGACCCCGACGAGCCCGCGCCTCCGCCGCCCCGGGCCCCGTCCGGGAGTGACGGGGAGGCGCCGCCCGACCGGGGCCGGTCGCGGCCGCCCGGTCCCAGCCGCCGGTCCCGGCCCCAGGCCACGAACCGGACCACCAGCCACAAGTCACGGGCCGCAAACCACGAGCCACAGGCCTCGAACCATCAGCCACGAGCCACGGACGGGGGCTACCGGCCCAGCACGGCTCCACCGTTGACGCCGATCACCTGGCCCGTGATGTAGCCGGCCGCCGGCGAGGCCAGGTACGCCACAGCGGACGCCACGTCCCCGGGGGTCCCGGCCCGGCCGACCAGGGTGTCGGCGATCTTGCGGGCGTGGAAATCCTCCGACCACCCCGCGCCAAAGATCTCGGTCTCGGCGACGTAGCCAGGGGCCAGGACGTTGACGGTGATCCCGTCCGGGCCGAGCTGTCGGGCCAGGCCGAAGGCCCAGCCGTGCAGGGCGGCCTTGGCCGCCGCGTAGGAGCCGGCCGAGTGCGGGCCGGCGCCGCCGCGCTGGGCCGCCGCCGAGCTGATGACGATCAGCCGCCCGCCGGGGCGGCGCAGCCGGTCGGTGAGGGCCGTGGTGAGCAGGACGGCGCTGAGCAGGTTGGTGTCCAGGTCGTGCCGCCAGGCCGCGGCGAGGGCGTCGAGGCCGTCGTCGGCGGGCGGGGTGATGATCGCGCCGGCGTTGTTCACCAGGACGTCGACCGGCCCGAGCGCGCCGATCGCCTCGGCTGCCACGGCCACCTGGGCGGGCACGGTGAGGTCGGCGGCGATTGGGACGGCCTCCGCTCCCGGTACGGCCTCGGCGATCTCCTCGCAGGCCCGTTCCAGTACGTCGACGCGCCGGCCGACGACCGCCACCCGGCACCCCTCGGCGGTGAGCGCACGAGCGACGGCCTTGCCGATCCCCGTACCGCCGCCGGACACCACCGCGACCCGTTGCACCCCTGCGCCCCCTCGGTCCATGATCGAATCGTGTCGGGCCAGCGTAGCTCCTGACGGCCCGTCGACCACCCGGAGTCGCGGAAGGGGTCGCGAGGGGGTGCCGCCGACCCGCGCGGCGGGACCGGGGCCCCGGGAATGCGGTTGATCACCGATTGGTTTAATCGTAAACTACAAAGGCCGCGAGACCCGCGGTTCGATCGAGGAGGCAGGACCCATGGCGATTCGCGTGACGGACAATCAGGACAGCTCCCGCTTCGAGATCTTCGACGACGAGGAGCTCGCGGGCTTCGCCGAGTACCACCGCTACGGCACCGAGCTCGCCTTCATCCACACCGAGGTCGACCCGAAGTTCGGCGGCCGCGGCCTGGGCGGCAAGCTCGCGCAGGGCGCGCTGGACGCCGCCCGCGAGCAGGGCGCCGCCGTGCTGCCGTACTGCCCGTTCATCCGCGGCTGGATCACCAAGCACCCCGACTACGCCGAGCTGGTGCCGGCCGCCCAGCGCGACCGCTTCGGCCTGTGACCGCGCCCCGGACCGGGCACTCCCCCGAGGACACCATGGACACCACCACCGAGGCCCCCGCCTTCGTCCGCTCCGCGGCGGCCGTCGCCACCAGCACCGGCGAGGACTACCGCGTCGAGATCCGCTCCGGCCACCACAAGCTGGCCGCCGACGAACCCCCGTCCGCTGGCGGCGCCGACACCGCCACCACCCCGGTCGGCCTGCTGCTCTCCGCACTCGGCTCGTGCACCGCGATCACCCTGCGGATGTACGCCCAGCGCAAGGACTGGCCGCTGGAGACCGTCCGGGTGCACCTCGGCTACGAGAAGGGCCCGGAGAAGAGCGTGCGGATCACCCGGCGGATCGAGCTGCTCGGCGACCTCGACGAGGCGCAGCGGGCCCGGCTGCTCGACATCGCCGACCGCACCCCGGTGACCCGGGCGGTCCGCGGCGGCACCCCGATCGTCGAACAGGCGCACCACGGCGCGGTGCGCTGGCAGCACGCAGCCGGTGCGGGTGCCGGTGCCGGTGCCGACGGGCAGGAGGCCGGCCGCCATGAGTGACCTCGACCTGCGCCCCACCCCCACCACCTGCGGCGGCAACCGCGCCGAGGGTCCGGTGCGGGACCTGCTGGTCGCCCGCGAGACAGCGCTCGGCGGATCCACTGTGGTGCGCCGGCTGCTGCCGAGCATGGGGCGGCGGATGGTCGGTGCCTGGTGCTTCGTCGACCACTACGGCCCGGACGACATCGCCGACGAGCCCGGCATGCAGGTGCCCCCGCACCCG